>NZ_JBIBBY010000007.1:0-399703 GCF_042900905.1 Streptomyces sp. NPDC012827 | reverse complement strand
CGCCCGGTTACATTCCGAACCCGGAAGCTAAGCCTTTCAGCGCCGATGGTACTGCAGGGGGGACCCTGTGGGAGAGTAGGACGCCGCCGAACAATATTTCAGGACCTCTGGTCCCAGCGTTCATGCTGGGGCCAGGGGTCCTTTTGTTTTTCCCCAGGCTTTTTGCCGATGCGCGGCGGAGTGCCGGCTGCGCGAGAATGACTGCAGTACCCGAAGACAGGAGTCACGCCGATGTCCACCAACTCTCCCGACGACCGACCGGAGCGCGAGCCGCGCCGCAAGGACGGTGGCGAGCGGGGCGGCTTCCGTGGGCCGCGTCGTGACGACAACCGTGGTGGTGACAACCGCGGCGGCGGTGGCTTCCGCCGTGACGACAACCGCGGTGGCGACAACCGCGGCGGCGGTGGCTTCCGCCGCGATGACAACCGCGGTGGTGGCTTCCGTCGCGATGACCGACGGGACGACAACCGCGGCGGAGACAACCGCGGCGGCGGTGGCTTCCGCCGTGATGACAACCGCGGCGGTGACAACCGTGGTGGCGGCTTCCGCCGTGACGAGCGTCCCTCGTTCCCGCGTGACGACCGCCGTGACGACAACCGCGGTGGAGGTTTCCGCCGCGATGACCGCCGTGATGACAACCGGGGTGGCGACAACCGTGGCGGCGGCTTCCGGCGCGATGACCGCCGCGACGACCGCCCGTCGTTCCGTCGCGACGACAACCGTGGCGGCGGTTTCCGCCGCGATGACCGCCGTGATGACAACCGCGGCGGTGACAACCGTGGCGGCGGCTTCCGCCGTGACGACCGTCGCGACGACCGCCCGTCGTTCCGGCGAGATGACCGGCCTTCGTTCCCGCGTGACGACCGCCGTGACGACAACCGTGGCGGTGGCTTCCGCCGCGATGACCGTCGCGACGAGCGTCCGTCGTTCCGTCGTGACGAGCGTCGCGACGACCGCCCGTCGTTCCGCCGTGACGAGCGCCCTTCGTTCCCGCGTGACGACCGCCGTGACGACAACCGTGGCGGTGGCTTCCGCCGCGATGACCGACGGGACGAGCGTCCGTCGTTCCGTCGTGACGAGCGTCGCGACGACCGCCCGTCGTTCCGCCGTGACGAGCGCCCTTCCTTCCCGCGTGACGACCGCCGTGACGACAACCGTGGCGGTGGCTTCCGCCGCGATGACCGACGGGACGAGCGTCCGTCCTTCCGTCGTGACGAGCGTCCCTCGTTCTCGCGGGACGACCGCCGTGACGACCGGCCGCGTGGGCCCCGCCGTGACGACAGCCGCGGTGGCGGTGGCTTCCGCCGGGACGACCGGCGGGATGACAACCGCGGGGGCTACCGCGGTCGTGACGACCGGGGCGGGTTCGGGCGCCGGGACGACCGGGACCGTGGGGACCGGGCGCCGATCAAGCGGCTGCCGATTCCGCCGGAGGTCACCGGTGAGGAGATCGACCCGGATGTGCGCCAGGAGCTCATGAGCCTGCCCAAGGGGCTTGCCGAGGACGTGTCGCGCAACCTGGTCATGGTCGCCCAGCTGATCGACGAGGACCCCGAGAAGGCGTACGAGTACTCCCGGATCGCCCTGCGGCTCGCCTCCCGTGTCGCCGCCGTCCGCGAGGCCGCCGGCTTCGCCGCGTACGCCACGCAGAAGTACTCCGAGGCGCTGGCCGAGTTCCGGGCCGCGCGGCGGATGAGTGGCGGCGTCGAGCTGTGGCCCGTCATGGCGGACTGCGAGCGCGGCATGGGCCGGCCCGAGCGGGCGCTGGCCATGGCCGGTGAGCCCGAGGTGCAGAAGCTCGACAAGGCCGGGCAGGTCGAGATGCGGCTCGTCGCCGCCGGCGCCCGCCGCGACATGGGGCAGCTGGACGCGGCCATCGTGACGCTGCAGAGCCCCGAACTCGCCTCCAGCGCCGTACACCCGTGGACCGCACGCCTGCGGTACGCCTACGCCGACGCGCTGCTCGCCGCAGGGCGGGAGCGCGAGGCGCGCGAGTGGTTCGCCAAGGCCCTGGAAGCCGACAAGGACGGCGCCACCGACGCCTCCGACCGGCTCGCGGAGCTGGACGGCGTCGAGTTCGTCGACGCGTTCGACGAGACGGCGGAGGAGCAGGGCGAGCACCCCGGCGATGAAGCGGCCGACGCCGACGACGCCGGCGAGGACGACGACCGCGACTGACGGCGAAGAAGGGCGGCACCCCCGGCGGGGGTGCCGCCCTTCTGTCGTTCCGGGGTGTTCCTCAGTCGAGCGCGAGGCTCCGCAGGACCAGGCCCGTGGCCGGCTTCGGACCGAAGGAGGTCGACTTGCGGGGCATCGTGACGCCCTGCCGGGCCAGGTCCCGGACGACCTCCTCGCGTACCGGGTGCATCAGGACCGCCGTACCGCCGTGGCGCTCGGCCTGCTCCACGGCCGCCTCGGTGTCGTGGATGTAGGCGATCTCCTCGGGGGTGTCCGGGATGTGCCAGACGTGGTCCAGGAGCGTGGAGTGCAGGACCGTCGCGTCCAGGGTGCGCCAGGCCTCCGGGCGGTCGGTGCGGATCGTACGGGCCAGGAGGTCCCGGTCCGGGCGGTCCAGGAGGTGGAAACCGCCGTCACCGGCGAGGAGGAAGGCGTTGCCCCCGGCCGCCGCGGCGGCGAGGGCGTCGAGGGCCGCCGGGAGGGGCCCGTCGAGGCGGCGGACGCGGAAGGCGTCGCCCAGCGCCGCGAGCGCGTCCGGCACCGGCAGCCGGTTGAGGAGGCGGTGGATCGCGCGGACCCGCAGCGGATAGCGCACGGTGTCGATGAGGAGGACCAGGCCGTAGTTCCAGGGGCCCGGCGCCGGGTGCTCGTCGCGCAGCCGCAGATAGGTCGCCCAGCGGTGGTGGCCGTCCGCGATGAGAGCCTGGTGGCGGGCGAGATCGGCCGCCACCGCCGCCAGCTCGGCCGGGTCCGTGACCGCCCACAGGCGGTGCTGGAACCCGTCCTCGGTGGTGGTGGCCAGCAGCGGTTCGCGCTCCACGGTGCGCTCCACGACCGTGGCGGCGCCGTCGCCGTCGCCCGGGTAGGTCAGGAGCAGCGGCTCCAGGTTGGCCGCCGTGGTCCGCATCAGGGCCGCGCGGTCCTCCACCACGTGCGGCATCACGTCCTCGTGCGGCAGAACGACACCTTTGTCCGGGGTGGTGAGTTCCAGCGCCCCGATGATTCCCCGCTGCAGGATGCCGTCGCCGTACTGCTCGTAGACGTAGAGCGCCGGCTCCGGGTCCGGGGCGAGGACGCCCTCCGCGATCCAGCGGTCGAGGGTGACGGCCGCCTTGCGGTGCCGGGTGCCGGCGGTGATCGCCTGGGGCAGGATCAGCCGGACGATGTTGTGCGGGTCGGCGGACTCCAGGTGGAGCAGCCCGTCAGGTCGTACGACGACGTCGTAGGGCGGCGACGTCACGGCGGCCAGACTGCCGACCCGCTCGGGGACGTAACGGAGTCCGCGGAACGGACGCAGGCGCAACCCTGCGGCGGCAGCGCGGGCATCGGCGGCCGCGTGACCTGAGGTGTTCATCTCGTCATCGTATGTGCGGCGCGGCATGAGCGATGATCGGGGGAGCGGGGAAATTACACCGGGCGATGTGAGGAGTACGGCGTCATGGCGCGAAGCGGACAGGAGCGGCGGCACGGGAGGACGAGGCCCGGGGGCAGCGCGGTCGCGCTGAGCGCGGCCTACGACACGGCCCTGCTCGACCTGGACGGGGTGGTGTACGCGGGTGGCGAAGCCGTCCCGCACGCCGTCGAGGCGCTCGGTACGGCCCGCGAGGGCGGCATGCACCTGGCCTACGTCACCAACAACGCGCTGCGGACCCCGGACGCCGTGGCCGCGCACCTGACCGAGCTGGGGGTGCCGGCCCAGGGCGCGGACGTGGTCACCTCGGCGCAGGCCGTGGCCCGGATGATCGCGGAGGACGTGCCGGCCGGTGGGCGGGTGCTGGTCATCGGCGGGGAGGGGCTGCGGGTCGCCCTGCGTGAACGGGGCCTGGAGCCCGTGGAGTCGGCGGACGACGAGCCGGTCGCCGTCGTCCAGGGGTACGGCGGGCCCGAGCTGCTGTGGGGGCGGTTCGCGGAGGCCGCGTACGCGGTGGCGCGCGGAGTGCCCTGGTACGCCTCCAACACCGACCTGACGATTCCCGGGGCGCGGGGCATCGGGCCCGGGAACGGGGCGGCCGTGGAGGTCGTACGGATCGCGACCGGGGGCGCCGTGGAGCCGAAGGTGGCGGGGAAGCCGCAGCCGCCCATGCACCGGGAGACGGTGCTGCGGACGGGGGCGGAGCGGCCGCTGGTCGTCGGCGACCGGCTGGACACCGACATCGAGGGCGCGTTCAACGGGGACGTGGACTCGCTGCTCGTCCTGACCGGTGTCACCGATGCGGCGACGCTGCTCGCGGCGGTGCCGGAGCACCGGCCCACGTATGTGGCGCGGGATCTGCGGGGCCTGCTGGAGCGTCAGCCCGAGGTGGTGCCGGAGGAGGACGGCGCTTTCGTGTGCGGCGGGTGGCGCGCGGCCGTGAGCGGCGGGGAGCTGACGCTGGAGCCGGCCGGCCCGGAAACGTCCGCGGACGGGGACGGGGACGGGGACGGGGCGAGGGACGCGATGGACGGCGTACGGGCGCTGTGCGCGGCGGCGTGGACCGCGGCGGGCGACGGGGCGTGCGGCCTGGACGCCGGGAAGGCGCTGGCACGGCTGGGCCTGTAGGAGGCGGGCGTACGCCCGTGGGAAGTCCGCCGGTTCCCCCTCCGACCAGCAGAGTTGGATAGGCTAACCTAACTCCGTGTTGGTCGAGAGTCCCTCCCGTGCGAGCGCGGAGTCGACAGGCGCTGCCCAGAAGACGACGCGCCGGAATTCCGTGCGCGCCGTCGGCCTGGTCGGCGCCGTCGGTGTCCTGCTGCTGATCTGTGTCCTGAGCATCATGATCGGTGCCAAGCCGATGCCGCTGGGCGACGTGTGGCGCGGATTGTTCGACCCCACCGGCACGGGCAACGACATCATCGTGCGCGACGTACGCGTGCCCCGGACCCTCCTCGGACTGCTCGTCGGTCTCGCCCTCGGCCTGTCCGGGGCCGTGATGCAGGGCCTCACCCGCAATCCGCTCGCCGAGCCCGGCCTCCTCGGCGTCAACGCCGGTGCCGCCGCGGCCGTCGTGTCCGCGATCGCGTTCCTCGGCGTGGACGACGTCCGCGACTACGTCTGGTTCGCCTTCGCCGGCGCCGCCGTCGTCTCCGTCGTCGTGTACGTCCTCGGTGGCAGCCGCACGGCCACCCCCGTCCGGCTCGCCCTCGCCGGAACCGCCGCCACCGCCGCGCTCTACGGGTACGTCAACGCCGTCCAGCTGCTCAACTCCGCGGCCCTCGACCGCCTGCGGTTCTGGACGGTCGGCTCCCTCGCCTCCGCCACCATGGAGACGGTCGGCCGGGTCGCCCCCTTCATCCTCGCCGGCGCCGTCCTCGCCCTGCTCATCTCCCGGCCCCTGAACGCCATGGAGATGGGCGACGACACCGCCCGGGCCCTCGGCGCCCACATCAACCGCACGCGGATCATCGCCATGGCCGCCGTCACCCTGATGTGCGGGGCCGCCACCGCCGCCTGCGGGCCCATCGTCTTCCTCGGCCTCATGGTGCCGTACATGGTGCGTGCCCTGACCGGGCCGGACATGCGCTGGATCCTGCCGTACGCGGCGGTCCTCGCGCCCGTGCTGCTGCTCGGCTCCGACGTGATCGGGCGCATGATCGCCCGCCCCGCCGAACTCCAGGTCGGCATCGTGACCGCCCTCGTCGGCGGGCCCGTCTTCATCCGACTCGTACGCCGCAAGAGGATGGCCCAGCTGTGACCACCAAGACCCTGCGGACCGCGGGAGGGCTCTCCGTGCGGTACGCGCCCCGGGGCGCGCTGTCCGTGCTCGGGCTGCTCGCGCTGACCCTCGCCGGCGCCGTGGTGCTGGTCGGCACGGGCGACTTCCCCATGACGCCCGGCGAGGTCGTCGACACCCTCCTCGGCGCGGGCACGCCCGTCCAGGAATTCGCCGTCATGGAGATCCGGCTGCCGCGCGTCCTCGTCGCCGTCCTCGTCGGCGCCGCCCTCGCCGTCGGCGGGGCCGTCTTCCAGTCGATCTCGCGCAATCCGCTCGGCAGCCCCGACGTCATCGGCTTCGGGCAGGGCGCCACGGTCGGCGCGCTCACCGTCATCGTCCTCTTCCAGGGCAGCGCCGCCGCCGCGGCCGGCGGGGCCGTCGTCGGCGGACTCGTCACCGGAGCGGCGATCTACCTGCTGGCGTGGAAGAAGGGCGTGCACGGCTACCGGCTCGTGCTCGTCGGCATCGGCGCCGCCGCCATGCTCACCTCCGTCATCCACTACCTGATCACCAAGGCGAACCTGGTGGACGCGACGCGCGCCACCGTGTGGATGACGGGCTCCCTCGACGGGCGCGACTGGGCCCAGTTCTGGCCGCTCCTCACCGTCTGCTGCGTCCTTCTGCCGCTCGTCCTCGGACACGGCCGGGCCCTGCGCATGCTGGAGATGGGCGACGACGCCGCGTACGCCCTCGGGGTGAAGGTCGAGCGGACCCGGATCCTCCTCATGGCCTCGGCCGTCCTGCTCGTCGCCGTCGCCACCTCCGCCGCCGGACCGATCGTCTTCGTGTCGCTGAGCGCCCCTCAACTGGCCCGCCGGCTGACCCGGACGCCCGGCCCCAACCTCGGCGCCTCCGCCCTCATGGGCTCGGTGCTGCTGCTCGCCGCGGACTGGCTGGCCACCAACGCCTTCGGGGAGCGCCAGCTGCCCGTCGGCGTCGTCACCGGCATCCTCGGCGGCTGCTATCTGCTCTGGCTGCTCGTCACCGAACGCAAGGCGGGCCGCATATGACCACGCACAAGAACAACGGGAGTACGGGTATGGACGGTCAGCGGCAGGAGCGGCGCGGACGGCAGCGGCTCGGCGCGGAGGCGGTCACCCTCGCCTACGAGCAGCGGGTCATCGCCCGCGACCTCTCCGTCGAAATCCCCGACCACTCCTTCACGGTCATCGTCGGACCCAACGCCTGCGGCAAGTCCACCCTGCTGCGCGCCCTCTCCCGGATGCTGAAGCCGGCCCAGGGCCGGGTGCTGCTCGACGGGGAGTCGATCCACAGCCTTCCGGCGAAGAAGGTCGCCAAGACCCTCGGCCTGCTGCCCCAGTCGTCCATCGCCCCCGACGGCATCACCGTCGCCGACCTCGTCGCCCGCGGCCGCTACCCGCACCAGGGCCTGCTGCGCCAGTGGTCCCCCGAGGACGAGCGGATCGTCCAGGAGTCCATGGCGGCCACCGGGGTCGCCGAACTCGCGGAACGCTTCGTGGACGAGCTGTCCGGGGGCCAGCGCCAGCGCGTCTGGATCGCCATGGCCCTCGCCCAGCAGACGCCGCTCCTCCTGCTGGACGAGCCGACCACCTACCTCGACATCCAGCACCAGATCGACATCCTCGACCTCTGCGCCGAGCTGCACGAGACGCAGGGGCGGACACTCGTCGCCGTCCTGCACGACCTCAACCACGCCGCCCGGTACGCCACCCACCTCATCGCCGTGCGCGGCGGCGAGGTCGTCGCGGAGGGCCCGCCGTCGCAGGTCGTGACCGCCGAGCTCGTCGAGAAGGTCTTCGGGCTGCGCTGCCAGGTCATCGACGACCCGGAGACGGGCACCCCGCTGGTCGTCCCGGCCGGCCGGCAGGCGCGGTCACGGCGGCCCGCCCCGGCCCCGGAGCCGGCCGCCGCCGAGACCTCCGCCCCGCGTCCCGAGCCCGCGCTCGGGACGTGAGGCCCGCCCCGGGAGGCCGTACGGCGCCGACGGCCCTCCGCCGGGCCGAAGGCGCCGGGCTACAGCAGGGAACGCAGCCGCAGCAGATCGCGGACGCCCGCCTCCAGGCGGATCCGGCCGGAGGCCCAGGCCTTCGCGAAGTTCAGGGTGCCGTCGACCATCGCCACCAGGTCGTCGCCTGTCATCGCGAGCCGGATCTGCGCCTTCGCGGGCGGCGGCCCGGGGACCGTCTCCTCGACGTGGATCCGGCCGTCCGCGAGACGGCCGGTGAAGGTCGTGTCCAGGTCGGTGAGGTGGCAGCTCAGGGTGCGGTCGAGCCCGGCCGCGCCCCGGACACCGCCGTTCGTCCCGGCCAGGTTGTCGGAGAGTCTGTCCAGTGCCGTGCGGCACTCCGTGATCGTCGCCATCGCCGACGACGGTACCCCAGGGCTTCGCGGTAGCGTCGTGGCATGAACGATGCGAAGCCGGAGGCGGTGCCGGCCGGAGGTGCGGGCACGAGCGCGGACCCGGGACGGGACCCCGCCCCGGGCGGGGACTCCGGACGGGGCCCGGAGCGGGACCCGGGGGCGGGCCGGCGCCCGGCCGATGCCGAGGCCCCGGCTGCCGGGCCCGCCGCCGGCCCGGAACCGGCGCCCGTACCCGCCCCCGAGGCCGTACCGTACGGCGGCGCGGGGCCGGAGACGGGCGGCGAGCCCCTCGGCGCACCCCGGGAGCCCACCGGGTACGCCGCCGTCGACGCGCAGCTGGAGCGGCTGGCCGAGGTCGACCGCCTCCCGGCGGACCGGCACCCGGCCGTGTACGAGGATGTACACCGTGGACTGCGCGCCGAGCTGACCTCGCTCGACGCGCACCCCGCCCCCCGACCGCACGACAACAGGAGCTGAACCGAACGTGGCAGGAGTGGCACGCCGCCGTCTCGACGCCGAGCTGGTCCGGCGCAAACTCGCGCGGTCGCGCGAGCACGCCGGCCAGCTGATCGCCGCGGGCCGGGTGACCGTCGGCAAGACCGTCGCCACCAAGCCCGCCACCCAGGTCGAAACGGCCGCGGCCATCGTCGTCGCCCAGGACGACTCCGACCCCGACTACGTGTCGCGCGGCGGCCACAAGCTGGCCGGTGCCTTCGCCGCCTTCGTACCCCGGGGGCTGCGGGTCGAGGGCCGGCGCGCCCTCGACGCGGGCGCGTCCACCGGAGGCTTCACCGACGTCCTGCTGCGGGCCGGCGCCGCGCACGTCGTCGCCGTCGACGTCGGCTACGGACAGCTCGCCTGGTCCCTCCGGAGTGACGCCCGCGTCACCGTGAAGGACCGCACCAACGTGCGCGAGTTGACACTCGACGCCATCGACGGCATTCCCGTCGATCTCGTCGTCGGCGACCTCTCCTTCATCCCCCTCGGCCTCGTGCTGCCCGCCCTCGTCGCCTGCACCGCCCCGGACGCCGACCTCGTCCTCATGGTGAAACCGCAGTTCGAAGTGGGTAAGGAGCGGCTCGGGTCCGGCGGAGTGGTGCGGAGCGACGAACTCCGCGCCGACGCCGTGAAGAACGTCGCGCGGCAGGCCGGGGAGCTCGGACTCGGTGTTCTGGGCGTCACCGCGAGCCCGCTGCCCGGCCCCTCCGGAAACGTCGAGTACTTTCTGTGGCTGCGGGCAGGAGCGCCCGCGCTGGATCCGGCCGACGTCGACCGGGCCGTGGCGGAGGGACCTCGTTGAGTTCATCGGCAGCAGCACCAGAGACAGCACCGCGTACCGTCTTCCTGCTCGCGCACACGGGCCGGCCGGCCGCCGTGCGCAGCGCCGAACTGGTCGTCCTGGGGCTGCTGCGCAGCGGCATAGGCGTCCGCGTCCTCGAGGCCGAGGCCGCGGACCTGCCGCTGCCCCCCTCCGTCGAGAAGGTGCCGGAGGCCTGCTCGGACGCCCTCGACGGCTGTGAACTGCTCGTCGTCCTCGGCGGCGACGGGACCCTGCTGCGCGGGGCCGAGTTCTCCCGCGCCTCCGGCGTCCCCATGCTCGGCGTCAACCTGGGCCGTGTCGGCTTCCTCGCTGAGGCCGAGCGGGACGACCTCGACAAGGTCGTCGACCGGGTCGTCACCAAGGCGTACGAGGTCGAGGAGCGGATGACGCTCGACGTCGCCGTCCACCAGAACGGCGACGTGCTGCACCGCGACTGGGCGCTCAACGAGGCCGCCGTCCAGAAGGTGTCGCCCGAGCGCATGCTGGAGGTCGTCCTCGCCATCGACGGGCGTCCGGTGACCGGATTCGGCTGCGACGGGGTGATCTGCGCGACCCCCACCGGCTCCACCGCCTACGCCTTCTCGGCGGGCGGACCGGTCGTCTGGCCGGAGGTGGAGGCCCTCCTCATGGTCCCGATCGGGGCGCACGCCCTCTTCGCCAAGCCGCTGGTGACCACCCCCGACTCGGTCCTGGCCGTGGAGGTCGAGCCGCACACCCCGCACGGTGTGCTGTGGTGCGACGGACGGCGGACCGTGGAGCTCCCGGCGGGCGCCCGCGTCGAGGTCCGGCGCGGCGCCGTCCCCGTCCGGCTCGCCCGTCTCCACCACGCCTCCTTCACGGACCGGCTGGTCGCCAAGTTCGCCCTGCCCGTCTCCGGATGGCGCGGCGCCCCCCACTGATCCACGCCCTCACGGGTGACGCACGGGGCCGATGTCGCGTCCGACCCGGTAAACCTCGTATGGTCTGGGGCGTGCTGGAGGAGATGCGGATACGGTCGCTCGGGGTCATCGACGACGCGGTGGTCGAGCTGTCGCCCGGCTTCACCGCGGTGACCGGTGAGACCGGTGCGGGCAAGACCATGGTCGTGACCAGCCTGGGCCTGCTGCTGGGCGGACGGGCCGACCCGGCCCTGGTACGGATCGGCGCGGCCTCGGCCGTCGTCGAGGGGCGGATCACCGTGCCTCCCGGCGCGCCCGCCGCCGTACGCGCCGAGGAGGCCGGGGCGGAGCTCGACGACGGCGCGCTCCTGGTGAGCCGCACCATCTCGGCGGAGGGGCGGTCCCGGGCCCACCTGGGAGGGCGCTCCGTGCCCGTCGGACTGCTCGCGGAGCTCGCCGACGAACTCGTCGCCGTCCACGGCCAGACCGACCAGCAGGGCCTGCTGAAGCCCGCCCGGCAGCGCGGCGCGCTCGACCGGTACGCCGGTGAGGGCGTCTCCGTCCCCCTCGCCGCCTACGGCGCGGCGTACAAGCGGCTGCGGGCCGTCACCGCCGAGCTGGAGGAGATCACCACTCGGGCACGTGAGCGAGCGCAGGAGGCCGATCTCCTGCGCTTCGGGCTCACGGAGATCGAGGCCGTCGCCCCGCGCGCCGGGGAGGACGCGGAGCTGGCCGCCGAGGCCGAGCGCCTCGGTCACGCCGAGGCCCTCGCCTCCGCCGCCGCGCTCGCCCACCGGGCGCTGGCCGGCGACCCCGAGGACCCGGAGGCCGTCGACGCCACGACCCTCGTCGCCGGCGCGGGCCGCGCCCTGGAGGCCGTACGGGCGCACGATCCGGCGCTCGCCGCGCTCGCCGACCGGACCGAGGAGATCTCCATCCTCCTCGCGGACGTGGCGGGGGAGCTCGCCGGCTACGCCGACAACCTGGACGCCGACCCGCTGAGGCTGGCCGCCGTCGAGGAGCGGCGGGCCGCCCTGACCCAGCTGACCCGGAAGTACGGGGAGGACGTCTCGGCCGTCCTCGCCTGGGCGGAGGAGAGCGCCTCGCGCCTCGGCGAGCTCGAAGGCGACGACGACCGCGTGGAGGAGCTGACCGCCGAGCGCGACCGGCTGCGCGACGAGCTGTCCGTGCTCGCACAGCGGCTCACCGACGCCCGGACGGAGGCCGCCGCCCGCTTCGCCGACGCGGTCACCGCCGAACTGGCCTCCCTCGCCATGCCGCACGCGCGCGTGTCCTTCGACATCCGGCAGACCGAGGACCCGGAGGGCGTCGAGGTCGGCGGCCGGCGCGTCGCCTACGGCCCGTCCGGCGCCGACGAGGTGGAGCTGCTGCTCGCCCCGCACCCGGGGGCCCCGCCGCGCCCGATCGCCAAGGGCGCCTCGGGAGGTGAGCTCTCCCGGGTGATGCTCGCCGTCGAGGTCGTCTTCGCCGGGGTCGACCCGGTGCCGACCTACCTCTTCGACGAGGTCGACGCCGGCGTCGGCGGCAAGGCGGCCGTGGAGATCGGCCGCCGGCTCGCCAAGCTGGCCAAAAGCGCCCAGGTCGTGGTCGTCACCCACCTCCCGCAGGTGGCCGCCTTCGCCGACCGGCAGCTGCTGGTCGAGAAGACCAGCGACGGCTCGGTCACCCGCTCCGGCGTGACCGTCCTGGAGGGCGAGGAGCGGGTGCGGGAGCTGTCCCGGATGCTCGCAGGCCAGGAGGACTCCGAGACGGCGCGCGCCCACGCCGAGGAACTGCTCGCCACCGCCCGGGCCGACGCGTGAACCCGCTCGCCGCCTTCGGGCTCGCCGCCGGCGTGACCCGCGCCGTGTACGAAGGGGTGCGCCGCCGGGGTCCCGGCGGCCGGTGGCTGCGCACCAACCACGCGGGGCGGAGCGTCGACCTGTACGCGGGGCCGGCGACGGCCCTGGGCGCGGCGGCCGGCGCGGGCAGCGGCCCGGTCGCGCTCGCCGTCCTCGCGGCCGGTGCCTGCGGGGCGTACGACGACGTGCGCGGCGACCACCGGCGCGGCTTCCGCGCCCACCTGGCGGCGCTGCGGCACGGCGAGGTCACCAGCGGGGCGGTGAAGCTGTTCGGGATCGGGGCCGCGTCGCTGGTCGCCGGGGCCCTTCTGAAGGAGCGGCCGGCCGACAAGCTCCTCGCGGGCGTCGTCATCGCCGGCACCGCCCATCTGGTCAACCTGACGGACGTACGGCCGGGCCGTGCCGGACTCCTGGTGCTCGGGCTCGGCCTGCCGGGGCTGCTCCGGGGACCCGCCGCCGCACCGCTCGCCGCCGCCCCGGTCGGCGCGGCGGTGGCCGTGCTCGCCGACGACCTGGGGGAGCGGACCATGCTCGGCGACACCGGCGCCCACGCGCTCGGTGCCGCCCTGGGCGCGGCCGTCGCCGCCGGGAACGGGCGGCCGGGGCTCGTCGCGCACGCCGCCGGGCTGATCGCCGCCGCGGCCTGGGGGGAGTGGGACGGCGCGCGGAAGTGACCGCGGGCGCACGGGAGGAAGGGCGCCGTCGGGCCCGCACCGCGCGCTCACCCGTGTGGGTGAACCGAGGGCGGGATCCGGCCGCCGGGACCCCGACCGCACAAGGGCACGACGCCGTTTCGGCGCCGGAACGTGCGTACGGTCGCGGGCCCGGGCTGGCATCCTTGGGCGCGTGACACAGCTCCGTACGGTCCAGGTGCTGGGCGGTGGCAGCGCGGGCAGCAGCGCGCACGTCCGATCACTGGCCTCGGGGCTGGTGGCGAGGGGCGTGCGGGTGACCGTGTGTGCCCCGGCCGGCCTGGACCGCCTCTACGACTACGCCGGCGCGGGCGCGCACTTCGTCCCGCTGCCGGGCTCCGGCGACCTGACGGCCGTCGCCGCCGTCCGCAACGCCTCCATCGGCGCGGACGTCGTGCACGCCCACGGCCTGCACGCCTCCGTCCGGGCCGCCCTCGCCCTCTCCGGCGGCGGTGCCCCGGCCCGTACCCCGCTCGTCACCACCTGGCACACCCGGGCCCACGCGGAGGGGCCCCGCGGCGGCGTCCTGCGGCTCCTGGAGCGCAGGACCGCGCGGGCGGCGGCCGTCGTCCTGGCCACCTCCTCCGAACTCGTGGACCGCGCCCGCAGGCGCGGCGCCCGGGACGCCCGGCTCGCGCCCGTCGCCGTACCGGCCCGGCGGGGGCCCGTCTGCCTCCAGGACGGCAAGGCCCGCGCCGAACTCGGCGCCGTCGAACGGCCCCTGCTCATGGCCGTCGGAGCGCTCGAACGCGGCCGGGGGTACGGGACGCTGCTCGACGCGGCCCGCGTCTGGCGCGAACTCGACCCCCAGCCGCTCCTCGTCATCGCCGGCGAGGGCCCCCGGCGCGCCCAGCTCCAGCGGCGGATCGAGGACGAGGATCTCGCCGTCCGGCTCATCGGCCGCCGTGACGACGTGGCGGAACTCCTCGCGGCGGCGGACATCGCCGTCCTCCCCTCCCGCTGGGAGGCCCGCTCCCTGCTGGCCCAGGAGGCCCTGCGCCTCGGCGTGCCGCTCGTCGCGACGGCCGTCGGCGGCGTGCCCGAACTCGTCGGGGACGCCGCCGAGCTCGTCCCGTACGGCGACGCGACCGCCCTGGCGGAGGCGGTCCGCGGCCTCCTGGAGGACACGGACCGCCGCATGGACCTGGCGGCGGCCGGCCGGACGCAGGCCCGCACCTGGCCGACGGAGGACGAGACGATCGCCCACGTCCTGAGCGTGTACGACGAACTCTCCGGGCGCTGAGGCGGCGCGGGCGCCGGGGTCGGGCCCCGGCCGGTGCGGTCAGGCCGCCGCCGAGCGCAGGACCACCAGCCGCTGGGTCGCGCGGGTCATGGCGACGTAACGGTCCACCGCTCCCTCGATGCCCGTGCCGAAGGCCTCCGGGTCGACCAGCACGACCAGGTCGAACTCCAGGCCCTTCGACAGACCGGGCGTGAGGGACCGGACGCGCGGGCGGTCCCCGACGGAGGGGGCGCCGATGACGCAGGCCACGCCCTCGGCGTGCTCGGCGAGCCAGCCGTCCAGGACCGCGTCCAGGTCCGTCACCGGGCCGTGGACGACCGGCACACCCGTGCCGCGGACCGAGACCGGCACGTTGGCGTCCGGGAGAGCCGCCCGGATCACCTTCTCCGCCTCCGTCATCACCTCTTCCGGCGTGCGGTAGTTGATGCCCAGGGAGGTCACCTCGATCCGGTCCATGCCGACCCGCTCCAGCCGCTCCGTCCACGACTCCGTGAAGCCGTGCCGGGCCTGGGCCCGGTCGCCGACGACGGTGAAGCTGCGCGAGGGGCAGCGCGACAGGAGCATCTGCCACTCGGCGTCGGTGAGTTCCTGCGCCTCGTCCACCACGATGTGCGCGAAGGGCCCGGCGAGGGGGTCCGTCAGGGCGCCGGGCAGCGCGCTCCCGTCGATGAGGGTGTCCTGGAGGTCCCGGCCCATGAGCATGGTGACCGCGCCCTCGCCGTCCGCGTCGGACCGGACGATGTTGTCGATGACCCCGGCCATCCGCTCGCGCTCGGCCCGGACGGCGGCGTCGTGCCGCCGCTTGCGCACGGACGCCTTCGGGTCGCCGAGCCGCTGCCGCGCCGCGTCCAGGAGCGGCAGGTCGCAGACCGTCCAGGCCTGGGCGTCCGCCCGCTGCAGGCGGCGCACCTCGTCCGCGGCCAGCCACGGCGCGCACAACCGCAGATAGGCGGGCACCGACCACAGGTCCCCGACGAGGTCCGTCGGCTCCAGGAGCGGCCAGGCCGCGGCGAGGGCGCCGGACAGCTCCTTGTCGTACCGCAGGGCCCGGCGGAACTGGTCCTCGGGGACGTCGCTGTCCAGCTTCTCCAGCAGGATCGTGCCCAGCTCGTCCCAGATGAGTTCACGGCCCTCGTTGTGCGGGGCGCCCTCGGCGGCCTCGAACGCCTCGGTCCACTCGTCGGCGGTCAGCGGGATCTGGGCCCAGGGGGTGGAGACCGTCAGCCCCTCGGTGGGCGGCTCCTCGTAGAACCGGGCCGCGAGCTCGATCGTGCGGACCATGGCCACCGAGGACTTCAGCCGGGCCACCTCCGGATCGCTCTCGGCGACCGCCCGCGCCCCCTCGGGGACGAGGTCCCGCACGGTGCAGGTCCGCACCCCCTCCTCGCCGAGGCTCGGCAGAACGTCGGCGACGTAGTTCAGGTACGGCTGGTGGGGGCCGACGAACAGCACGCCGCCCCTGCGGTGGCCCAGGCGCGGGTCGGAGTGCAGGAGGTACGCGGCCCGGTGCAGGGCCACGACGGTCTTGCCGGTGCCGGGGCCGCCGTCGACCACGAGGGCGCCCTTGGAGCCGGCGCGGATGATGGTGTCCTGGTCGGCCTGGATGGTGGCGAGGACGTCGCGCATCCGCTCCGACCGGTTGCCGCCCAGACTGGCGATGAAGGCGGACTGGTCGTCCAGGGCCGCGTGCCCTTCGAGGCCGTCGGTGGTGAACACCTCGTCCCAGTAGTCCGTGACGCGTCCGCCGGACCACCGGTACCTGCGGCGGCTGACGAGCCCCATCGGGTGGGCGTGGGTCGCGGCGAAGAAGGGTTCCGCCGCGGGGGTGCGCCAGTCCACGAGCAGCCGGCGGCCGGTGCTGTCGGTGAGACCGAGACGCCCGATGTACACCGGCTCCTCGTCGCCGGCGCCGACGATCCGGCCCAGGCACAGGTCCAGGCCGAAGCGGCGCAGGGTGCGCAGCCGGCCGCTGAGCCGGTGGATCTCGGAATCCCGCTCCATGGCCTCGCGGCCGGCGCCGCCGGGCGCCCTGCGCACCTCGGCCAGGCGGTCGGACAGTTCGGCGATCGACTGCTCCAGGGTTTCGGCGACGGCGGCGAAATGCCGCTCGTCACCGGCGATCAGCGCCGGGTCGGCCTTGGGGGAGAGTCGGTCGGGCAGGTCGAACGCACTGGAGCACACTTCGGTGAATCTCCCATTTCCGCAGCTCGGGGGGTGAGGCCAGTGATTCTGCGGTACGAAGGGGGCCTTGCCGCAAGGCCCCCTCTCTGCTATACGTTGAGAGTGGCGAGGAGCGGGTGTTCCTCGCTTCCGTGTTTTCACGGCTGTTCTCACGGCTGTCACGGCCGCTGCCGCTGGTTCCCCTGGCCCCCTCGCCGGTCAGGTCGTGTGGCGTCGCGCGCGCAGGGCCAGCGAGAGGGCCAGGACCGTCTGCGGGTCGTCGAGATCCGTGCCGAGCAGCTCGGAGATGCGGGCCAGCCGGTTGTAGAGCGTCTGCCGGTTGAGGTGCAGCTCCCGGGCCGTCTCCGCCTTGCGGCCCGCGTGCGCCAGATAGGTCTCCAGGGTCGGCAGCAGCGGCGGCCGCGCGGTGCGGTCGTGATCGCGCAGCGGACCGATCGCCCGCTCCACGAAGGCCGCCAGGTCCGGGTGGTCCCGCAGCCGCCACAGCAGCAGGTCGATGTCGAGCCGCCGCGCGTCGTACCACGGCCGGTCCGACAGGCCCTGCGCCGCCGTCGCGGTCTCCGCAGCGTGCCGCAGCCCCGCCGAGGCCGCCGCCCAGCCGCCCGCGACGCCCACCACGACCACCGGCGGATGCGCCCCGGTCCGCTCCAGGCCCGCCCGCTCCACCCCCGCCCGCAGCGCCGCCGCCACCCGGTCCGCGACCGCCGTGCGCTCCGACTCCGTCCGCAGGCCGAGCAGCAGCGGCACCCTGCCCTCCACGGGCCGGACACCGAGCAGCACCGGCACCCCGACGGAGGCCAGCTCCTCCAGGACGGCCCGGGCCAGCAGCGCCCAGTTCCCCGCCGGGGACAGCTCCGCCGCCAGGCGCATCACCACCGGCAGCAGCGGCCCGTCACCCGGCCGGAAGCCGAGCACCCGGGCCTGCGCCGGGGCGTCCTCCGCCGAGATCCGCCCCTCCGCCAGGTCCGTCAGGAAGTCGCCCCGGCCGCGTGCGGCGAGCTCCTCCTCCTGCCGGGCCTGCATCAGCACCACGGCCAGCAGCCCCGCCGCCCGCTCGGCGGCCATCCGGTGCACGGGAGCCGGCGTACCGGAGACCGCGAGGACGACGAGCCGGGCCCGCACGGAACCCGCTCCCGGCCCGCCGCCCGGCACGTCGACGAGGACCGTGCCGGTCGGCGGACCCGACTCGCGGGCCGCCCGCCGGCCGCGCAGCCCGTCCCACACCTGGAGCGGGTCCGCCGGGCCGGGCGCGGTGCCCGCCGCGTACAGCAGCTGCCCGTCCGCCGTCTCCAGGAAGACGGGATTGGCGGCGAAGTCCGACAGGATGCGCAGCACCTGCGGCACCCCGCCACCGCCGAGCAGCGCCTCGGTGCACTGGCGGTGCACCTCCTCGGCCTGCCGCTGGAGCGCGTAGTGACCGTTGACGATCTCGGTGTGGATCTCCTCCGTCACCGCCACGAACGGCACTTCGCGGTGCAGCTGCACCAGCGGCAGACCCGCCGCCCGCGCCGTCTCCACGATCGTCGCGGGCAGCCGGTCGAAGCGCGGACCCAGCTCGACCACGAGCGCGGCGATGCCCCGGTCCGCGAGCCGCCGCACGAAGGCCCGCTGCTCGGCCGGGCGGGTCCCGAGGCCCAGCCCCGTCGTGAGCAGCAGCTCGCCGCCCTTGAGCAGCGAGGCGATGTTCGGCACCTCGCCCGCGTGCACCCAGCGCACCGTGCGGTGCAGCCGGTCCGCGCACGCCACGACCTCCGGGAGCCCGCCGCGCAGGCCCGGGAGCTCGAGGGCCCGCCGCACGGTGATCCCGCCCTGACTCTCCATGGGCCCGGACGCTACCCGCGTCCGTGTTTCCGCGACATCACCCCACGGTCACGGGACCGGACCGCCCGCCTGCCGGGGCGACAACTCGTCGCCCCGTGGCGTGAATTGTGCGACCGCATGTCGATTGTGGCCTACGTCACTCGCGAGGATGCTCTCGCGCCATGGCAGAGAAATCCACCCCAGAGGTCCACCGGCTCAAGGCGAACTCCGTCGGTCTGGTCGGCGTCGTCTTCATGGCCGTCGCCACCGCCGCCCCGATCACCGCCATGACCGGCAACCTTCCCATCGCCGTCGGCTTCGGCAACGGCACCGGCGCGCCCGCCGGCTACCTCTTCGCGACCCTCGTCCTGACCGTCTTCTCGGTCGGCTACGTCGCCATGGCCCGGCGGATCACCGCCGCCGGCGCCTTCTACGGCTACATCTCGCACGGCCTCGGCCGCATCGCCGGCATGGCCTCCGGCATGCTCGCCGTCCTCGCGTACATCGTCTTCGAGGCCTCGATCGTCGGTGTCTTCGCCTATTTCACCCGGACGACCGTCGCCGACCAGCTCGGCGTGGACCTGCCGTGGATCCTCTACGCCGCCGTCATGCTGGCCGTCACCGCCGTCCTCTCCTACTTCGACATCAACCTCACCGCCAAAGCCCTCGGCGTCATGCTGATCGCGGAGATCGCCGTCCTCTTCGCGGTCGCCACCGCCGTCCTGCTCGCGGGCGGCGGGCCCGACGGGATACCCCTGGAGCCCGTCAACCCCAAGAACGCCTTCACCGGCGCCTCCGCCGGTCTGGGCCTCTTCTTCGCCTTCTGGTCGTGGGTGGGCTTCGAGTCCACCGCGATGTACGGCGAGGAGTCCCGCGACCCCAAGCGGGTCATCCCGCGCGCCACCCTCATCTCCGTCATCGGCGTCGGCCTCTTCTACATCTACGTGTCGTGGATGACGATCGCCGGAAGCGGCCTCGCCGGCTCCGTGAGCCTCTCCTCCTCCGCCACCCCCCTCGACCTGTTCTTCGCGCCCACCCGGTCCTACATCGGCGCCTGGGCCGTGGACGCCTTCCAGTGGCTGCTGCTCACCGGCTCCTTCGCCTGCGGCATGGCCTTCCACCAGTGCGCCTCGCGCTACCTGTACGCCATCGGCCGCGAGGGCTTCCTCCACCCGGCCCTCGGGCGTACGCACGCCCGGCACGGCTCGCCGTACATCGCCTCCTTCACCCAGAGCGCCGTCGCCGTCGTCCTCGTGGGCGCCTTCTGGCTCACCGGCCAGGACCCGTACATCCACCTCTACACCCTGCTCGCCATCCTCGGGACGATGGCGATCCTCATCGTCCAGACCCTCTGCTCCTTCGCGGTCATCGGCTACTTCCGCAAGAACCACCCCGAGGACCGGCACTGGTTCAGGACCCTCACCGCGCCGCTCCTCGGCGGGATCGGCATGACCGCCGTGGTCGTGCTGCTCGTCGTCAACATGGAGACCGCGGCCGGACTCGCCGCCGACTCCCTCTTCTTCGAGGCCATCCCGTGGATCGTCGGCCTCGTCTTCCTCGGCGGCCTCGGCCTCGGCCTGTACCTCAGGGCCAGGCGGCCCGAGCGCTACGAGGTCATCGGCCGGATCGTCCTGGAGGACGCCGTCGAACGCGAGGACGGCGCCCCCGAGCCCGAACCCGCCGCGGCGCACCGGAGCTGACCCCACCGGCCCGGCCCGCCACCGGGTCCTGGGACCACCCGCCCAGGACCCACCGGAACCACCGGCCCCGGACCGCCACCGGAGCCGGACCCACTCACCCCCGCAGGAGAGCCCCATGGCACGCTCCCACCCGATGCACCTCCTGAAGCGGCTGGCCGCCGAGCACGCCGGCGCCCGGAGGCTCGGCATCCCCGTCGACGAACTCCGCGGCCTGCGCTCCGACGCCCTCGGACGCCGCACCCTCCTCAAGTACGCCGCCGCGGCCGGGCTCACGGCCGGCGCGGGCGCCGTGGCCGCCGGGCCCGCCGCTGCCGCCGCCCCCGTCCCCGACCGGCCCGTCAGGAGCACCGCCCGGATCGCCGTCGTCGGCGCCGGGATCTCCGGTCTCACCGCCGCCCTCACCCTCCAGGACGCCGGGCTCACCCCGGTGCTCTACGAGGCCAACCCCTCCCGGGTCGGCGGGCGCATGTGGACGCAGCGCGACCACTGGGCGTACGGGCAGACGTCCGAGATCGGCGGTGAACTGATCGACACCAGCCACAAGAAGATGCTCGAACTCTGCCGCCGCTTCGGCCTCGCCGTCGAGGACTTCCTCGGCGGCGGGCCCAACGGCGCCGAGGAGGTCCTCTGGTTCAACGGCGCCTACTACCCGCGCCACCAGGCCGACGAGGACTTCAAGGCCGTCTACCAGGCCCTCCACCGGGACCTGATCGAGGCGGGGGAGGTGAAGTGGAACCGGAGCACGCCCGCCGGCACCGCGCTGGACAACATGTCGATACACGAGTGGATCGAGACCCGCGTCCCCGGCGGCCACTCCTCCCCGCTCGGCCGTTTCATCGACGTCGCCTACAACGTCGAGTACGGCGCCGACACCACCGAGCAGTCCTCGCTCGCCCTCGTCCTGCTGATGGGCTATCAGACCAATCCCGGCAACTTCAACGTCTGGGGCCTGTCCAACGAGCGCTACCACGTCGTCGGCGGCAACGACCGGCTCCCGAACGCCATCGCCGGGGCGCTCGCCCCCGGCACCCTGCGCATGGGCTGGTCCCTGACGGCCCTGCGCGCCAACGCCGACGGCACCCAGACGCTCACCTTCACCGAGGCGGGCACCACCCGGACCGTCACCGCCGACCGCACCGTCCTCTGTCTCCCGCTGCCCGTCCTCCAGCGGCTGGACCTGTCGCGGGCCGGCTTCGAGCCGCGCATGCGCGACCTGCTCGGGGACGCCCGCATGGGCCACTGCACCAAGCTCAACATGCAGTTCGCCACCCGCCCCTGGCGCGGCACCGGCCCCTGGCCCGGGGTCTCGGCCGGCGACTGCTTCACCGACACCGAGGTCCAGCAGACCTGGGACACCACCAAGATCCAGGGCGGCACCGGCGGCATCCTCATCCAGTACCACGGCGGCAGCCTGGCCCGGTCCCTGAACCCGGCCGGGCCCTTCTCCACCGAGTCCGACCCGTACGTACGGGACCTGGTCGCCCGGCACCTCAGGGGCATCGACGCCTTCTTCCCCGGCACCTCCAAGGCGTACACCGGCCGCGCCCAGCTCTCCGCCTGGCACAAGGACCCCTACACCCTCGGCGCGTACTCCTGCTGGCCGGTGGGCTACCTCCACCGCTACGCGGGCTACGAGGGCACCGCCCAGGGCAACGTCCACATCGGGGGCGAACACTGCTCGTACGACTTCCAGGGCTTCATGGAAGGCGGCGCCACCGAGGGCGAGCGCGCGGCCCGGGAGGTGATCGACGCCCTGGGCTGAGCCCACCGGGACGCACACCGGCCCCGGGGGAGGACCCCCGGGGCCGGCGGTCGCGACGCGTCCGTCAGCCGCCGTACGCGCCCGAGGCGGTCAGGCGCAGCGCCGTGTCGATCAGCGGAACGTGGCTGAAGGCCTGCGGGAAGTTCCCCACCTGGCGCTGGAGCCGCGGGTCCCACTCCTCGGCGAGCAGGCCGAGGTCGTTGCGGAGCGAGAGCAGCTTCTCGAACAGGACGCGGGCCTCGTCGACCCGGCCGATCATCGCCAGGTCGTCCGCCAGCCAGAACGAGCACGCCAGGAACGCGCCCTCGTCACCCTCCAGGCCGTCGACCCCGGCCTCCTCGCCGGCCGTCGGGTACCGCAGCACGAACCCGTCCTCCGTGGACAGCTCGCGCTGGATCGCCTCGATGGTGCCGATCACCCGCTTGTCGTCCGGCGGCAGGAAGCCCATCTGCGGGATCAGCAGCAGCGAGGCGTCCAGCTCCTTCGAGCCGTACGACTGCGTGAACGTGTTGCGCTCCTTGTCGTAGCCCTTCTCGCACACGTCCCGGTGGATCTCGTCGCGCAGCTCCCGCCAGCGCTCCAGCGGGCCGTCGGCGTCCCCGGACTCGATCAGCTTGATCGTCCGGTCGACCGCCACCCAGGCCATCACCTTGGAGTGCGTGAAGTGCCGGCGCGGGCCGCGCACCTCCCAGATGCCCTCGTCGGGCTGGTTCCAGTTCTTCTCCAGGTACTCGATCAGCTTCAGCTGGAGCAGGGCGGCGTAGTCGTTGCGGGACAGGCCCGTCATGTGGGCGAGGTGGAGCGCCTCGGTGACCTCGCCGTACACGTCCAGCTGGAGCTGGTTGGCGGCGCCGTTCCCCACCCGGACCGGGCCCGAGTTCTCGTACCCGGGCAGCCAGTCCAGCTCCGCCTCGCCGAGCTCCCGCTCGCCCGCGATGCCGTACATGATCTGCAGGTTCTCCGGGTCTCCCGCGACCGCGCGCAGCAGCCAGTCCCGCCAGGCGCGGGCCTCGTCGCGGTAGCCGGTGCGGAGCATCGAGGAGAGGGTGATCGCCGCGTCCCGCAGCCAGGTGTAGCGGTAGTCCCAGTTCCGTACGCCGCCGATCTCCTCGGGCAGCGAGGTCGTCGGCGCCGCCACGATGCCACCGGTCGGCGCGTACGTCAGCGCCTTCAGGGTGATCAGCGAGCGGACCACCGCCTCCCGGTACGGGCCGTGGTACGTGCAGTGGTCGACCCATTCGCGCCAGAAGTCGGTGGTGGCCTCCAGGGCGGCCTCCGGCTCGGGCAGCGGCGGCGGCTCCTTGTGCGAGGGCTGCCAGGACAGCGTGAAGGTGATCCGGTCGCCCGGGGTGACCGTGAACTCGGAGTACGTGGTGAGGCGCTCGCCGTGGGTCTCCGCGTCCGTGTCCAGCCACACCGAGTCGGGCCCGGCGACCGCGACCGTGCGGTCCCCGACCTTGTGCACCCAGGGCACGATCCGGCCGTAGCTGAACCGCATGCGCAGCGAGGAACGCATCGGCACCCGGCCGCTGATCCCCTCCACGATCCGGATGAGCTGCGGGGCCCCGTCACGCGGGGGCATGAAGTCGGTCACCCGTACCGAGCCGCGCGGGGTGTCCCACTCCGACTCCAGGACGAGCGAGTCGCCGCGGTAGCGCCGCCGGTCGGCATGGGCCGGCTCGGCGCCTTCGGGTACGGCGGGGGCCACCCGCCAGAAACCGTGCTCCTCCGTGCCGAGCAATCCGGCGAAGATCGCGTGAGAGTCGAAGCGGGGCAGGCAGAGCCAGTCGACACTGCCGTCCCGGCAGACCAGCGCCGCGGTCTGCATGTCTCCGATGAGTGCGTAATCCTCGATACGCCCGGCCACGTGCTTCACTCCAGTCGAACGGCCACGTCCGCCCCGTGGGGCGCTTGCTACGAATGTGCCTGATGTGCCGGCCCGACGGGAGGCGGGGGCCGGCTGGGTCAGCGGTCAAAGGGTCGTCGACGAGCCCGTGATTCCGGTCGGCGCGCGGGGTGTGCGGTGGACCGGCCGGCTCGGCAGGCAGTTCCGAGCAGGATACGTCGCGTCCGGGTGACCGTCGCGATCACGCGGACGAAACGCGCTGCGCCACCCGGATGAGCAGCACGGACGAGCAGGCCTTTTCCCGCCGGAGAGCCCTTCCCCGGAGGGCCGCGTCGCGGTCCGTGTGCACCCGACTGCCACGCGTGGCCGGAAGCGGTCTCCCTTCGTCGCTGATACCCTGGTACCCCGTGGACCGGTGGGAAACGGCGAGAGCCGAGGACCCCGCAACCGCAGCGACGGCACCCCCCGATTCTTCCCGAGGGGCCGCCGGAACGCACCTCCAGAACGCGACCACGGGAGCCCCCTCTTGGCGATGCCGCCCAACACCACGACGACCAAGCACATCTTCGTCACCGGGGGTGTCGCCTCCTCCCTCGGCAAGGGCCTGACCGCCTCCAGCCTGGGTGCGCTCCTCAAGGCGCGGGGCCTGCGGGTCACGATGCAGAAGCTCGACCCGTACCTCAACGTCGACCCCGGCACGATGAACCCCTTCCAGCACGGCGAGGTGTTCGTCACCAACGACGGCGCCGAGACCGACCTGGACATCGGCCACTACGAGCGCTTCCTCGACGTCGACCTCGACGGTTCGGCCAACGTCACCACCGGCCAGGTCTACTCCCAGGTGATCGCCAAGGAGCGGCGCGGCGAGTACCTCGGTGACACCGTGCAGGTCATCCCGCACATCACCAACGAGATCAAGTCCCGCATCCGCCGCATGGCCACCGACGACGTCGACGTCGTCATCACCGAGGTCGGCGGCACGGTCGGCGACATCGAGTCGCTGCCGTTCCTGGAGACCGTCCGCCAGGTCCGCCACGAGGTCGGCCGCGACAACGTCTTCGTCGTGCACATCTCGCTGCTGCCCTACATCGGCCCCTCCGGCGAGCTGAAGACCAAGCCGACCCAGCACTCGGTCGCCGCCCTGCGCAACATCGGCATCCAGCCCGACGCGATCGTGCTGCGCGCCGACCGCGAGGTCCCCACCGCCATCAAGCGCAAGATCTCCCTGATGTGCGACGTGGACGAGGCCGCGGTCGTCGCCGCGATCGACGCCAAGTCGATCTACGACATTCCGAAGGTCCTGCACACCGAGGGCCTCGACGCCTACGTCGTCCGCAAGCTCGACCTGCCCTTCCGCGACGTGGACTGGACCGTCTGGGAGGACCTGCTCGACCGCGTCCACAACCCCGAGCACGAGGTCACCGTCGCGCTCGTCGGCAAGTACATCGACCTGCCCGACGCCTACCTGTCGGTCACCGAGGCCATGCGGGCCGGCGGCTTCGCCAACAAGGCCCGGGTCAAGGTCAAGTGGGTCACCTCCGACGACTGCAAGACCCCGGCCGGTGCCGAGAAGCAGCTCGGCGACGTCGACGCGATCCTCATCCCCGGCGGCTTCGGCGACCGCGGCGTGAGCGGCAAGGTCGGCGCGATCCAGTACGCCCGCGAGAAGAAGGTGCCGCTGCTCGGCATCTGCCTCGGCCTCCAGTGCATCGTGATCGAGGCCGCCCGGAACCTGGCCGACATCCCCGAGGCCAACTCCACCGAGTTCGACCCGGCCACCGCGCACCCCGTCGTCTCCACGATGGAGGAGCAGCTCGCGTACGTGGAGGGCGCCGGTGACCTCGGCGGCACCATGCGCCTGGGCCTCTACCCGGCGAAGCTCGCCGAGGGCTCGGTCGTCCGAGAGGCCTACGGCGACCAGCCGTACGTGGAGGAGCGCCACCGCCACCGCTACGAGGTGAACAACGCCTACCGCGCGGAGCTGGAGAAGAAGGCCGGCCTAGTCTTCTCCGGCACCTCCCCGGACAACAAGCTCGTCGAGTTCGTCGAGTACCCGCGCGAGATCCACCCCTACCTGGTCGCCACCCAGGCGCACCCGGAGCTGAAGTCCCGCCCCACCCGCCCGCACCCCCTCTTCGCGGGCCTGGTCAAGGCGGCCGTCGAGCGCAAGACGGGCGCGCCGGCCGAGTAGGCGCCTGGGGTTAACGTTGCCGGGGTACGCGTCCTGCGGGGCGCGTACCCCGGCTTTTTCGCACGTGGGAGGAAGAACGATGCAGCAGGTGCAGGACACCGCGGAGGAGTGGCAGGTCGTCGCGAGCGCGACCCCCTTCACGGGCAACAAGACGAGTGTCCGCACGGACAAGGTGGTCATGCCGGACGGCACGGTGGTGAACCGTGACTACCAGGTCCACCCCGGTTCGGTCGCCGTCCTCGCCCTGGACGAGCGGGACCGGGTCGTCGTGCTCCGGCAGTACCGCCACCCGGTGCGGCAGAAGCTCTGGGAGATCCCGGCCGGGCTGCTCGACGTCCCCGGTGAGAACCCGCTGCACGCGGCCCAGCGCGAGCTGTACGAGGAGGCGCACGTCAAGGCCGGGGACTGGCGGGTCCTGACCGACGTCTACACGACGCCGGGCGGCTGCGACGAGGCCGTACGGATCTTCCTCGCGCGCGACCTCTCCGAGGCGGAGGGCGAGCGGTTCGAGGTCGCGGAGGAGGAGGCGGACATGGAGCTGGCGCGGGTGCCGGTGGAGGAGCTGGTGCGGGGGGTGCTGGCGGGGGAGCTGCACAACAACTGCCTCGTGGTGGGGGTGCTGTCCCTCGCGGCGGCGCGTGCCACGACCGACGGCCTGGACTCCCTCCGCCCCGCCGAGGCCCCCTGGCCGGCGCGGCCCTTCCAGCCGTAGCGGCGGGGCGGGTGGCGGACGCCCCGGAGCGGGGTAGGCGAAGCGTGGTGTGAACATCGGCTGATCCGATCGGGGGATGTGTCCGCCGCGCTCCGCCAGGGGCGCACCGTGGGCTGAACTACGCTCGGAAACACCCGTGCGGAGACCCCGCGGGATCGGCTCGTGCGCAGGTGGACGGGAGCGTGGCCCGTGACGGATCAGGCGGTGGCAGCGGCCGGCAGCCGGCAGTTCTTCGGCCGGCAGCGGGAGCTCAAGGCACTGCGCGCCGACATCGAGCGGACCGGTCTCGACACCCTCACCGGCCGCAAGGCTCCCCGCGCCCGGGTCCTGCTGATCGCGGGCAAGCCCGGCTCGGGCCGTACCTCGCTCGCCGAGGAGCTGACCGCCTCGCTCGCCGACCGCTACCCCGGCGGCGTCTTCCGCGCCCGGCTCACCGAACCCGGCGGCGACCCCGTCCCCACCGCCCGCGCCGCCCAGGAGCTGCTCGCCGCCCTCGGTGTCGCCGAACCGCCCGGCGCCGGCGAGGAGGAGCTCACCGCACTGGTGCGCGGTGCCCTCGCCGGGCGCCGCGCGCTCCTGCTGCTCGACGACGCCGTGGACGCCGAGCAGGCCGACCCGCTGATCCCCGACGACCCGGACTGCCTGGTGGTCGCGGTGGCCCGCGGCCCGCTCACCGGCATCCCGGACGTCCGCCCCTGCACGGTCGGCGGCCTCGACCCGAAGTCCGCGATCGAACTGCTCACCACCTTCACCGGCGCGGTGCGCGTCACCGTCGACCCGCAGGCCGCGGAGACCCTGGTCGAGGAGTGCGGCGGACTGCCCGCCGCCGTCGTCCTCGCCGGCGGCTGGCTCGCCGGCCGCCCCAAGGCGTCCGTCGCCGACCTGGCCAAGCGGCTGCGCGCCCGCGCCGGCGACCCGCTCACCCGGGCGTTCCTGCTCGCCCACGAGGCCCTGCCCCAGCCGGCCGCCCGGATACTGCGATTCCTCTCGCTCGCGCCTCTCGGCCGGGCCGACGCCCACACCGCCTCCGCCCTGGCGGGCTGCTCGGTCTCGGCCGCCGCCACCACCCTCGCCGACTTCGTCCGGCTGGGGCTGGTCCGGGAGGCCGGGGACGGTCAGTACGAGCTGCCGGGCCACCTCGTCCCCCTGCTCCGCGCCGGCCTGGAGGAGCACGACCGGCCCGCCGAGGTGCAGCTCGCCCGGGCCCGGATGCTGGAGCGGACCGTACGGCTCCTCCAGTCCTGCCGCGCGGTCACCGAGCCGGAGGGGTCGCCCGCCCGCCGCAGGCTCTCCGGACTGCCCCGCGCCCTGCGCTTCCCGACCTCCGGGACGGGGGCCGAGTGGCTGCGTTCGCGGCAGCCCTTCCTGCTCGCCTCGGCCCGCCTCGCCGTCGCCGACGGCGAGCTGGACACCCTCGCCCGCCGCCTGATCGCCTCGCTGGTCCGGGCGCTCGCCGCCCACCGGGGCGCCGAGGCCGCCGCGCCCGAGCTGTACGGCCTGCACCGGCTGGTCCTGGACGTGGCCGAGCGGCGCGGCCTCCACCGCGAACGGGCCGCCGCCCTGCTGAACCTCGGCGACCTCGACGCCAGGACCGGCCGCACCCAGGACGCGCTGCTGCGCTACCGGGCCGCCCTGGACGCCGGCAGGGCGGCGAACGATCCGTACGCCGTTGGCCGCGCGATGGAATCCGTAGGCGGTACGTACCAGGAGCTGGGGGACTGGCACCGGGCCGGCGACTGGTACGGGCGCGCGCTCGCGCAGCGGCTCGCCCGCGACGAGCGCGCCGACCAGGCCCGCCTGTACGCCCGCCTCGGCGCCGTACAGACCTATGCCGGACGGTACGGCGAGGCGCTGCGGAACTGGCGCGCCGCCGCGGCCGGCTACCGAAGGCTCGGCGATCTCCCCGGCCACGCACGGGCGTTGAGCGAGGCGGCCCGGGTCCAGGAGTACGCGGGCCGGCCCGAGGAGTCGCTGCGGACCTGCGAGGAAGCGGTCGAGTGGGCCCGCCGGGCCCGGGACACCCGGCTGCAGGCCGCCCTCCAGCTGCGGCTGGCCGACACCCTCGACCGGCTCGGTGACCCGGCGGCCGCCCGGCTGCACCGGGCCGCGGCGGAACGTCTGCTGGAAACGGAATCCCCCGCCTACGAAATCCGCAGTGGGTCCGCAGAAGATTAGTACTTTGAAAGGCTAGACAGCGGGAACTCCTTCATTAGACTGGGTGCGCCGCGTTCGAACGTGGTCTGCCCCGGTGTGCCGCCGTGCATCCGGGTATGTATCGCAGTGCCCCCAGTTATCCCCCTGATTCAAGGACCGTGATCGACGATGAAGGTCGGCATCCCCCGCGAGGTCAAGAACAACGAGTTCCGCGTGGCCATCACCCCCGCCGGTGTCCACGAGCTCGTCCGCCACGGCCACCAGGTCTTCGTCGAGCAGAACGCCGGTGTCGGCTCCTCGATCACGGACGAGGAGTACGTCGCCGCCGGCGCCGAGATCCTCCCCACCGCCGACGAGGTCTGGGCCACCGCCGACCTGCTCCTCAAGGTCAAGGAGCCGATCGCGGAGGAGTACCACCGCCTCCGCAAGGACCAGACCCTCTTCACCTACCTGCACCTCGCCGCCTCCAAGGAGTGCACGGACGCCCTCCTGGAGTCCGGCACCACCGCCATCGCGTACGAGACGGTCGAGACCGCGAACCGCGCTCTCCCGCTGCTCGCCCCGATGTCCGAGGTCGCGGGCCGCCTGGCCCCGCAGGTCGGCGCCTACCACCTGATGCGCTCGGCCGGCGGCCGTGGCGTCCTCCCCGGCGGCGTCCCCGGCACCCAGGCCGGCAAGGCCGTCGTCATCGGCGGCGGCGTCTCCGGCTGGAACGCGACCCAGATCGCCGTCGGCATGGGCTTCCACGTCACCCTGCTCGACAAGGACATCAACAAGCTCCGCGAGGCCGACCGGATCTTCGGCACCCAGGTGCAGACGATCGTCTCCAACGCCTTCGAGCTGGAGAAGGCCGTCGTCGAGGCCGACCTCGTCATCGGCGCCGTCCTCATCCCGGGCGCCAAGGCCCCGAAGCTGGTCACCAACGAGCTCGTCGCCAAGATGAAGCCCGGAAGTGTCCTTGTCGACATCGCGATCGACCAGGGCGGCTGCTTCGAGGACTCGCACCCCACCACCCACGCCGAGCCGACCTTCCAGGTCCACAACTCGGTCTTCTACTGCGTCGCCAACATGCCCGGCGCGGTCCCGAACACCTCCACCTACGCCCTCACCAACGCCACGCTTCCCTACATCGTGTCGCTGGCGAACAACGGCTGGGCCGAGGCGCTGCGCCGCGACGCCGCGCTCGCCAAGGGTCTCAACACCCATGACGGCAAGGTCGTTTACAAGGAGGTCGCCGAGGCCCACGGCTACGACCACGTCGAGCTGAACAGCCTCCTGGGCTGACCCTCCCGCGGCCCGTCAACGCGTGCCGTCAATATCACGCTCCCGGCCGGACCTTGTTCGACAAGGTCCGGCCGGCTGTGTCTCCGGCCACGCCGAAACGTTCGGTCAACTCGCCTCGAACGTAACCCTTTAACCGATTCGCACACCCCGGAAACGTGTGGATGCATGCCCGCGCACCCTTGACAGAGAGGTGTTCGGTCGCCGACACATCCGGCCGGGTCCGGCGGATTGTGTTGCTGCGGACCGGTGACACGCCATAGAGTCGCCAACCGTCGGCATGGTGCCACGCTGACCTATCGATAAATGTTCCTGGTCACATCCAAGGAGGTAAGACGACTTGTGAATGAGTCGACAATTACTCCCGGGAGCGGTGCGCCAGGTGCCCCGATCGGCTCCGTCGCGGTGCGGACCTTCGCGACGCACCAGCCCATGACGACAGCCCACACGATGAAGACGATGGACGGCCTACACGTGAACGCCACGGCCGGCAACGAGATGGGCCGAGAGTCCACCCACTTCGCCGCCTACGACGAGGTGCCCGAGGGGCACTTCTACGACCCCGACGCCGAGTACGAGCCCGATCCGGAGTACGCGGCCACCCTCGCGCCCGACGCCGCCCGGCAGCGCCGCGAGCGGATCGGCCCCACCGGACGGCCCCTGCCGTACTTCCCGATCCCGGGCCCGCTGACCGACCACGGGCCCGCGAAGATCATCGCGATGTGCAACCAGAAGGGCGGCGTCGGCAAGACCACGTCGACCATCAACCTGGGCGCCGCGCTCGCGGAGTACGGGCGGCGGGTGCTGCTCGTCGACTTCGACCCGCAGGGAGCCCTCTCCGTGGGCCTCGGCGTGAACCCGATGGAGCTCGACCTCACCGTCTACAACCTGCTCATGGAGCGGGGCATGTCGGCGGACGAGGTGCTCCTGAAGACCGCCGTGCCCAACATGGACCTGCTGCCGAGCAACATCGACCTCTCGGCCGCCGAGGTGCAGCTGGTCAGCGAGGTCGCGCGCGAGTCCACGCTCCAGCGCGCCCTGAAGCCGCTGATGAACGACTACGACTACATCGTGATCGACTGTCAGCCCTCGCTCGGCCTGCTGACCGTGAACGCCCTGACGGCGGCTCACAAGGTCATCGTGCCGCTGGAATGCGAGTTCTTCGCCCTGCGCGGGGTCGCCCTGCTGACCGAGACCATCGAGAAGGTCCAGGAGCGGCTCAACCCCGAGCTGGAGCTCGACGGCATCCTCGCCACCATGTACGACTCCCGGACCGTGCACAGCCGCGAGGTCCTCGCGCGCGTCGTCGAGGCCTTCGACGACCACGTGTACCACACGGTGATCGGCCGGACCGTGCGCTTCCCGGAGACCACGGTCGCCGGCGAGCCCATCACCACGTACGCCTCCAACTCCGTGGGCGCCGCCGCCTACCGTCAGCTCGCCAGGGAGGTGCTCGCCCGGTGTCACGCCGAGTGAGTCTGCCCGGGGCCGACGAACTCTTCCGTACGACCGGGGGGACGGCGCTCCAGGCGTCCTCGCCCCGCCGCACCGTCCCCGCTCCGGCGGGGGAGAGCGACACGACGGCGGCCGAAGGCCCCGCGGAGCACACCGCGGCGGCCTCCGAGACGGCCGAGCCGCGCGCCCGCGCGGCGGAGCCCGAGACGCCCCCGGCCGCCAAGCCCGCCGCCGGCGCGGCGCCCCGGCGGCGCGGCGGACGTCCCGCGGCGCGCCGGCCGAGCGGACGCGAGCGCCACGACGAGAAGATCACGGTCTACGTCTCCGCCGAGGAGCTGATGGACCTGGAGCACGCCCGGCTCGTGCTCAGGGGCGAGCACGGCCTCGCCGTCGACCGGGGCAGAATCGTCCGTGAGGCGGTCGCCGTGGTCCTGGCGGATCTGGAGTCCCGCGGCGACGCGAGCATCCTCGTCCGCCGTCTGCGCGGTCGCTGAGGGTAGCCTGCGGGCTGCCGCGCCCCCGCTCCCCCTGGATCCGCCCCATGCACCGCCCCTCCGACGAAACGTCCCGCCCGCCGCGCCGCCGCGCCCTCGGGCGCGGCCCCGACGGGGAACCGGCCCCCGGGTCCGGCCCGGCCGCCGAGCCGGGCCCGGACCGGGAGGCGGAAGGCGGGCCGGGCGGCCTGCCGGAGCGGGAGGCGGAACCGGCGCAGGACCGGGAGACGGACCTCCCGGCGCGGGCCGCGGACGGCGAGGACGCCCGGTTCACCGTGCGCCTGGCGAACTTCGAGGGGCCCTTCGACCTGCTCCTCCAGCTGATCACCAAGCACAAGCTGGACGTCACCGAGGTCGCCCTCTCCCAGGTCACCGACGAGTTCATGGCCCACATCCGGGCCCTCGGCCCCGACGGGGACCTCGACCAGACCACCGAGTTCCTGGTCGTCGCCGCCACCCTGCTCGACCTCAAGGCCGCCCGGCTGCTGCCCGCCGCCGAGGTGGAGGACGAGGCCGACCTCGCCCTCCTGGAGGCCCGCGACCTGCTGTTCGCCCGGCTCCTCCAGTACCGCGCGTACAAGCGGATCTCCGAGATCCTGGAGGAGCGGTGGGAGTCGGAGGGCCGGCGCCACCCCCGGACCGTCGGACTCGAACCGCACCACGCCGCCCTGCTTCCCGAGGTCGTCCTCACCATCGGCCCCGAGGGCCTGGCGAAGCTCGCCGCGCAGGCCATGCGGCCCCGGCCCGAGCCCGAGGTGTACGTCGACCACATCCACGCCCCCCTCGTCAGCGTCCGCGAACAGGCCGCCCTGGTCGTGGCCCTGCTGCGGGAGCGCGGCACGGCGAGCTTCCAGGAGCTGGCCGAGGACGCCGGGGACACCCTGACCGTCGTCGCCCGTTTCCTCGCCCTCCTGGAGCTCTACCGGGAGAAGGCGGTCGCCCTCGACCAGGAGAGCCCCCTCGGGGACCTCACCGTCTCCTGGACGGGCGGGGACGCCGGGACGGGTGCCACGCCCACCGTCACCGACGAGTTCGACCAGGAGGCCCTCGCATGAGCGACAGCGACCTCAAGCCCGCCCTCGAAGCCGTCCTCATGGTCGTCGACGAGCCCGCCACCGAGCAGCACCTCGCCCGGGTCCTGGACCGCACCCCCCTGGAGGTGGCGGACGCCCTGCGCGAGCTGGCCGCCGAGTACACCGCCCAGGGCCGCGGTTTCGAGCTGCGGCAGGTCGCGGGGGGCTGGCGCTTCTACACCCGCCCCGCCCACGCGGCCGCCGTCGAGGCCTTCCTGCTCGACGGCCAGCAGGCCCGGCTCACCCGCGCGGCCCTGGAGACCCTCGCGGTCGTCGCGTACCGCCAGCCGGTCAGCCGTTCCCGGGTCTCCGCCGTCCGCGGGGTCAACTGCGACGGGGTCATGCGGACCCTCCTCCAGAGGGGTCTGGTGGAGGAGGCGGGCGCGGAACCCGAAACAGGTGCGATCCTGTACAGGACGACGAACTACTTCCTGGAGCGGATGGGCCTGCGCGGCCTGGACGAACTCCCCGAGCTCGCCCCCTTCCTCCCGGAGGCCGAGGCGGTCGAGCCGGACTCCCTGGAAGGTGTTCCGTCGTTCGAGCCCGATGCGGACGAGACCGAGAAGACGACGGAAGTTTGATGCGAAGCAGCAGCGGCAGGAACAGCGGAAACAACGGCGGGAGCCGTGGTGCCAAGAGCGGCGGCCGCGGCAACTACAGGGGTGCGGGGAACGGCCGCGACGAGCGCGGCCAGAGCGCGGGCGCGGGCCGCCCCCGCCGGCCCCGTCCCGAGGAGCGGGCCTACGACGTCGACGGCCTGGCCGGGCGTCCCTCCGACGGCCCGAAGCGCGGACGCGGCGACGCCGCCCGCGGCGGCGCCAAGGGCGGCCCGAAGCAGTCCCCGAAGCGGGACGGCGGCCGTACGGCCCCGGCGCGCTCGCGCGAGTACGAGACCCGGGCGGAGGAGCGCAACCGCGAGCGGTACGCCAACAAGCCCGAGATCAAGACCCCGAAGACCTTCCCCGGCGCCGAGCAGGAGGGCGAGCGGCTGCAGAAGGTCCTCGCCCGCGCCGGCTACGGCTCGCGCCGCGCCTGCGAGGAGCTCATCGAGCAGGCGCGCGTCGAGGTCAACGGCAGCATCGTGGTCGAGCAGGGCCTGCGCGTCGACCCGGAGAAGGACGAGATCAAGGTCGACGGCCTGACGGTCGCCACGCAGTCGTACCAGTTCTTCGCCCTCAACAAGCCGGCCGGTGTCGTCTCCACCATGGAGGACCCCGACGGCCGCCAGTGCCTGGGCGACTACGTCACCAACCGTGAGACCCGCCTGTTCCACGTGGGCCGGCTCGACACGGAGACCGAGGGCATCATCCTGCTCACCAACCACGGCGAGCTGGCGCACCGTCTCACCCACCCCAAGTACGGGGTGAAGAAGACCTACCTGGCGGCCATCACCGGCCCGCTGCCCCGCGACGTCGGCAAGCGGCTGAAGGACGGCATCCAGCTGGAGGACGGCTACGCGCGCGCCGACCACTTCCGGGTCGTCGAGCAGACCGGCAAGAACTACCTGGTCGAGGTCGTGCTGCACGAGGGCCGCAAGCACATCGTGCGCCGCATGCTCGCCGAGGCGGGCTTCCCCGTGGAGAAGCTGGTGCGGACCGCCTTCGGCCCGATCACCCTCGGGGACCAGAAGTCGGGCTGGCTGCGCCGCCTGAGCAACACCGAGGTCGGCATGCTGATGAAGGAAGTCGGCCTGTAGGACCCGGGGCGCCCGCTCAGGGCGCCCGGAGGAGGCCCGTGACCGCGAGGCGGTCACGGGCCTCCGCGCGTTCTCACCCTTGTGGCCGCGCCTCCCCAGGATTTATAGTCAAGGTGACTCTTAAGGAGGCGGGTGTGAGGAAGACGTCCGTCCGGACCATCCTCCGGCGGCTCCGGCGGAGCGTCCGCACGGCCCTCGCCGCGTGCGGCCGGCGGGCCTGGACCCACGGGGGTGGACCAGGCCCCGGCGCGCCCCGGCCGTACCGTGCCGGGAGCGTCCGGCCGCGCACGGCGGGGGCCCGGTCATGACCGCGCCCGCGTACGGCCACGGGCTCGTCGCCGGCGCGTTCTGCCCCCCGCACGCCGGCCACCACCACCTCGTCCGCACCGCCCTGGCCCGCTGCGAGCGCGTCACCGTGCTCGTCGCCGCCACCGAGGACGCGGCCCTGCCGCTCGAGGCGCGCGTCGCCTGGCTGCGGGAGATCCACCCCGAGGCCCTCGTCGTCACCGCCGACACCGCCGCCGACCTGCCCGAGCCCGTCGACGCGGTCTTCACCGCCGAGCCGTACGGGGACGCCGGCGCGGGGCCGGGCCTGGAGGGCGCCGAGATCGTCCGTGTCGGCGGGTGGCACGCGGAACCCGTGGGCGGGGTGCCGGTGTGCGGCGACAGGGGAGGGGGCGGCCCCCGCCGGGACGCCGAACCGGGTCCGGGCAGCGGGGGCCCCGCTTCCGGCACCGGAGGGCCCGGCCCCGGCACCGACGACGACGCCGTCCTCGCCGACCCGCCCGGCCACTGGGACCTCCTGGAGGCACCGGTCCGCGCCGGGCTCGCCCGGCGGGTCGTCGTCCTCGGCGCCGAGTCCACCGGCGCCACCACCCTGGCGCGCGCCCTCACCGGCCACTACCGGGGGCGCGGCGGCGTATGGGCCCGTACCCGCTGCCTCGCCGCCGAGCCGCGGGCCGACCGGGAGCGGGAATCCCGCGACTTCCCCGTCGCCGCCCAGCGCCGGGCCGAGGACGAGGAGCGGGCCGCGCGCGAGGGCTCCCCGCTGCTCGTCTGCGACGGCGACGCCTTCGCCGCCACCGTCCGGCACGAACGGCGCTTCGGCACCCGCAGCCCCGGCACGTGCGCCGTCGCCGCCCGGGGACGGCAGCACCTGTGGCTGCTCACCGACCACCGGGGCGTCCCGTCCGACCCCGACCCCGAGGACCTCCGGGCCTGGACCACCGCCCGGCTCCTCACCCGTCTGATCCGCACCGGCCGCCCCACGGTCCTCCTCAGCGGACCGCCCGAGGAACGGCTCGCCACGGCCGTCGCCGCCGTGGACGCGCTGCTCGCCCGGTCCTGGGAGGTACGCCGGTGAACGGCCGCACCCCGCCCCCGCGTCCGCCCGAGGGCTACGACCCGCACGCCTTCGAGCCGTTCGCCGTCACCGTGGACCTCGCCGTCCTCACCGTCCGCGAGGAGCGCCTGCACGTCCTGCTCGTCCAGCGCGCCCACGAGCCCCACGCGGGGGAGTGGGCCCTGCCGGGCGGCTTCGTGCTGCCCCGCGAGTCCGCCGAGACGGCCGCCCGCCGCGAACTCGCCGAGGAGACGGGCCTGCCCGCCGCCACCGTCGCCGGACTCCACCTCGAACAGCTCCGCACCTACAGCGACCCCGACCGCGACCCCCGGATGCGGGTCGTCTCCGTCGCGTTCACCGCCCTCGTGCCCGGCCTGCCGGAACCCCGGGGCGGCGGCGACGCCGCCGAGGCGCGCTGGCTGCCCTACGGGGAGCACGGGCCGCTCGCCTTCGACCACGACCGGATCCTCACCGACGCCCGCGAACGCGTCGGCGCCAAGCTCGAGTACACGTGTCTCGCCACCGCCTTCTGCCCGCCCGAGTTCACCCTCGGCGAGCTGCGGCAGGTCTACGAGACGGTCTGGGGCGTCGAACTCGACCGCCCCAACTTCCGGCGCAAGGTCCTCACCACGCCCGGCTTCGTCCGGCCCGTGGAAGGACCGCCGCGCCGCACCGGCGGACGGGGGAAACCGGCCGCGCTCTACCGGGCGGGGGAGGCCACGGCCCTCCACCCGCCGTTGCTCCGACCGGAAGGACGATCGGCATGACCACGCACCAGGCGGCCAAGCGGGCGGCGACGGGGGCGCTGACGGGGCTCGCGCTCGGCGACGCGCTCGGGTTCCCCACCGAGTTCCACGACGTGCCGTCGATCCTCGCGAAGTACGGGCCGTGGCGGACGGCGGAGCTCCCGACGACCCGGGGCGTCGCGTACGTCACCGACGACACCCAGATGACCCTCGCCCTCGCCAGGGCCCTGCGCACCGCCCTGGAACGGGGCCCCCTCACCCCGCTCCGGCTGGTCCGTCCGCTGCGGGAGGAGTACGTCGACTGGTACCGGTCGCCGGAGAACAACCGCGCCCCCGGCCGCACCTGCCTCGTCGCCTGCCAGTCGCTCACCACCGACCGGCCCTGGCAGGACGCGAGCCAGATCCACTCCAAGGGCTGCGGCGCCAACATGCGGGTCGCGCCCCTCGGCCTCGTCCCCGGCCTCGGCGACGAGGAGCGCGCCGGCGCCGCGCAGCTCCAGGCGGCCCTCACCCACGGCCACCCCACCGCGCTCGCCGCCTCCGACCTGACGGCCCACGCCGTGCGCCTGCTCGCCCAGGGCGCGGACCCGGCCGGGCTCGTCGGCCGGCTGCGCTCGTACGCGTACGAGAACCGCGACCGCTACCACGAGCGCTGGCTCGGCGACCTGTGGACCCGCTCCCAGGACCCCTCGGCCCTCCACTTCGTCCGGCGCGGCTGGGACGAGTGCCTGGCCGTCCTCGAACGCCTCGACGCCGTCCAGCGCACCGCCGACCCGGAGCTGGACCCCTGCGCGTACACCGGGGACGGCTGGATCGCGGAGGAGGCCCTCGCCACCGGGCTGCTCTGCTTCCTCCTCTTTCCCGGCGACCCGCTCACCGCCCTGCGCCGGGCCGCCTGCACCCGCGGCGACTCCGACTCCATCGCGGCCCTCGCGGGCGCCTTCGCCGGGGCCCACCTGGGCGCGGACGCCTGGCCCGCCGCGTGGGCCGAGCGCGTCGAGTACCGGGACGAGCTGCTGGCCTTCGGAGCGCTCTGGGACGCCTGACCCGGCCCCTGGCCTACAGCTCCCGGAGGGCCGAGGCGCGGCGGGCGCGGACGAGGAAGTCCTGGACGCGGGCGGAGTCCGGGGCGGCGGGCAGCGGGCTCCGGGTGAGGGCGGTGTCCGCCTCCTCCTGGAGGCGGTCCATCCAGGTCTCGATCTCCGCCCACCCGACCTCGCCCCGCTTGACCGCGAGGAGGCGCTCGCGCTCCTCGCCCACGTCGATCCGCAGCTCACCCGTGCGCAGCAGGTCCCGGCAGCTGGTCAGCAGCCGCAGCAGGTGCATGGCGTGCTTCCAGCGCGGCCGGCCGTACTGGCGCACGTCCGCGTCGAGCTTGCGGCGCTGGCCGGCCGCGTAGCGGACGAAGGTCCGGTGCGCCTGCCGGGAGAGGAAGGCACCGCGCAGGGAGAGGAGTTCGCGGCCGAGGTCGTCGGCCCGGGTGACGAGGGGCGAGTGGAGGCACTCCAGCACGTTCGGGTTGTTGCGCAGGGCCAGCTCGCAGAAGCGTTCCAGCTCCCAGCTGAACTGCTCCTCGCCCGGCCCCTCCACATGCGCGGGGGGCTTCTCGAAGTGCCAGAACAGCGGGGTGGGGGCGAGGTAGACACCGCGGGTGTCGGTGTCGCTGTCCTCCGTCGCCAGGCCGAACGCCCGCGAGCCCATCACGCAGGCGTAGACCGTGTGATCGCGGACGAGCGCTTCCGGGGTCATGTCCATGGCGGCCAGGCTACGCGAGGATGATCGTCCCCCCGGAGACGGTGACCCGCTCCTCCGGCAGCGGCCGGGTCGCCGGGCCCGCCGCCACCGAACCGTCCGCGATCCGGAACCGCGAACCGTGACAGGGGCAGCGCACCGAGCCGTCCACGACCTTGTCCACCAGACAGCCCTGGTGCGTGCAGACGGCCGAGAAGGCCTTGAACTCCCCGGCGGCCGGCTGCGTCACGACCACCTTCCGGTCGGCGACGACCTTGCCGCCGCCGACCGGGATCTCCGAGGTCCGCGCGAGGACCGTCCCGGCCGACCCCGTGGTGGCCGGCGCGCTCGTGGCCGTGCCCCCGGTGGCCGGCGCGCCCGTCCCCGTACCGCCGTCACCCCCGTCCCCGCCGTCGGCACCGCAGGCGGTCGCGGCGGACGCCGGCAGCAGGGCGGCGGCGAGGAGGACGGTACGGCGCGGGGTGGCGTTCGCGGTCATACGGGCCAGCTTGGCCGCGCCCCCGCCCCGCCCGCCGCGACACGCCTACATCCAGGGCGCCAACTCCCCCGCCCGGCCGTCCGCGTCCCGGCGGACCTCCAGGACCGCCGTCACCGCCGCCCGTTCCACGGGGCCGTACACGTGCGGGTACAGCTGGTCCTCCGAGCCCTCCCACCGGACCTCAGCGCCGAGCCGCGCCTCGTCGATCACGAGCACCAGCAGCGGGCCCGGCACGTCCCGGTAGTGCGCGTCGGCGACGGCCAGGGCCGCCTGCTCGTCGGGCGAGCAGTGGACGAAACCCTCCTCCGCGAGCGACGGCGGGGCGTAGGGGACCTCGGGAGCGGCGGACCAGGCGTCCAGCGGTACGACGTGCAGCAGCATCCGGCCTTTCTACCCCGCCCGGCCCGGCGCCGTACGCCAGGTGGCCGAACTCCGGCGCCCGACCGGCCGCCGCCGTCTCGGAGGGTGGGCGCGAGCGCACGCCGCGCACCCGGCTCACTACGCTGACTAGGCTGAACGTACAGACGCAGGCGAAGGAGCACGACGTGGCGGTACGAGCGGTCCGGGGCGCCGTCCAGCTCGAACGGGACGAGGCCGGGCACATGCACGAGCGCGTCGAGGAGCTGCTCACCGCCGTCCTCACCCGCAACGGGCTCACCGCCGACGACCTCATCAGCATCTGGTTCACCGCCACCCCCGACCTCCACAGCGACTTCCCCGCCGCCGCGGCCCGCCGGATCGGCATCGCCGACGTCCCGCTGCTCTGCGCCCAGGAACTCGACGTGGCCGGGGCCATGCCCCGGGTCGTCCGCCTCCTCGCCCACGTCGAGACCGATCTGCCCAAGAACCGCGTCGCGCACGTCTACCTCGGCGCCGCGGCCGCCCTGCGCAAGGACATCGCCCAGTGAGAACAGCGCTCGTCATCGGAACCGGACTCATCGGCACCTCGGCCGCGCTCGCCCTCGCGGGCCGGGGCGTCACGGTCCACCTCCGCGACCACGACCCGGCGCGCGCCCGCACCGCCGCCGCCCTCGGCGCCGGCACCGACGAGGCACCCGGGGGCCCCGTGGACCTCGCGATCGTCGCCGTACCACCGGCGCACGTCGCCGCCACCCTCGCCGAGGCCATGGGCGCCGGACTCGCCCGCGGCTACCTGGACGTCGCCAGCGTCAAGGGCGGCCCGAAGCGGGAGCTGGAGGCCCTGGGCCTCGACCTCACCACGTACATCGGCACCCACCCCATGTCGGGCAAGGAACGCTCCGGCCCCCTCGCGGCCACCGCCGACCTCTTCGAGGGACGGCCGTGGGTGCTCACCCCCACCCGGGAGACCGACACCGAGGTCCTCAACCTCGCCCTGGAGCTCGTCGCGCTCTGCCGCGCCGTGCCCGTCGTCATGGACGCCGACGCCCACGACCGGGCGGTCGCGCTCGTCTCCCACACCCCGCAGCTCGTCTCCTCGATGGTCGCCGCCCGCCTGGAGGAGGCCGACGAGTCGGCCGTACGGCTCTGCGGGCAGGGCATCAGGGACGTCACGCGCATCGCCGCCTCGGACCCGCGCATGTGGATGGAGATCCTCTCCGCCAACCCGGGCCCCGTCGCCGACGTCCTCGCGGGCGTCGCCGCCGACCTGGACGAGACCGTCCGCGCCCTGCGCTCCCTCCAGTCCTCCGACGAGGAGAAGCGCCGGGAAGGGGCCGGCGGCGTCGAGGACGTCCTGCGCCGGGGCAACGCCGGCCGGGCCCGCGTCCCCGGCAAGCACGGCGCCGCGCCCACCGTGTACGAGACCGTCGCGGTCCTCATCAGCGACCGGCCCGGCGAGCTGGCCCGCATCTTCTCCGACGCCGGCCGCGCCGGTGTCAACATCGAGGACGTCCGCATCGAGCACGCCACCGGCCAGCAGGCGGGCCTGGTGCAGCTCATGGTGGAGCCCTCCGCGGCCCCGGTGCTGGGCGCCGCCCTCCAGGAACGCGGCTGGGCCCTGCGCACGGGCTGAGGGTCTGAGCGGCCTTCCTCGCGTGCGGGCGCGGCCCGTCGGGCGGGGCCCGAACGGGCGGGGCCGAACGGGTGCCGGGGACTCGGTAACCTTGTGGAGGTCCCCCGCATCTCCGCCGGGCCCTACCGCTCACCCAGGAAGGTGTTCCCACCGTGGAATCCGTGATCGTCGCCATCGACGGGCCGTCCGGCACGGGCAAGTCCAGCACCTCGAAGGCGGTCGCCGCCAAGCTGGGGCTGAGCTACCTCGACACCGGCGCCCAGTACCGGGCGATCACCTGGTGGATGATCAGCAACGGGGTCGACGTCGGCGACGCCGTCGCCGTCGCCGACGCCGCCGCCAAGCCGGTCATCGTCTCCGGTACGGACCCGGCCCGGCCCACCATCACCGTCGACGGCGCCGACGCCTCCGGCCCCATCCGGACGGAGGAGGTCACCTCCAAGGTCAGCGCCGTCAGCGCCGTCCCCGAAGTGCGCAGGATCATCACCGAGCTGCAGCGGACCATCGCCCGCGGCGCCGAGCAGGGCATCGTCGTCGAAGGCCGGGACATCGGCACCACCGTCCTGCCCGACGCCGACCTGAAGATCTTCCTCACCGCCTCGCCCGAGGCCCGCGCCGCCCGCCGCTCCGGCGAGCTCAAGGGCGCCGACGTGCACGCGACCAAGCAGGCCCTCATCAAGCGGGACGCGGCCGACTCCAGCCGTACCACCTCCCCGCTGGCCAAGGCCGACGACGCCGTCGAGGTCGACACCACCGATCTCACGCTCGACCAGGTCATCGAATGCGTCGTGACCCTCGTCGAGGAGAAGCGGACGGCCGCCCGGTGACCCTGCCCTCCGAGAAGGGCGCCGCCGTCGGCCGGCGCATCGGGATCGGCCTGATGTACGGCCTCTGGAAGCCGCGCGTCCTCGGCGCCTGGCGGGTGCCGGCCTCCGGCCCCGTCATCCTCGCCGTCAACCACGCGCACAACATCGACGGCCCCATGCTCATGGGCACCGCCCCGCGCCCCGTGCACTTCCTCATCAAGAAGGAGGCGTTCGTCGGCCCGCTCGGCGGCTTCCTGGAAGGCATCGGGCAGCTCAAGGTGGACCGCGACAGCACCGACCGCACCGCGATAGCCAACGCCCTGGGCGTGCTCGACCAGGGCGGTGTCCTCGGGATCTTCCCCGAGGGCAGCCGCGGTGAGGGCGACTTCGCCTCGCTCCGCGCCGGCCTCGCCTACTTCGCCGTCCGCAGCGGCGCGCCCATCGTCCCCGTCGCCGTCCTGGGAAGTTCCGAGCGGCGCGGACGGTTGATCAAGGCACTGCCCCCGCTGCGCGGCCGCGTCGACGTCGTCTTCGGCGACGCCTTCGAGGCGGGGGACGGAACGGGCCGCCGCACCCGCAAGGCGCTCGACGAGGCCACCGTACGGATCCAGGAGCGGCTCACCGCCCACCTGGAAAACGCCAGGCGCCTCACCGGGCGCTGAGCGAGACTCTCAGTAGTGGGCTCCGCGAGCCGGGGACCCACCGACCACGAATGATCAAGGAACGGACTTCATGAACGACCAGCACGACCACGGGGCACTTGGCGACGCCGAGTACGCGGAGTTCATGGAGCTCGCCGCGGAAGAGGGCTTCGACGTCGAGGACGTCGAGGGCGCGATCGAGGAGGCCGGACACGGCCCCCTCCCCGTCCTCGCCGTCGTCGGCCGCCCGAACGTCGGCAAGTCGACCCTGGTGAACCGCATCATCGGCCGCCGCGAGGCCGTCGTCGAGGACAAGCCCGGCGTCACCCGTGACCGCGTCACCTACGAGGCCGAGTGGGCCGGCCGCCGCTTCAAGGTCGTCGACACCGGCGGCTGGGAGCAGGACGTCCTCGGCATCGACGCCTCCGTCGCCGCGCAGGCCGAGTACGCCATCGAGGCCGCCGACGCCTGCCTCTTCGTCGTGGACGCCACCGTCGGCGCCACCGACACCGACGAGGCCGTCGTACGGCTCCTCCGCCGCGCCGGCAAGCCGGTCGTGCTCGCCGCCAACAAGGTCGACGGCCCGGCGGGCGAGGCCGACGCCGCCACGCTGTGGTCCCTGGGCCTCGGCGAGCCGTTCCCCGTCTCCTCGCTGCACGGCCGCGGCACCGGCGACCTCCTGGACGAGGTCCTGAAGGTCCTCCCCGAGGCCCCCGAGCAGCGCTTCGGGAACGCCGTCGGCGGCCCGCGCCGCATCGCCCTCATCGGCCGCCCCAACGTCGGCAAGTCCTCGCTCCTCAACAAGGTCGCGGGCGAGGACCGGGTCGTCGTCAACGAGCTGGCCGGCACCACCCGCGACCCGGTCGACGAGCTGATCGAGCTGGGCGGCGTGACCTGGAAGTTCGTCGACACCGCCGGCATCCGCAAGAAGGTCCACCTCCAGGAGGGCGCGGACTACTACGCCTCCCTGCGGACCGCCGCCGCCGTGGAGAAGGCGGAGGTGGCCGTCATCCTCATCGACACCACCGACCGGATCTCGGTCCAGGACCAGCGCATCATCACGATGGCGGTCGAGTCGGGCCGCGCCATCGTCATCGCCTACAACAAGTGGGACGAGCTGGACGAGGAGCGCCGCTACTACCTGGAGCGCGAGATCGAGACCGAGATGCAGCAGGTCTCCTGGGCGCCCCGGGTCAACGTCTCCGCGAAGACCGGCCGCCACATGGAGAAGCTGGTCCCGGCCATCGAGACCGCCCTCGCCGGCTGGGAGACCCGCGTCCCCACCGGCCGGCTCAACGCCTTCCTCGGTGAGCTCGTCGCCGCCCACCCGCACCCGATCCGCGGCGGCAAGCAGCCCCGCATCCTCTTCGGCACGCAGGCGGGCACCAAGCCGCCCCGGTTCGTCCTCTTCGCCTCCGGCTTCCTGGAGGCCGGCTACCGCCGCTTCGTCGAGCGCCGGCTGCGCGAGGAGTTCGGCTTCGAGGGCACCCCGATCCACATCTCGGTCCGCGTGCGCGAGAAGCGCGGCAGGAAGAAGTAGCCGGGACGCCGGGTCCGGCGGAGGAACGGCCGAGGGCCGGGGCGATGCGCCCCGGCCCTCGGCCGTACGTCACGAACCTCGTCGCTCCCCGCGCGTGTCGCGGGTCCGCGTGGCCCTCAGGGGCTCCTGCGGGGCCCCGGCGGCAGCGCCCCCTGCGGAGCCACGGTGTACGTGTGCTGCGTCGCCGACCAGGCCGTCGGGTGGGCCGCCGGCCGGCCGCTCTGCCCGTGCCCCTGCCCGGTCCTGGCCCCCTGGGTGTACCCATGGCCCTGCCCGTACAGGCCGGTGCTCGTCACCGTCCCGAAGGAGCGGAAGCGGAGCTCCTCCTCACCGCTGCGGTCACCCGGCAGGGTGCGGAACGACCGGCGGTACTCCGAGTACAGCGCGTCGAAGATCGGCGTCGCCGAAGGGTCTGCCGCGCCGTCGTGCGCGGGGCGCATGGCGGGAATCGGACTCGGATGAGGCTGGGGGAAGGGGTCGTATGCGTGCACATAGGTGCCAACGACCCCGCCGCCCGTCGGATGCGGCCGACTCTCCGAAAGGGGAGCCGACCGGGGCCGCGGCACCCTCGGCACCGAGGGCCGCCCGGGGCCCCCGGTGGGCCGCTCGGGCTCTATACCGGGCCGCGCGTCCCGGCTCACGTGCCGGCCAGCGGCATCGCGGCGGCCACCAGGCGCCCGTTGGCCGCGGCCTTCTCCAGGGCGTCCCGCAGCAGGTCCTCGCGCGGCTGCTGGCCGATGGAGCCCACCGGGGCGGCGAAGACCAGGACCGTGTGCGACTTGTTGGCCGCGGCGCGCCAGCCCTCCGTCACCTGCAGCGGCTGGTGCGCCTGCCACCAGGCGGCCTGTCCGGCGCCGCCCGGTCCCGGCTGGAGCACCGAGTGCAGCTGCCCCATGGCGACCAGCACCGACCAGCCGGGCAGCACCGCCGGCTTCTGGTTGACGTCCGCGACCGGCTGGAAGCCCTGCTCGGTCAGCAGGGTGAGGAACTCGTCCGTGAGGCCGTCGCCGCCCGGACGGGCCACCGGCGCGGTCGGCTCCACGACCAGCGCGGGGTGCAGCTCGCCACCGATCAGCACGAGACCGCTGGTCACGCCCAGCACCGCCTGCTCGGGGTGGGCGGCGGTCAGCGCCTCCCCGGCCTCGAAGGAGGCCACGGCGCCCTGGAGCTGCTCCTCGGGAACCCGTACGACCTGGGACGGGATGCACGTGGCGTGGGCGAAGGCGAGAACCGCCGTCTCCTCGCCGACGAACAGCACCGTGCTGGTGCGCTCCTGCTCGGAGTCGCCCGGCGTCCGGCAGGAGGTGCAGTCGTAGCTGGCAGGGGCGTTGTCGCCGGCGAGCAGCCGGTCGGCCTCTTCGTCGCCGATCTCGGCGCGTACGTCCTCGCTGACGTCGAGCATGCGCGGCACGGGTGGCTCCCTGGACTCGGTACGGGCGACGCCGGGCCGTTCCCGGGCGTCTCATGCAGAGTTCAACGGGCCAGGCTCGGCCAGGGTCACGCGCGGACGGCGGGCAACTTGCCGCAGTCCCATGCACGACGGCGGCCGCCCACCGGCCCGCCCGGGGCGGTGGGCCGGCCGTCCCCTTCCGTACCGGTGCCGCGCGGGGCGGGTGACTCCGACCGGGTGGGGTGTGCGCGGTGTTCCGCGCGGCACGGGGCACAGGGGCCCTCCCGCTGCCTAGCCTGCAGCGATGTCGAAGATCCGATTTTGGACCGCCGGTTCGCTCGTCGCGGCCTCCGCGGCGGCGCTGATGAGCCTTCTTCCGGCACCCGCGCGGGCCGCCGCACCGGAACCCGTCACCACCGCCGCCCCGACCACCGCCGTGCCGGCCTACCCGTGCGCCAAGGACCAGTGGCCCTGGGGCTGCGTCGCCGAGTGCGAGAGCAGCGGCCGCTGGAACGCCAACACCGGCAACGGCTACTACGGCGGGCTCCAGTTCTGGCAGCCGACCTGGGTCGAGCACGGCGGTCAGCGCTTCGCCGCCCGCGCCGACCTCGCCACCCGGCAGCAGCAGATCACCGTCGCCGAGGAAGTCCTCCGTACCCAGGGCTGGGGGGCGTGGCCGACCTGCTCCAAGCGGTACGGGCTCAGCGGGCGCGTCCACACCGTCCAGCCGGGCGACACCCTCAGCTCGATCGCCCGCAGGTTCGCCGTCAAGGGCGGCTGGCAGGCCCTCCACACCGCGAACCGCGAGCTGATCGGACCGGACCCGAACCGGATCACCGTCGGAACGATGCTGCGGATCGCGCCGCTCTGAGGACTCCGCGGCGCCCCGTCCGGGCAGGACGTACGGACGGGGCGCCGCGGAAGGGCCGGGGGAACCCCCGGCCCCCGCCGCTCCCCGTCCGTGGGCCCTCGGGCGGGGAGCGGCGGTACGAGCCCCGGGGTGCCGGGGCCCGGCGCATCACGCGCGAAGAGGTCCCCGCCCGCCGGAAGGGCCACCGCCCCAGGGCCCCTCACCCGCCGTGCCGGCCTCCGGGCGAACGGCCGTGCCGCGCGGGCAGTACAGTTCGGCCGGACCGACCAACCGACCCGGGGGACCGGCAGCGCGATGCGTATCTCTTTTCTGCTCCACAACGGCTACCACTACGGCGGCACCATCCGGACCACGTTCACCCTCGCCGAGGAGCTCGCGGAGCGCCACGAGGTGGAGATCGTCTCGGTCTTCCGCCACCGGGACCAGCCGCTCCTGGGCCTGCCCGCCGGGGTGACCCTGCGTCACCTCGTGGACCTGCGCAAGGACAGCCCCGGCTACGACGGCGACCACCCGGACTTCCACCGGCCCGCCCGGGTCTTCCCGCGCGGCGACGGCCGCTGGAAGCAGTACAGCGCGCTCACCGACGCCCGCATCGGGGAGCACCTGCGGGGCGTCGAGGCGGACGTCCTCGTCGCCACCCGCCCGGGGCTCAACGTCCACCTCGCCCGGCAGGCGCGCCGCGGCCCGGTGCTCGTCGGCCAGGAGCACCTGATCCTCACCGGCCACAGCTACCGGCTGCGCCGCGACATCGCCCACGAGTACGCGCTGCTCGACGCCGTCACCACCGTCACCGAGGCCGACGCCCGCGCCTACCGGAAGCTGGGACTGCGGGACGTACGGATCGAGGCCGTGCCCAACAGCGTGCCCGCCCCCTCGGTGCCGCCCGCCGACCCCGCCGCGCGGACCGTGGTCGCGGCGGGCCGGCTGACCCGGGTCAAGCGGTACGACGTCCTGATCGACGCCTTCGCCGAGGCGGCGGCGGACCTGCCCGGCTGGACGCTGCAGATCTACGGCTCCGGGGACGCCGTGCAGGACCTCAAGGGGCCGCTCACGCGGCAGATCGCCGCCCGGGGCCTCGGCGAGCGGGTCTTCCTCATGGGCTCGGTCACGCCGATGGAGCCGGAGTGGGCCAAGGGCTCGATCGCGGCGGTGACCTCGCAGCGCGAGTCCTTCGGCATGACGATCGTGGAGGCGATGCGCTGCGGGCTGCCGGTCGTCTCCACCGACTGCCCGAACGGACCCCGCGAGATCATCGAGGACGGGGTCGACGGGCGGCTGGTGCCGGTGGACGACGTGGCGGCCGTCGCGCGGGCGCTGCGGGCGTACATGGCCGACGACGAACTGCGCGCCAAGGCGGGCAGGGCCGCGCTGGCCGCCTCCGAGCGCTTCGACCCCGCCCGCATCGCCGCCCGTCACGAGGCCCTGTGGGCCGAACTCGTCGACCGCGGCGCGAGCCGCCGGGTCCACGGCCGGGGCCGCGCCGCGGCCCACCGCGCCCTCGGCGGCGCCCTCGACGGCGTCTACACCCTCAAGGCGCGCGCCGGCCGCCTGGTCCGCCGCTTCCGCTGACACGGCGGACGCGCCGCACTCCGTCGGCCGGGGATCCGGCCCGGGACGCGATCTCCCCCGGATCACCGTCACGGAGTTCCGGTACCGCCTCTCGCCCGCCGGGGCGGAAGCGTCCGGCCGGACCGCGCCCGATGGTCCCGGCGTAAGCATTCTGTGGGGGAACCGTGAGAACCGCCGGTCATGGAGCCGGAGACCGGCCGGGGTCAATTCGACGCACCGTCACCGGAGCGGGAATTCGGGGGGAGTTCCCGGCGGGCGGACGCGGCACGGCCGAGTTCGGGGCGGTTGGTGCGAAGTACCGGAGAGCCCCGGCAATTACTGGAGAATCGGCTGGAACTTGTCCCTCCGGGTGACCGGCGGCGGGCCAAACATATGGCGGGCAATTGTGACCCAAGTGTGACCACCGCAGAGGTACTAACGTGGGGTCCATGGCTCCCACATCGCGCACTCCCGAACCGCCCCGCGACAGCCCCGAGTCCTATGTGGGTCTCGGCGCGGACGGCGCCGAGCAGCTCGCCAGGACACGGGGCTGGACCGTCGTCAGGGCCCTGCCGCCGGGCACGATCGTCACCATGGAGTACCAGTTCGGACGCATCAACTTCGAGGTCGAGGACGGTACGGTCACCCGCTGCTGGGTCGGCTGACGAGCGCCGGAACCGACGCCCCCGCCCGCACGGCGAAGGGCCCCGGCCGGATCGGCCGGGGCCCTTCGCCGCGTACGGACGCGGCTCAGCCGCCCGCCCCACGGGTCGCGGGAGCGCGCGTCGCCGGGGTCCGCCGGGCCACTCCCACGGTCTCCCTGACCGGTTCGTCGGCCGCCGCCGGACGCGGCGGGTAGTAGCCGGGGCGCGGACCGCCGGAGGCCACGGGCAGCGAGGGCACCAGGCGGCGCCGGTCCCGCAGGCGCTCCCCGAGCCGGTCGCGCAGGGCCAGGATCCGGGCCTCCGCGAGGGCGATGACCGGCTCGCACCAGGGCAGCGCGAGCAGGATCAGCAGGCCGGCGGCCCAGCCGAGCAGCACGTCACTCAGCCAGTGCGTCCCCAGGTAGACGGTGGTGAGGCCGACGCCGAGCGCGACCACCGCCGAGAGCGCCGACAGGTACCGCCGGGCCCGCGGGGTGGTCGCCAGGTAGGCCAGGATCCCCCAGGTCACCACCGCGTTCGCGGTGTGACCGGAGGGGAATATGTCACCGCCCGCGAACAGCTCGGCGGAGCCGATCTGGGTCGCGTAGTGGGGGCCGAGACGGCCGAGGCCGAGCTTGACCGAGCCGACCGAGACGTTGAGGAGCAGGAGCGCGGCGCCGAGGCAGAGCAAGGGCCGCAGCGTGTGCTGGCGCCAGGAGCGCCAGCCCAGCCAGGCGGCCACCATCACGGCCGTGGGACCGCGCTGCCCGAGGACCACGTAGTAGTCGAGGAAAGCGTGGAGTTCCGGCCACTGCTGATAGGGACGGAAGAGCATGATCTTCCAGTCGAGGGTCACCAGCCAGGTCGAGAGGAGAACGGCCACGACGATGGCGAGATAGAACGCCGACGTCCCGCCGAAGAGGGCGAGACGCGTGCGGGTCATCCGCGGGACCTCTATCTTCGGCGGTTCCGGCTCCCGGTCCAGCCGGGCAAAGATGTCGGTACGCACCCAATGGACGTTACAGGGAGTGAGTAGCCGACCCGCGCGATCCCGTGCCTTCGTGATGACGATGTGATGTGGAGTAGGTCTCAGTGGGGCCCATTCCCTCTCGCCGTCCGAAAATCAGATGACCATCGGTCCGCATGTCGGCGAAATGAATCCGGAAGCCTGTTTGTATCCCGGGGAAATGCCTCGGACGGCCATCCGTACGGAATTGCATGCGACGCGCGGACGCGGACGAGTGGCGTACGCCACACCCGGAGGCCCCGCAGGGTGAGAGCTGCGCCACGCGCTCGGTCCTTGAACTCGCGTACGCTGACGGCTCACTCGCCCGTCGATGCCGGGCGCCCCGGGGGCGAATGCCCTGGTCGGTGCCCACCGAGCGCGAGAGCTTCACTGGGAGGTACGTACATGTCGCGGACGATCACGGCCCGAGTCCACCCGCGTGCCGCCGACGGCGGTGCCCACCGCTGGCTCGTCCTCGTCGTCCTCTGCGTCAGCCTGCTCCTGGTCGCCCTGGACGCGACCATCCTCCATGTCGCCGTCCCCTCGCTCAGCGAGGACCTGCGCCCCAGCTCCACGGCGCTGCTCTGGATCGTCGACGCCTATCCGCTGGTCTGCGCCTCGCTGCTGATCCTCTTCGGCACGCTCGGCGACCGGGTCGGGCGCCGGAGGGTGCTCCTCCTCGGGTACGGCCTGTTCGGCGTCGCCTCGGCCGTCGCCGCCCTCGCCACGGAACCGGGCGTGCTCATCGCCGCCCGCGCCCTGCTCGGCGTCGGCGGCGCGATGATCATGCCGGCGACGCTCTCCATCATCCGCGCGGTCTTCCCCGACCGGCGCGAACGCGCCACCGCCATCGGCGTCTGGACGGCGGTCGCCGCCATCGGGGCCGCCGCGGGGCCGGTGCTCGGCGGCTTCCTCGTCGAGCACTACTGGTGGGGTTCCGTCTTCCTCATCAACATCCCCCTCATGGCCCTGATCCTGCCGCTCGGCCGCCGCCTGCTGCCCGAGTCCCGGGGCAGCGGTGAAGGCCCCTGGGACGTCCTGGGCGCCCTGATGGCCGCCGCCGGCGTCCTCGGCTGCGTGCTGGGCGTGAAGCGGGCGGGCGCCGGGGACCCGCTCCTCGCGCTGCCGACCGCCGGGCCGCTGCTGGCCGGCGCCGTGCTCCTCGTCCTCTTCGTACGGCGCCAGAGGCGGCGCCCGCACCCGCTGATCGACACGCGCCTCTTCTCCCGGGCCGCGTTCACGACCTCGGTCGGCTGCATCGTCCTGGCCATGCTGGCCCTGGTGGGCCTGGAGCTCATCGCCGTCCAGTACCTCCAGCTGGTCCTCGGCCTCAGCCCGCTGGAGACCGGGCTCCGGCTCCTGCCGCTCACCTTCGCCGCCATGGCCGCCGGCGCCACCGGCTCGTACACCCTGCGCCGGATCGGGCCGCGCCGGATGGTCGGCTGGGGCTTCGTGCTCACCGCCGGCGCGGTGCTCCTGCTCACCCTCATGGGACAGCACGACCGGCCGCTGCTGCTCACGGCGGGCTTCGTCCTGCTCGGTTTCGGTCTCCAGACCACCCTCTTCTCGGCGTACGAGTCGATGCTCAGCGAGGCTCCGCAGCGCAGCGCGGGCGGCGCGGCCGCGATCGGGGAGACCTCCTACCAGCTCGGCGCCGGCATGGGCATCGCGCTGCTCGGCAGCGTCATGAACGCCGCGTACGCCCCCGGGCTCAGCGGTGTCCCCGGGGTTCCGGCGGAGGCGAGCCGGGCCGCGGCCAACTCCCTCGGCGAGGCGTACCAGGTCGCCGGCGACCTCGGCGGCGCGGCCGGTGAGGCGCTGCACCGGGCCGCCCGGCACGCCTTCGTGGACGGGCTGCACCTCACGCTGTGCGTGAGCGCCGGGCTGTTGCTGCTCGGGGCGCTGATGGCGCTGCGGCTGCCCCGGGTCATGGAGTGCGCGGTGGATCCGGAGGACGGTCTCGCCGGTGGCGGGCCGGAAGTCCCGGCCGCCCGGGAGGGCGTCGAGGGCGGGGAGCGGGTGGTGCGCACCGGCGGTGCTCCGGCCGCAGGGGCGTGCGAGCCGCGGGTGCCCGCGTCCCGCGAGGCGATCGAGCCCGCCGGCTCGGGGCGTGCGGGACACTGACCCGGCGCGCCGTCGCCGCGCCGCTCGTACCCGTCGGGCCGGCGGGCCCGCTCAGCTCTGGTTGAAGAAGCCGTCCTGCGAGCGGCGGCCGGACTCCCCGCTCACGATCCGGGTGTCGGCCGGGGTCAGCAGGAAGACCCGCGTCGCCACGCGCTCGATCGAGCCGCGCAGGCCGAAGGCGAGTCCGGCGGCGAAGTCGACCACGCGCTTGGCGTCGTCCGGCTCCATCGAGGTCAGGTTCACGATCACCGGGACGCCGTCCCGGAACAGCTCGCCGATGCCCCGGGCGTCCCGGAAGCCGTCGGGGGAGACGGTGGCGATCCGGCGGCCCCGCTCCTCCGCGGTGTCCGTGGCGACCCGCACCCGCGGGTCCGTCACCCAGGCGTCGCCGCTCTCGGCACCGTCGGCGTACTCGTCGTCGTAGTAACGCTCGTCGTTGTCCTCGACGAGTCCCAGCCAGGCACTTGCCTTGCGCACCGATCCCATCGACGCCTCCTTTCAACGCGGTCACTTGTGGTTCCGCATGTCCCTATCGTCGTCCATGATGCGGATCGCGCGCCAAGGGGATGGGCGCCGCGCAGAGGATTCGTGACGGTACTGGTGCAGAACGTGAGCGCCCGAACCTGGCGAATCGTCAGGAAACATGCGGTATAGGGCTACTGGCGAGGGGCCATGTAGCTGAAAATATGAAAGTCGTGCCGGAAGGGTGACCACGGGCGCGTCCGGGTGAACGGGAGCGCTCGCTACGATGCCGCGAGACCGCCCGACGGCACTTTCGCGCCAGGTCCGCACCACCGCTCACACGCGTCGCTCCCGCGCGACGCGTACCACTCACCGACCGCGCGCGCCGCGTTCGGGCACCGACTCACGGGGGAGTCCATGTTCGGAATCGTCAGACCCTGCACGCATCGGCTGACCGACGGCCTCAAGACCGAGTGGATGGCCCATCTCTGCGGTCTCTGCCTGGCCCTCCGCGCCGACCACGGCCAGTTCGCGCGGGTCGTCACCAACTACGACGGCCTGATCGTCTCGGTCCTGACGGAAGCTCAGGCCGGTGTGACGGCGGGGGGCCGGCGCACCGCCGGGCCCTGCCCGCTCCGCGCGATGCGGACCGCCCCCGTCGCCAGGGGCGAGGGCGCGCGCCTGGCCGCCGCCGTCTCGCTGGTCCTCGCCTCGGCGAAGGTGCGGGACCACGTCGCCGACCGGGACGGCCTGCTGGCGCGCCGGCCGGTCGCGGCGGCCGCCCGCCGGGTCGCCCGCTCCTGGGACCGCGCCGGGGCCAGGACCGGCCGCGCCCTCGGCTTCGACACCACCGTCCTCGTCGACGCCGTGGACCGGCAGACCGGGATCGAGGCGCTCGCCGGCCCCGGCACCTCCCTGCTCGCCGTCACCGAGCCGACCGAGACGGCCACCGCCGCCGCCTTCGCGCACACCGCCGTCCTCGCCGGCCGGCCGGGCAACGCGGCGCCCCTCGCCGAGGCCGGCCGTCTCTTCGGCCGCCTCGCCCACCTCCTCGACGCCGTCGAGGACCAGGTCGCCGACGCGGAGTCCGGGGCCTGGAACCCGCTCACCGCCACCGGAACCTCCCGAGCGGAGGCCCGCAGGCTCGCCGACGACGCCCTGCACGGCATACGCCTCGCGCTCGGGGACGCCGAGTTCGCCGACGGCAGGCTCGTCCACGTGCTCCTCGCCCACGAGCTCCGCACCTCCGTGGACCGCGCCTTCGGCACCACCTCCTGCTCCCACCGGGCGGCCGGATCCGGCCACGGGCCGGTGCCGGAGAACCCGTACGGCGCCCAGGGGCCCGGTCCGTACGGCCCGCAGGGAGGCGGGAACCCGTACGGGGGCGGCACTCCGCACGGCGGCCACCCCTACGGCCCGGGCGCGGGCGGACCCTACGGCGGAGGGCCGGGCGGGCTGCCGCCGCAGTTCGGCGGCGGGGCGCCGCAGGCCCCGAAGCCGCGCGGCTTCCTCGCCGGCTGCGCCATGTTCACCTGGCTCTTCTGCACCTGCCAGATCTGCTGCGCCAAGGAGTACGAGGGCCCCTGGTCCCGCAAGAAGCGCGAGGGCTGCTGCCGGGACTGCGACTGCGACCCGGGCTGCGGCGACTGCTGCTGCTGTCCCTGCGACGGCTGCTGACGGGCCGCCGGCCGCCGGCCGGGTCCGGCCGTCGCGACCGGTGACCCCGGCCGGGCGGTGTGGAAGGGTGGAGCACCATGAGCACCGACCCACGACAGAGCCGGCAGGACTGGCAGCACTGGCACGAGCGGCGCGAGGCCACGGTGGCCGCTCCGTACGGCCCCCTCTCCCTCACGGGCACGTACTGGCTCGCCGACCACCCCGAGGGGCGCCTTCCGGCCGTGCCCGGCGTGTGGCGTGTGGAGGACGGCGAGGTGGTCCTGACGGCGGACGCGCAGGACGCGGTCACCGTCGACGGCAAGCCCCTCGTCGGCACCGTACGGCTCACCGCCGACCACGGCCCGGTCCACGCCTCCCGGGTCGGGTCGGCCGGCCGGCGGCTCGTCGTGATGCGCCGCGAAGGGCTCTGGGCCGTCCGCGACTTCGACCCGGAGTCGGCGGCGCGCCGCGCCTTCCGGGGCATCGAGGCCACCCCGTACGACGAGCGCTGGGTGGTGCCCGGCGTCTTCCGGCCGTACGGGGAGGAGCGCAGCGTGCGGGTGGAGAACGCCGACGGCAGGGAGCGCGGGCTCGGGCTCTCCGGGGAGCTGGCCTTCGCGCTGGACGGGGTGGAGCACACCCTTCAGGTGGCGGTGGAGGACGACGGTTCGCTGTGGGCCGTCTTCTCGGACGCCACCGGCGGGCGGGACAGCTACCGCTTCCGCTTCCTGCGTCCGGCCGCACCGGCCGCCGACGGTTCGGTGACGGTGGACTTCAACCGGGCGCTGCTGCCCCCGTGCGCCTTCGCGGACCACTTCATCTGCCCCTTCCCGCCGCCGGGGAACACGCTCGGCGTTCCCGTCGCCGCGGGGGAGCGGCGGCTTGCCCCCGCCTGAGCCCCGCGCCCCGGCCCTCACCTGCGGCGATCCGGTCCGGCGGGGCCCGGTGCGCGGCCGGCCGGGCGCCCCGGCCGCGAGGGCCGGCGGACACCGGTGACGACGGCGGTCTTGTGCGGCGGGCCGGGGCACGCCACTATCGCTGGCGGTGCATGTCAGGGACACGTCACCTGATGGCGCCTCACGGGCCCGCCACCCACGGACCCCTCCGCTTTTCCCAGAAGGAGAAATGTGAGGAGCACAGTGAGGAACACCCGCACCCGTCTGCTCGCCCTCGCCGCCGGGCTCGCGGCGGTCACCGCCCTCGGCCTCCCCGCCGCCCAGGCCGCGCCCGGGCCCGCCGGGGCCGAGCGGCTCGCCCGTGCCGGTGCCGCCGTGGACGCCGCCGCCGCCCGGATCGGCGGCACCGCCTGGTACGTGGACAGGGCGGCGGGCCGGGTCGTCGTCACCGCCGACTCCACCGTCACCGACCAGGAGCTCGCCACCCTGCGCGGCGCGGCCGGCGCCGACGCCGGGGCGCTCACCGTCGCCCGTACCCCCGGCGTCTTCACGCCGCTCCTCGGCCCCGGCGACGCCATCTACGGCAGCGGCTACCGCTGCTCCCTCGGCTTCAACGTCCGCGGCGGCGGCACGGACTACTTCCTCACCGCCGGCCACTGCGGCAACGAGGTCAGGACCTGGTACGCCAACTCCGCGCAGTCGACGCTGATCGGCGCCACCGTCGGCTCCAGCTTCCCGGGCAACGACTACGCCCTGGTCCGCTACGACAACACCTCGCTGAGCCGGACCGGCGGCTTCACCGCGGCCGACGCCTACGTCGGCGAGCCGGTCAAGCGCTCCGGCTCCACGACCGGCACCCGCAGCGGCACGGTCACCGGACTCGACGCCACCGTGCACTACTCCGGCGGCGGCACCGTCCGCGGCATGATCCAGACCAACGTCTGCGCCGAGCCCGGTGACTCCGGCGGCGCGCTCTACGACGGCACCAAGGCGCTCGGCCTGACCTCCGGCGGCAGCGGCAACTGCTCCACCGGCGGCACCACCTTCTACCAGCCGGTGTCCGAGGCCCTCGCCAAGTACCGGGTCAGCCTGCTCTGAGACCCCCGCGGCCCCGTGACACCCGGTCGCGGAGCCGCCGGCGCACCACGGTCCCGCGACCACCCGGTCCCGGGGCCGCGAACTCCACCCCCACCCGATCCCCCACCCAGGAGGAACGCGCAGTGAGTTCCCAGCGCACCACCCGCACCCGCACGATCCGTCTGCTCGCCGTCACCGCCGGGCTCGCCGCCGCCGCGACCCTGGCCGTCCCGAGCGCCAGCGCCGGGACGGAGCAGACCTTCGGCGCCGCCCAGCTCGCGACGGCGGCCGACGCCGTCCTCGCGGCCGACGTGGCCGGCACCGCCTGGCACGTCGACCCCGCCGCGGGGAAGGTGGTCGTCACCGCCGACTCCACCGTCTCCCCGGCCGAGATAGCCAAGATCAAGCAGCGTGCCGGGACCAACGCCGGCGCGATCAAGGTGGAACGCACCCCCGGCAAGTTCACCAAGCTCATCTCCGGCGGCGACGCGATCTACGCCGACGGCGGCTGGCGCTGCTCCCTCGGCTTCAACGTCCGGGACAGCGCGGGCACCTCGTACTTCCTGACCGCCGGCCACTGCACCGACGGCGCCGGGACCTGGTACGCGAACTCCGCCAAGACCACCGTCCTCGGCTCGACGGCCGGGTCGAGCTTCCCCAACAACGACTACGGCCTCGTGCGCTACACCAACAGCTCCATCAGCAAGCCGGGCCAGGTCGGCAGCGTGGACATCACCAGCGCCGCCAACGCGACCGTCGGCATGTCGGTCACCCGCCGCGGCTCCACCACCGGCACCCACAGCGGCTCGGTGACCGGCCTCAACGCCACCGTGAACTACGGCGGCGGCGACATCGTCTACGGCATGATCCGCACCAACGTCTGCGCCGAGCCCGGTGACTCCGGCGGCCCGCTCTACTCCGGCAGCCGCGCCATCGGCCTCACCTCCGGTGGCAGCGGCAACTGCTCCACGGGCGGCACGACCTTCTTCCAGCCCGTGACGGAGGCGCTGAGCGCGTACGGCGTGAGCGTGTACTGAACCGCGCACCGGCCGGTGTCCTGACACCGGCCACGGCGATGCCCCCGGCGGACGCGCCGGGGGCATCACCCGTTCCAGGGGCCGGGGGTCACGGGGTCCGGCGGGGCTCGCCCACCTCCGAGGCGATCGGCTCCGCCTCCGGGTGGCGCTTCAGGGAGGAGAGGACCAGGGTCACCGCCGAGCCGACCACCGCCCAGGCGGCGAGGACGAGCATCGGCGCCGTCAGGGAATTGCCCTTGAAGTACGCGATCGAGCGTGCCGCCCAGGTGCCCGCGCCCGGCGGCAGGGCCGGGCCGATCGCCTTCCAGAAGGGCGGCAGCATCGGCGAGGGAAAGGCACCGCCCGCGCTCGGGTTGCCCGCGACGACCACCAGCAGGATCGCCAGGCCGATGCCGACGATCCCGAAGATGGACTGGAGGGCGAGGGTGGCCGCGCCGACGGCGAAGACCACCAGGGTGCCCAGGCCCCACAGGGCGGCGACGCCACCGGGCAGGGCGCCCAGGATCGGGCCGACGATGACCGCGCCGCCCAGGCCGCCGAGGGCCGAGTAGAGGGCGAGGACGCCGAGCCGGATGACCGCCCGCTCGCGGTTGGCCGGGCGGGAGCCGGCGCTGATGGCCAGGATCGCGGCGCAGATGTAGCCGCCTACGCACCAGCCGACCGCCAGGTAGAAGGCGGAGAGCCCGTCGAAGTCCTGCGGCGAGGCGGGCGCCACGTCGACCGTCCGCACGGTCCGCCCCTGCGTCCTCTCCACCTCGGTGAGGATCTTCTGCAGGCCGGAGGAGAGCACGGTGCCGCCCCCGGAGGCGACGAGCAGGGTGTCGGTACGGCCGCGCGGGTCGACGACGAGGGCGCCGTCGAGCTCCCGCTCGACGATCTTCTCGCGCGCCTCGGCCTCGCCGGCCACGGCCCGTGGGTCGAGCGGCCCGCCGGGGAGCTTCCCCAGCCGTTCGACCAGCTGCGCGGAGGCCGCCGGGGGCGCGACCACCCCGAAGGGGACGTCCTTCGGCTTCGGATGGTGCAGGGCCCCGACGTACGAGGCGATGAACAGGAGCTGGAGGGCGAGGACGCCCACGACGAGCAGGGCGGCCCGTGGGGTGACGGCACTTTTCAGTTCATCGACGAGACTCATGCCCCCACGCTCCGGGGCGGGGGGTGTTCCCGCAGGTGGGATAGGGCCGAACGAGTGACACGAGCGCTTATCGTACGGACGTTCGAAATGAGCTAGGGTGAGTGAGGGGGTGGGAACGTTTGTACGAATACCGGTGCGGGACCGCGGGAGGTGAGCGATGCCGGGCTTCACACACCTGCACACCGTCTCGGGCTTCTCCGTCCGCTACGGCGCCTCGCACCCCGAGCGGCTCGCCGCCCGGGCGGCCGAGCGCGGCATGGACGCGCTCGCCCTGACCGACCGCGACACCCTCGCCGGGGCCGTCCGCTTCGCCAAGGCGTGCGAGGAGGCGGGCGTACGTCCCCTGTTCGGTGTGGACCTGGCCCACGAACCGCCGGAGCTCCCGGGCACCGGCGGCCCGTCCGGGGCGCACCCGGCCGTGCCCGGAGTCACCGGCCCGCGCGGGCCCGCCGAGGCCGGCGCGGCCGGCCAGGGCTCCACCCGGCGCGTACCCGTCCGGGGCGGCGCCTTCCTCGACGAGTCCGCGCCCCGGGCCGTCTTCCTCGCCCGCTCCCGGGCCGGCTGGGCCTCCCTCTGCGCGATGATCACCGCCGCCCACGCGAACGGGGGCGAGCCCCTGCTGCCCCGCTCCGCCTTCGGCGACGACGTGTTCGTCCTGCTCGGCCCCGCCTCCGACGTCGGCCGCGCCCTCGCCGCCGGCCGCCCCGACCGGGCCGCCCGGCTGCTCGTCCCCTGGCGCGAGCGGTACGGCGACGCGCTGTGCCTGGAGGCCGTCCACCACGGCCGCACGGGCACGGGCCCCGGCTCCCTGCGGCTCGCCGCCCGTACCGTCGGCTTCGCCGCCGACCAGGGCGTCCGCCCCGTCATCGGCAACGCCGTCCGCTACGCCGACCGTGGCCAGGGCCCGGTCGCCGACGTCCTCGACTCCGCCCGCCGGCTCGTCCCCGTCGACCCCCGCAAGGAGCTCGACAGCGGAGAGGCCTGGCTCAAGGGCGCCGAGGGCCCCGACGGCATGCGGGCCGCCGCCGAGCGGATCGTGGAGGCCGCCGGCTTCCGCAGGGACGCCGCCCACCGGCTGCTCGACCGGACCGAGGAGGTCGCCGCCGCCTGCCTGGTCGACCCCGAGGACGACCTCGGCATCGGCTCCGCGCACTTCCCGGAGCCGTACCTCGTCGGCGCCGGGCACCGGACCGCCCAGCGGGTGCTCGCCTCCCGGGCCGCCGCCGGCATGGTCCTCAAGGGGTACGAGAAGCGGCGGGGCTACTGGGACCGGATGCACCGCGAGCTGGACGTCATCGCCCACCACGGCTTCGCGACCTACTTCCTGACGGTCGCCCAGGTCGTCGACGACGTCCGCCGGATGGGCATCCGGGTCGCCGCCCGGGGCTCCGGCGCCGGCTCCCTCGTCAACCACCTCCTCGGCATCGCCCACGCCGACCCGGTCGAGCACGGCCTGCTGATGGAACGCTTCCTCTCCAAGCGCCGCACCGCCCTGCCCGACATCGACGTCGACGTGGAGTCCGCCCGCCGCCTGGAGGTCTACCGGGCGATCATCGACCGCTTCGGCACCGAGCGGGTCGCCACCGTCGCCATGCCCGAGACCTACCGGGTCCGCCACGCGATCCGTGACGTCGGCGCCGCCCTCTCCCTCGACCCGGCCGAGACCGACCGGCTCGCCAAGGCCTTCCCGCACATCCGCGCCCGGGACGCGCTCGCGGCCCTCGACGAGCTGCCCGAGCTGCGCGCGCTCGCCGGGGAACGGGAGAAGTACGGCCGGCTCTGGGAACTGGTCGAGGCGCTCGACGCGCTGCCGCGCGGGGTCGCCATGCACCCCTGCGGGGTCCTGCTCTCCGACGCCTCGCTGCTCGGCCGTACCCCCGTCGTCCCCACCAGCGGCGAGGGATTCCCCATGTCCCAGTTCGACAAGGACGACGTGGAGGAACTCGGCCTGCTCAAGCTCGACGTCCTCGGCGTGCGCATGCAGTCGGCGATGGCCCACGCCGTCGCCGAGGTCGGCCGCGCCACCGGCCGGCGGCCCGACATCGACGCGCTGCCGGAGGACGACCCCGAAACCTACCGGCTGATCCGCTCCACCGAGACCCTCGGCTGCTTCCAGATCGAGTCCCCCGGCCAGCGCGACCTGGTCGGGCGGCTCCAGCCCGCCGGCTTCCACGACCTGGTCGTGGACATCTCCCTCTTCCGGCCGGGCCCGGTCGCCGCCGACATGGTCCGCCCCTTCATCGAGGCCCGGCACGGCCGCGCCCCCGTCCGCTATCCCCACCCCGACCTGGAGGAACCGCTGAAGGAGACGTACGGCGTGGTCGTCTTCCACGAGCAGATCATCGAGATCGTCCGCATCATGACCGGCTGCGGCCGGGACGAGGCCGACCAGATACGGCGCGGGCTCTCGCACCCCGAGGCGCAGGGGCGGATCAGGACCTGGTTCGAGCGGGCCGCGCGGGAGCGGGGGTACGACGCCGAGACGGTCACCCGCACCTGGGAGATCGTGGAGGCCTTCGGCTCCTACGGCTTCTGCAAGGCGCACGCGGTCGCCTTCGCCGTCCCGACCTACCAGTCCGCCTGGCTCAAGGCGCACCACCCGGCCGCCTTCTACGCCGGGCTGCTCACCCATGACCCCGGCATGTACCCCAAGCGGCTCCTGCTCGCGGACGCGCGGCGGCGCGGGGTGCCGGTGCTGCCCCTGAACGTGAACCGGTCCGCGGTCGCCCATCGCATCGAACTGGTGTCCGAGGATCCGGCGGTGTGGGGGCTGCGCCTCGGCCTCACCGACGTGCACGGCATCAGCGAGGCCGAGGGTGCCCGCATCGAGGCCGGACGGCCCTACGCCTCCCTGCTCGACTTCTGGGAGCGGGCCCGGCCCCGCAAACCCGTGGCCGAACGCCTCGCCCAGGTCGGCGCGCTCGACGACTTCGGCGCCAACCGCCGCGACCTCCTCCTCCACCTCACCGAACTCCACCGGGGCGGGTCGGGGGCCGCCGCCCACGGCGGCCAGCTCCCGCTCGCCCGGGGCAGGAGGACCGCTCCCGTCGGCCTGCCCGACCTCGACGACAGCGAACGCCTCAGCGCCGAACTCGGCATCCTCGGCATGGACGCCTCCCGCCACCTCATGGGCGACCACGACGCCTTCCTCCGCGAACTCGGCGTCGTCTCCGCCCGGCGGCTGCGCTCCGCCGCCCACGGACAGACCGTGCTCGTCGCCGGGGCCAAGGCCGCCACCCAGACCCCGCCGATCCGCTCCGGCCGCCGGGTCATCTTCACCACCCTCGACGACGGCACCGGCCTGGTCGACCTCGCCTTCTTCGACGACTCCCACGAGCGCTGCGCCCACACCGTCTTCCACTCCTGGCTCCTCCTGGTCCGGGGCGTGGTGCAGCGGCGCGGCCCGCGCAGCCTCAGCGTCGTCGGCTCCGCCGCCTGGAACCTGGCCGAACTGGCCGAACTCCGGGCGTCCGGCGGCCTGGACGCGGTGGGGGAGCGGCTCGCGGAGCCCGTCGCCGCCCCCACCCGGGAGAGCGACGGCGGGCGCCGCATCACGATGCCCACCGGTTACGAGATGAACCCCTGGGCCGACCTCAGGCCGGCCGGCGACGGGGTGCCGAGCGGAAGGAAACTGTGGCACAGCAGTCCGGGGAGCGCGGGATGATCTCTGCGTACGGTTCGGGGCGGGGCGCGGTGCCGGGTACGGGTCCGGGCCCGGCCCGGGGCGCGGCTCCGGGTCCGGCGAGGGCGAGGAGGTCGGGGTGCTGCTGCCCCCGCTGGTCGATCTGGTCCGGGAGTTCACCCCGGTCGTGGAGGCGGTCCCGCCGGGCGAGGTGCTCGCCGACGTGCGCGGCGCCCTGCGCCACTTCGGCCGGACCCCCCTCGAACTGGCCGCGCTCATCCGGGTCAGGGCCCTCGCCCTGTACGGGGTGGACTGCGTCATCGGTGCCGGACCGAACCCGATGCTGGCGCGCGCGGCGGCCCGCGAGGCGCGGCCCGGTGTCACCCGGGTCGTCGACGACCCGGCCGCCTTCCTGCGCGACCGCCCCGTCGCCGGTCTCGACGGAGTCGGCCGCGCCACCGCCCGCACCCTCTGCGCCTACGGACTCGACTCCGTCGGCCGGGTCGCCGACGCCCCGCTCGCCGTGCTCCAGCGGCTCGTCGGCGCCAAGGCCGGACGCGACCTGTGGGAACGCGCCCGGGGCATCGACCGCACCCCCGTCGTCCCCGGCGCGCTGTCCCGCTCGGCCGCCGCCGAACGCTCCTTCCCGCACGACGAACTCGACCGGACCGAGCACCGCAGGGCCCTGCTCTCGCTCGCCACCGAACTCGGCTCCCGGCTGCGGACCGAGGGTCAGGTGTGCCGTGCGCTCGCGGTCACCGTGCGGTACGCCGACCGCACCACCACGACCCGGAGCCGTACCCTGCCCGAGCCCACCGCCCACACCGCCGCGCTCACCGCGCTCGCGTACAAGATCCACGACTCCTTCGGGCTTCAGCGGGCCCGGGTGCGGGGAATCGCGCTGCGCGCCGAGGACCTGGGACCCGCCGGGGGCGCCGCCCGTCAGCTGTCCCTCGACCCGGCCGACGAGAAGGCCCGGCGGATCGAGGCGGTGGCCGACCGGGCGCGGGCGAAGTTCGGCCCCCGGGCGGTCCTGCCCGGAGCGCTCGCGGCCTGAAAGAGCCGCTGGTGAGCGGCTGGTGACGCCCCGTCATATTGTTACCGGCGCGTGTCTTCCCAGCCGCTCCTACCCGTGCGTAACTTGGCTGGAGAGCATCCCCCACTTGTGGTCCGGACCGCAGGGCACAGCACCCCCCTTCCCCTTGAGCCGCAAGGAGATCGCCCGATGCTGCCCTGGAAACGCGTCCTCAGAGCGCTGACCGTCCTGCTCCTGACCGCCGCCGCCGTCCTCGCCCCCACCACCGCGGCCCAGGCCGGTGCCGCGTCCAGCCGTGGCTGGAACGACTGGTCCTGCAAGCCCTCCGCCGCCCATCCCCGGCCCGTGGTCCTCGTCCACGGCACCTTCGGGAACTCCGTCGACAACTGGCTCGGACTCGCGCCCTACCTGGTCGACCGGGGGTACTGCGTCTTCTCCCTCGACTACGGACAGCTGCCCCACGTGCCCTTCTTCCACGGGCTCGGCCCCATCGAGAAGTCGGCCGGCCAGCTCGACGCCTACGTCGACCGGGTCCTCGCCGCCACCGGCGCCCCCGAGGCCGACCTCGTGGGCCACTCCCAGGGCGGCATGATGCCCCGCTGGTACCTCAAGTTCCTCGGCGGCGCCGACAAGGTGAACGCGCTCGTCGGCATCGCCCCCGACAACCACGGCACCACCCTCCTCGGCTTCACCGCGCTCCTGCCGCACTTCCCCGGCGCCGAGGACCTGATCGGCGAGGCCACCCCCGCCCTGGCCGACCAGATCGCCGGCTCGCCGTTCCTTACCCGGCTCAACGAGGGCGGCGACACCGTCCCCGGCGTCCGCTACCACGTCATCGCGACCCGCTACGACCAGGTCGTCACGCCGTACCGCTCCCAGTTCCTCTCCGGGCCCGAGGTCACCAACGTCCTCATCCAGGACAAGTGCGCGCTCGACCTGTCCGAGCACGTGGCCATCGGGACGGTGGACCGGGTCACCTTCCACGAGGTGGCCAACGCCCTCGACCCGGCCCACGCGACCCCGACCACCTGCCTGTCCGTGATCGGATAGCCGGGCCGGGACCCCGGCCCGGCAGGGCTCAGCGGCGCGCGCCCGACCGGCGCCGGACGGTGCCGAACAGCACCGCGGCCCCCAGGGCTAGGGCGGCGGCGCCTCCCACCGCGAGGTACGGGGCGGAGGCGTCGCCCCCCGTCTCCGCCAGCTCCGCGCCGTGCGCCGGCACGGGCGCCGACGCCGCGTGCGGTACGGCCTCCCGGGAGGCCGGCGCCGTCGCCGGAGCGGCCGGGGAGGTCTCCTGCGCCCGGTCCGTGGCCGGGGCGGCCGCCGGGGCGCCGGGCGCCGCCGCCGTGGCGCCCGCGCCCGTCGCCGCGTCCCCGTCCCCGTGCCCGCCGTGCTCGACCGACGACTCGTCCCGGCCCTCCGCGATCTGCTCCTCGCTCGGCGCGGAGGCCGTCGGTGCGGGGTCCGCCGGCGCCGGGGCCGTACCGCCGCTGCCGCCGTCCCGTCCGAAGACGACGTCGGAGCAGGTGTAGAACGCCTCGGGGGAGTCCGACCGCTGCCAGACCGAGTAGACGAGGTGCCGCCCCGACCTCTTCGGCAGCGTCCCCTCGAAGACGTACTCGCCGTTCTCCATCCGGGGGTCGGTCACCGTCACGAACGGCTCCGCCTCCAGGTCCGACCAGGCCAGCGGCTTCGACGGGTCGTAGCCGTCCTTCGTCACGTACAGCGCGAACGAACCCCGGTGCGGGGCCGTCCCCTTGTAACGGAAGGTGTGCGTGCCGGGGGTGAGGCGGCTCGCCGGCCAGTCCGCGCGCGCCAGGTCGAGGCCCCGGTACTTGTCGTTGCCCGCGCTGCACAGCTCGCCGTCCGGGATCAGCCGCCGGTGCTGCCCGGCCGCGTTCGCGATGTTCACCGCGTTCCAGTCGTAGAAGGCCTGCGCGCCGCTCGCCGCCACGGCCGCCCGGCACGCCGCCGAGTCCGGGGACTCGGGCCCCTCCGCGTAGCAGGCCGAGACCCGGCTCACCGGGTCCGTCATCGACCCGTGCGCGGCGGCCGGTACGGCGGTGAGCCCCGCCAGGGCGAGGGCGGCGGTGACGGTGACGGCGGACGCGGCGGTACGGCGAGGGGACATACGGGGACAGCTCCTTCGGCGGGAGGGGTGGGGGACACCGGAAAGCTAGCCGCCACCGGCCGCCGAAAAGCCGGTCGAGGCAGGGCGCGGGCGATTCTTAGGGCCGCGTTAAGGCGGGGGTAAGAGCCGCATCGGAAAAGGCGCCGTGAACGCCTCAGGCCAGCCGCCGGTACCGCCGTTCGGGGCGGCCCGTCCCCCCGTACCGCAGCGACACCTCCACCCGGCCCGTCTCCGCGAAGTACTCCAGGTACCGGCGCGCGCTCACCCGGGACAGCGAGCCCGCCACCGCGCACTCCGTCGCGGACAACCCCTCCGGGTGCGCCCGCAGAATGCCGTCCACCAGCTCCGCCGTGTGCGCCGCCAGCCCCTTCGGCAGCTCGCGCGAGCCGCGCGGCCGGGCCCCGAAGATCCGGTCCACGTCCTCCTGCCGCACCTCGTCCCGGTCGTCGAGCCGGCTGCGCACCGAGGCCACGTGCCGCAGCTGCTCGTGCAGCGCCGCCTGGCTGAACGGCTTGATCAGATAGTGCAGGGCCCCGGCCCGCAGCGCCGACCGGATCGTGCCCACGTCCCGCGCCGCCGTGATGAAGAGGGCGTCCACCCCGAGCCCGGCGGCGCGCAGCTCCCGCAGCACCCGGATCCCGTCCATGTCCGGCAGGAACACGTCGAGCAGCACCAGATCGGGACGCAGCCGCTCGGCCTCCCGCAACGCCTCCGCGCCGCTGTGCGCGACCCCCGCCACCGAGAAGCCCGCCACCGCCGACACATAGCGGCAGTGCAGCTTGGCGACCATGAAGTCGTCGTCCACCACCAGCACGTTCGTCACGCCGACCCACGCTAGGACGCGACCACAACGACCACAACGTCCGTTGATTGCGGAACAGAGACAGCTTCCTCACGCGCGGGCAACATGTGGGCCACTTCACCACCACCTACCGAGAGGCGGCACCCTTGCGTCCACGCACCCCCCTCGCCCTCCTGGGAGCGGCACTGCTGGTGCTCGTGGGGCCGCCGCTGCTCACCCCCGGCAGCGGCTCCGACACCGGCACCCACATCCCCGGCCTGCGCCTCATGGTTCCCAACACGCCCGGCGGCGGATACGACATCACCGCCCGCACCGCCGCCAAGGACGCGGAGGAGGCCGGGCTCACCGGCGACGTCGAGGTCTTCAACCTGCCCGGCGCGGGCGGCACCGTCGGCCTCACCCGGCTCGTCGGCGAACGCGGCAACGGCCGCCTCGCCATGTCCATGGGCCTCGGCGTCGTCGGAGCCGTCCACACCAACAAGACGCCCCGCACCCTCGCCGACACCACCCCGATCGCCCGGCTCACCGAGGAGCAGGACATCGTCGTGGTCGGCAGGAACTCCCCGTACCGGACCCTCCAGGACCTCCTCGCCGCCTGGCGGAAGGACCCCGGCAAGCTGCCCGTCGGCGGCGGCTCCTCGCCCGGCGGACCCGACCACCTCGCCCCGATGCTCATGGCCCAGGCCGCCGGCATCCCCCCGAAGGAGGTCAACTACGTCCCCTTCGACGGCGGCGGCGAACTCCTCGCCTCCATCCTCGGCAACAAGGTCGCCTTCGGCGTCTCCGGTGTCGGCGAGTACCTCGACCAGATCAAGGCGGGCGAACTGCGGCTCCTCGCCGTCACCGGGCCCCGGAGGGTCCCCGGACTCGACGCGCCCACGCTCCGCGAGGCCGGCCTTGACACCGAGTTCACCAACTGGCGCGGCGTCGTCGCCCCGCCCGGCCTCACCGACGCCGAACGCGACAAGCTCGTCGGCCTCGTGACCGCGCTCCACGCCTCCCCGCAGTGGAAGCGGTCGCTGGAGACCCACGGCTGGAACGACGCCTTCCTTCCCGGTGAGGAGTTCGGCGCCTTCCTCACCGAGCAGAACGCCCGCGTCGATACGGTCCTGAAGGAGCTCGGCCTGTGACCACCCCGCTCAAGGAACGGCTGCGCGGACGCTCCGAACTCGGCGTCGGCGTCCTCCTCTTCCTCCTCGGCGTCCTCGTCCTCACCGACGCCCTCACCCTCGACGCCGACCTCGCCGGCCGGGGCCCCGTCGGCCCCGCCACCGTCCCCCTCGTCGTCGGCTGCGGTCTCCTCCTCGTCGCCGTCCTCCTCACCGCCGACGTCCTGCGCGGCGGCCGCGGCGAGGCCGAGGGCGGCGAGGACGTCGACCTCACCGAACCCGCCGACCGGCGCACGGTCCTCCTCCTCGCCGGGGCGTTCCTCGCCTTCGCCGTCCTCATCGGCCCGCTCGGCTTCCCCGTCGCCGGGGCGCTCCTCTTCTGGGGCGCGGCCTTCGTCCTCGGCAGCCGGAACCTCCACCGCGACCCGCTGATCGCCGCCGTCCTCTCGCTCCTCACCTACGCCGTCTTCGACCGGCTGCTCGGAGTGCCGCTCCCGGGCGGCCCGCTGATGGGAGTGCTCTGACCCATGGATTCCCTGACCTCCCTGATCGACGGCTTCGGCACCGCGCTCACCCCGGTGAACCTGCTGTGGGCCGCCCTCGGCGTGCTCCTCGGCACCGCCGTCGGCGTCCTGCCCGGCATCGGCCCCGCCATGGCCGTGGCCCTGCTGCTGCCCGTCACCTACGGACTCGAACCGACCGGCGCGTTCATCATGTTCGCCGGCATCTACTACGGCGCCATGTTCGGCGGCTCCACCACCTCCATCCTCCTCAACACCCCGGGGGAGAGCGCGGCCGTCGTCGCCGCCATCGAGGGCAACCCGATGGCCAAGGCCGGGCGCGGTGCGCAGGCCCTGGCCGCGGCGGCCGTCGGCCACTTCGCCGGCGGCATGATCGGCACGGTGCTGCTCGTCGCCCTCGCCCCGGCCGTCGCCGCGCTCGCCGTCGACATCGGCGCGCCCGACTACCTGGCCCTGATGGTCCTCGCCTTCATCGCGGTGACCTCGGTCCTCGGCTCCTCCCGGATCCGCGGCCTCGCCTCCCTCCTCATCGGCCTCACCCTCGGCCTGGTCGGCCTCGACCAGATGACCGGGCAGCAGCGGCTCACCTTCGGTTCGCTCCAGCTCGCCGACGGCATCGACGTCGTCATCGTCGCGGTGGGCCTCTTCGCCATCGGCGAGGCCCTGTGGGTCGCCGCCCACCTCCGCCGCACGACGGGCGAGGCCCTGCCCGCCGGCCGCCCCTGGCTCGGCCGGGACGACGTACGGCGCACCTGGAAGCCGTGGCTGCGCGGCCCGCTCATCGGCTTCCCGTTCGGCGCGATCCCGGCCGGCGGTGCCGAGATCCCCACCTTCCTGTCGTACGTCATGGAGAAGCGGCTGTCCAAGCACAAGGAGGAGTTCGGGAAGGGGGCCATCGAAGGCGTGGCGGGGCCCGAGTCGGCCGCGTCCGCCTCGGCGGCCGGAACCCTCGTCTCCATGCTGACCCTCGGCCTGCCGACGACCGCCGTCGCCGCCGTCATGCTGGCCGCCTTCCAGAGTTACGGCATCCAGCCCGGCCCGCTCCTCTTCGAGCGGGAGCCCGAGCTGGTCTGGGGCCTGATCGCCTCGCTGTTCGTCGGCATGGTGCTGCTGCTCGCGCTCAACCTGCCGCTCGCGCCGGTCTGGGCCCGGCTGCTGCGCATCCCGCGCCCGTACCTCTACGCCGGCATCCTCTTCTTCGCCGCCGTCGGGGCGTACGCGGTGGGCGGCGAGGCGCTCGACCTGGTGGTGCTGCTCGTCATCGGCCTGCTGGGGTTCGGCATGCGGCGGTACGGACTGCCGGTGCTGCCCGCCGTCATCGGGGTCATCCTCGGCCCGGCCGCGGAACAGCAGCTCCGCCGCGCCCTCCAGATCAGCGACGGCTCCCTGACCGGCCTGGTGAACACCCCGTTCTCGGTCACCGTCTACGCCGTCGTGGCGCTGCTGCTCGCGTGGCCCCTGCTGCGCAGGGCGGCCACCGGGCGGAGGGCCGCCGGACAGTGACGTACCCGGGGGAGGGGCGGGCCGTACGACAGGGGCGCGGCGGTCCGCCAACGCGCCCCCGAAGGGGTGAGATTCGGTCAATCGATGGCCGAATCCGGTATGCCTGGCGGGCAGCACCCTCCCCCCACACCGAAGGGAACCGACCATGCGCGTCCGACTCGCCCCCGCCGTCGCCGCCCTCCTGGCCGCCGCCGGAGCCCCCCTCGCCCACGCCGAGGGGGCCAACGGCCTCTCCGTCGACACCCAGGGAACCCTGGGCCCCGGCACCGCCGTCACCCTCTCCGGCACCTACCGCTGCCTGGACGACAGCAAGGGACCCGTCTTCGTCACCTCCACCCTCGACCAGGACGGCCGCTCCACCAGCATCGGCGGCACCCGCGCGGTCTGCGACGGACACCTCCACACCTGGATCAACACCGCCACCCTGAAGGAATCCGTCTTCCGGCCGGGCACCGCCCTCGTACGCGCCGCCCTCCTCCAGCTCGGCACCTCCGACACGGGCCTCCCTCAGCCCGGCTTCCTCGCCGTGCAGGACGCGGACGTCACCCTCCGCCGGACCGTGCCCGCCCGGTAGGCCGTCGTCAGCGCAGCAGCTCCACCAGACCGTCCCGGCCCAGCCGCGCCAGCTCGTCGAGGGCGACCACGGCACGCTCCGCCGCCTCCGGGTCGGAGGCGGTCAGACCACTCGCCGCGAACTCGTCCTCGTCGAGCCGCAGCACCTCACTGCCGTCGGCCGACACCCACAGGTCGAGATCGAGATCCTCCACCACCACCCCGGCCCCGCCGATCTCGGCCGGCCGGGTGATGTCGCAGTACCAGCCCTTGAGCGCCCCGTCCGCCGACCACACCTCCTTGACCGTGTACCAGCGGTCGCGCCAGTAGTGCTCCACGAAGACGTCACCCGGCTCGAACCGCACGAAGCCGAAGTCCCGCACCCCCTCGGCCGCCCACGGCGCCCGCACCGACAGCCGGGCCTCCCGCTCCGCCAGCACCTCCGCCGGGTAGCGGATCTTCGTCCGTCCCGCCTTCCTCAGGGTGATCTCAACCGACCGCCCGGACATACCGCACCTCCGTCGCGCGCACCTCGTACCCGAACCACCTGTTGATCGCCAGCATCGGCCCGTTGCGGGCGTCGTTCCCCGTGAACGCCTCCACGTGGCCCGCCGCCCGCGCCCGGTGCAGCGACACGTTCTTGGCCAGCTTCGCCAGCCCGCGCCCCCGGAACTCCGGGGCCGTACCGGTCATCGCGGAGCCGTATCGCCCCAGACCGTCCGTCCTGGCCGCGCTGAACGCCGCCGGCACCCCGTCGACCAGGGCGACCGTCGTCAGCGTGCGGTCGAGCAGCGGATGGTTCCAGGTCGTCTCCAGCCAGTGCGCGTAGTCGTCCAGCTCGGCCCCCACGTCACCCGGCTCGTCGGCCGTCGTCACCGCGTCCAGCGCGAACAGCGGCCGCGGGTCGTCCGCGAAGTCCTCCGCCGCACGGATCTCCACCCCGGCCGGCGGCTCCCCGAGCGGCGGCAGTTCGGCCGCGGCCAGGTCGAGCCGCAGGAAGTGCGCCGAACGGCTCGGCGCGTACCCGCGGCGCTCGGCGAAGCCACGGCCCGCCGGCTCGTCCAGGACCCAGCTGTAGAGGGTCGTCGCACCGTGCCTGGCCAGGTGCTCCTCGGCGGCGCGCGCCAGCAGCGCCCCGGCGCCGCGCCCCCGGTGGGCCGGATGGACGTACACGTTGAGCTCACCGATGCCCGGCTCGGGCGCCTCGTGGGCGAGACCCACCTCGGCCGTGCCGATGACCTCGCCGTCCTCCGCGACGGCGACCAGCGGACGGGCGTGGCTGTCGGGGTGGGCGTGCGCCCAGTCGTAGGCGGTCTGTTCGGCGGTGGCCAGCAGATACGGCAGCGCGGCCCGGCGGGCCCGGGCGAAACCCTCGGCGTCCTCGGGCCGTACGTCACGGACGATCACAGTCATGGCCCCGCACGCTACGGGGGAGCGGCCTGTCACCGCCTCCCATTTTCGGGTGCGGTGGGGGCAGAATCGGCGGGGTGACACTGACATTCGCCGTGGACCACCGGTCCACCACCGCTCCCTACGAACAGTTGCGTGCCCAGATCTCGGAGCGGGCCAGGTCGGGCAGACTGCCGGTCGGTTACAAGCTGCCGACGGTACGGGGCCTCGCGGAGCAGCTGGGGCTCGCCGCGAACACGGTCGCCAAGGCGTACAAGGCACTCGAGGCGGACGGGGTGATCGAGACGCGGGGCCGGCACGGCACCTTCGTCGCGGCGGCCGGCGACGCGGCCAGCCGGCGGGCCGCCACCGCCGCCGCCCAGTACGCCGAGGAGGCCCACCGCCTGGGCCTCAGCCGCGAGGACGCGGAGGCGGCCGTGCGCGAGGCGCTGCGCGCCGCCTACGACACCGTCTGACCGCCCCGGCCCCCGCTCCTACAGGTAGAGGCCGGAGGCGGCCTCGCGGGGCTGCGGGAGGCCGGGGGCAGGGGCACCCCGGCGCAGCGCGTACAGCTCCGCGAGCGTCGCGCCGTCGTGCGGCACGTCCTCCTCCCTCCCCAGCCAGGACACCGCCTCCGCCCGGGTCAGCGGGCCCACCTCGATCCGGGCCAGGCAGCGGCCCGGGCGGACCACGGCCGGGTGGAGCCGCTCCAGGTCCTCGTTGGTGGTGACGCCGACGAGGACGTTGCGGCCCTGCCCGAGCAGACCGTCCGTCAGATTGAGCAGCCGCGACAGGGCCTGCCCGGCCTCGTGCTTCGCCCCGCCCCGGATGAGCTCGTCGCAGTCCTCCAGGAGCAGCAGCCGCCAGCGGCCGTTCTCCGTGCCCTCGTCCTCCCCGATGGCGATGTTCATCAGATAGCCGACGTCGGTGAAGAGCCGCTCGGGGTCGAGGACGCAGTCCACCTGGCACCAGTCGCGCCAGGACCGGGCGAGCGTCCGCAGCGCCGAGGTCTTGCCCGTGCCGGGCGGACCGTGCAGCAGCAGGAGCCGGCCCGTGACGTCCTCGGGCCGGGTCCCCATCAGCCGGTCCATCGAGGCGGCCACCGGCGCCGAGTAGTTGGACCGGATCTCCTCCCACGTCTCCGCGCCGATCTGCCGGGTCGTCCGGCGCGGCCCGCGCTGCGGCGCCACGTGCCAGAAGCCCATCGTCACGTTCCCCGGCTCCGGTTCCGGCTCGTCCTTCGCCCCGTCCGTCGCCTCCTTCAGGATGCGCTCGGCCAGCTCCGCGTCGGTGGCCGTGACGGTCACGTCGGCGCGGTGGTTCCAGCGGGAGGCGAGCAGCGTCCAGCCCTCGCCCTCGGCCAGCACGGAGCTGCGGTCGTCGTCCTTCGACATCCTCAGCACCCGCGCGCCGGCCGGGAGCAGCGTGGCCTCCGGCTTCGCGCGGTCCAGGGTCGTGCTGTGGGCGTGCGGCTGTTCCCCGGTCGCGAACCGGTCGACGAACAGCGCGTCGATGACGTCCGACGGCGAGTCGCTGTCGTCGAGGTTGATGACGAGGGGCAGCGGCCGCCGCGGACCGGACGGAACCGGAGGAGTGTCAGGCATGGCGCCCATGATCCGCCACCCCCGCGGCGCGCGCACCGGATTTTGGGCCGGTGCGCGCGGGCGTCAGATCCAGTGCCCCCGCACCGCGCCCCGGGCCCGCCGCACCACCGCGTACCCCTTCGTCAGGACCCGGTCGGCCGCGAAGTCCCGCCCGAGGGCCCGTCCCTCGACGAGCCGGGTGAACTCCCCGATCCCGGTGGAACGGCGCACGGTCAGCCGCTCGAGGGCGTACGGCCCCTGGCGGCGGCGGGCCGGCGCGTTGCCGACGGCCAGTGCCTGGGCGAACCCGGCCTCCCGCACCGCCGTGCGCACCCGTCGGCTGGAGTACCCGTAGGGGTAGGCGAAGGAGACCGGGGCGGTCCCCAGCTCCTCGGCGACGATCTCGCGGCAGCGCAGCGCCTCGAAGCGGAGCCGGCCGGCGTCGAGCTGGTCGAGCTGGGGGTGGGTGTGGCTGTGCCCGCCGATCTCCGTGCCCGCACCGGCCAGCTCCCGCACCTGCGCCCAGTCGAGCATGGTGTCGAGCGCGCCCCCCTCCTGCCACCGGCCGCGCAGCCAGCCGGTGGAGACGAAGACCGTACTGGCGAAGGCGTGCCGGGCGAGTACGGGCAGCGCGTGCCGGTGCACGCCTTCGTACCCGTCGTCGAAGGTGATGAGGAGCGGGCGGGCGGGCAGCGGTCCGCCGGAGCGCCAGGCCGCGGCGAGCGCGGCGGTGGTCACCGGGGTGAAGCCGCGCTCGGCCACCACCTCCATCTGCGCGGCGAAGGCCGCCGGGGAGACCGAGAGCCCCCGGGCGGCGGGCGCGGGGTCGTCGGCGACGGCGTGGTACATCAGGATCGGTACGGCGGCGGCCGTGCCCGGCACGCCGGGGACGTTCCCGCTCACGCGACGGCCTCCGCGCCCGTGGCCGGTCCGGGACCCGGTACGGCCGGGCCTCCGGCGGGCGCGAGGCCGGCGATCGGCCCCCAGGAGAAGCGGGGCCCGTCGCGGCGGGCGCGAAGGGTGCCGAGGGCGTAGCCGCCCGCCGCGAGGGTCACGCCGGTGAGGATCGCGCCGGCCCGCCCCGCCCCGCCGGCCCGGCCGCGCAGCGCGTCCTTGAGGCCCCGTACCACTCCGGCGGGGAGCACCCGGGTGGTGTAGCGCCGCTCGGACTCCAGGCCCTTCTGCGCGCCGACGCTCCGGGCGACGAGCGCCTTGGACAGGCCCTCGGCGTAGACCCGGGTGCGGAAGTAGCCGAAGCGCTCGCGGGCCGGGGGCACCGTGTGGTGGATGACGGCCCGGTCGTCGATGAGGAGCACCGCCTCGGGCAGGGCCTTGGCGAGCCGGATGCAGAGCTCCGTCTCCTCGCAGCCGAGGGGCCGCCGGTCGCCGTCGCGCCCGATGCCGGTGGCGAAGCCGCCCGCCGCGGCGAAGGCGCCGCGGCGGAAGGAGGCGTTGCCGCCGAGGACGTTGCGGACCCGGACGCGGCCGGGCGGCAGCCCCCGGTACGTGCAGCCGACCACCCAGTCGAACTCCTCGGGGAACCACGCCGGCCGGCGGCCCGAGGCCCAGGCGGGCAGGGTCCGGCCGCCGACGGCCATGACCCGGGGGTCGTCGTAGGCGGCGGCGAGGTGGTGGAGCCAGTCCCGTTCGGCGACGGCGTCGTCGTCGAGGAAGGCGACGAACTCCCCGCGGGCGGCGGCGATGCCGGTGTTGCGGCCGGAGGAGAGGCCGCGGGGGCCCGCGTTGGCGAGCACCCGCACCTCCCCGGTCAGCAGCTCGTCCGCGTACTGCTCGGTCAGCCGGGCCAGCAGCCGCGCGTTGTGGTCGACGACGAGCAGGGTCTCCAGCGGGGCCAGGGACTGCTTCCGTACGGAGTCGACGGCGGCGAGGATGTCCCGCCACCGCTCCTCCGTGTAGACGCAGATCACCACGGAGAAGCGGAGCGGAGCCGTGCGGTCGCTCAAGACACCTCTCCCCGGGGGACGTTGACGGAGAAGGCGGCCGGCCGCCGGCGGGCCGACCGGCTCACGGCCTTCTCCTTGAGGATCACCTTGAGGACCCGGATGCCGTCGCGGACCGCGTTGAGGTTGCTGACGCCGTGGATGCGCAGGTACTCGTGGCTGGGCACTTCCTGCACCCTGAGGCCGGCCTTGACCACCCGGATGTTGATGAGGGTCTCGATCTCGAAACCGGTGCAGTCGAGGGTGATCTTGTCGAGGCAGTGGCGCCAGAAGGCGTTGTAGCCGTAGCAGAGGTCGGTGTACCGCGCGCCGAACTTGCGGTTGACGAGGGTGCACAGGGCCCAGTTGCCGAGTCTCCGGATGAGCGTCATGTCGTCCGTGCCGCCGCCGTTGGCGAAGCGGGAGCCCTTGGCGAAGTCGGCGCCGCCGACGAGGGCGGAGACGTAGGAGACGATCTCCTGACCGTCGGCGGAGCCGTCCGCGTCGACCATGACGATGATGTCGCCGGTGCAGGCGGCGAAGCCGCTGATCAGTGCGTCGCCCTTGCCCTTGCCGACCTGTTTGACGACCTTGACGTCCGGCCGCAGCGCGCGGGCCACGTCGACCGTGTCGTCGGTGGAATTTCCGTCCACCAGGACGACTTCATGAATCCATTCCGGAAGCGTCCGGAAGACGTACGGAAGATTTTCCGCCTCGTTCATTGCCGGGATGACGACACTCACCGGGGGAGTGATCGCCAAATGCGAGGTGATGGCCCGGTACTGGGCGGCTATTCGACTCGGCTCGGTGAATTCTTGGCCCGCGGCCGGGCGCAGGAACGAGCTCATGGGTCAGGTTTCCCTCTCGTCCGGTGGGCCGCCCACCCCTGGGGCGGTCCCGATGGTGTGTCCGGTTCGAAAGGGGGGTTCTCACCCCGCCCGCACGGCGCTGACATCCGCACGGGATCGGCAAGTTGGCATGGCTGGCCGCGCGGCATCCGCGACTCGGCGCACGTTCGGACACCGAGCACGGCACCCCCCTACCGCGCCCCGCCCCGGGACCGTCGCGACGCTGGAGCCCTCCCCTGAGCTGCTGTACTGGACGGACCGGTGCGGGTGAGATGTACGACGGTATTGATGAAGGGGACTGTAGGGCAAGTATCGGATCGGTGACCCGCTTTTCCGTAGATTGGCGAAGCTTCGGCGGTCGGATGTGTAACCGTCTTGATCGGATTCGCTCAATCCGTTTGTGGCGTGCGGGAAGTGGGGCACGATCATGCCTCTGTGCTTTGTTGCGCGATCGTCCCGTGATCGCGCGCGGCCCTGCCGTGGGACCGGAAGTTCCGCTTCCCGGTGGGGTCGTGCGGTGGAGTGGCTCGAACTCGACGGTTGATGACGGGAGATCGGCCGGACGGCCGGGAAGTTTTGACATGAACACTTCCGGGCGGCCGGATCCGATGCTACTACCTGGTAGCGCAGAGATCCTGCTCCAGGGAGGTTCCATGAAACTGTCCCGATTCGCGGCCTTCTCGTCCTCGCTCCTGCTCGGTGCCGTCCTCACCCTCACCGGGGCGGGCGCGGCACAAGCGGCCGAGACCGCCGCCCTCGACTACGTGGCGCTGGGGGACTCGTACTCCTCCGGCGTCGGGGCCGGCAGCTACGACAGCGCCAGCGGCGACTGCAAGCGCTCCACCAAGGCCTACCCGCGGCTGTGGGCCAACGCCAACGCCCCGTCGACCTTCGCCTTCACCGCCTGCTCGGGCGCCCGGACGGGCGATGTCACCGCCGGTCAGCTCGGCCCGCTCTCCTCCGCCACCGACCTCGTCTCGATCACCATCGGGGGAAATGACGCCGGGTTCGCGGACGTCATGACCACCTGTGTGCTGCAGTCCGAATCCACCTGTATCAACCGAGTGAATCAGGCCAAGAGTTACGTCGACACCACGCTGCCCGGCAAGCTCGACTCCGTCTACTCGGCCATCCGCTCCAAGGCACCGGCCGCCCGTGTCGTCGTCCTCGGCTACCCGCGCTTCTACCAGCTGAGCGGCAGCTGCGTCGCCGGCCTCAGCGAGAACGAGCGCAAGGCCATCAACGGTGCCGCCGACCACCTCAACGCGGCCACCGCCAAGCGCGCCGCCGATCACGGCTATACCTTCGCGAGCGTCGTCCCGGCCTTCACCGGCCACGAGATCTGCTCCGGTTCCCCCTGGCTGCACAGCGTCAACTGGCTCAACATCGGGGAGTCGTACCACCCGACCGCCGCCGGGCAGTCCGGCGGATACCTGCCCAGCTTCCGGAACGTGCTCTGACCGGTCCGCAGCCCGGCCGCCGCACTCCGTCCCCCATCCCTGACCCCGCCGACCCCCGCCCCCGACCCCCACTCCCCTGACCGTGGCGCCGCGTCCCCCGGGACCGGCGCCCGATTCCCCTACCTGACGAAGTGAAACACCAGCGCCGCCACGAGCAGGAGCGCGCCCAGCAGCCCGGCGAGCAGGACCACACCCCGCCGCGGCCCCGCAGGGGCGCGTTCCGGCCGGTGCCCGGCCGGGGGCGCCTCCGCGGTCGCGCTCCCGCCGCGTTCCTCCCCGTCGCCGTCCGCACGTCCGCGCGCGGTCCCGCGGCCCCCCTCGCCCGAGCCGTACGGGGCGGGCGAGGGCGCGCCGCCGGCCGGGCCGCCCGAGGCCAGCCGGCGCAGCTCCCGCTCGACCCGCTCCACGGGTGCGGGGCCTTCGGGGTCCTCCCGCAGCAGCTCTCGGATCAGCGGGGCCAGCGGCCCGCCGCCCGTCCCACCGACCGCCGTGCGCAACAGCACGCCCAGGGCACGGAGTTCGGCGTCGGATCCTGGGGCGCCGGCCTCCTGCGGCCGCCCGTCCCGGGCGGCGGCGCCCGTCACCGTGCCGAAGCCGGTGACGACGATCCGCCCGTCGTTGGCGAGCAGCACCCGGTCGGCGCTCAGGTCCCGGTGCGGCACCCCGGCCTCCCGGGCGGCGCGCAGCGCCGCCAGCACCTCCGCCCCGATCCGGGCGGCCTCCCCCGGGGGCATGGGCCCGTCCGCCTCCACGGTCTCCGCGAGGGTGAGGCCCGGGACCAGCTCCATGACGATCCAGGGCCTGCCGCGGTCGACCACCACGTCGTCCACCCGGGCGACCCCCGAATGCCGCAGCCCTGTCGCCGACCGCGCCTCGCGGGCGATCCGCTCGTACAGAAGGCGCTCGTCCGCGTCCCCGAGGCCGGGCGGGGCCTGGACCTCCTTGACCGCCACGTCCCGGCCGAGTTCCTCGTCCCGGGCGCGCCAGACGGCCCCCGTGGCGCCCTCCGCGAGGAGGTCGAGCAGCCGGTAACGTCCCGCGATCACCGTCATGGAACCACCGTAGCCGAGGGGCGCCCGCCCGCCCCCTTTGCGGAACGACCCGCCCGGACGATCTTGGTGGCGGAGATCACACACCGTGGCCCCGCCCGTGCGTCCCGGGGGCGGCGCCGCACGGTTCGTGACGGTTCGGCAGGTGTTCCACGCCTGTCCAACTCGGCCTGGAGGCAGTTGGATTCGGACAGTGATCGTCAATCCCCGTGCGGGGGCGTCGAATCGCGTCGGCGGGATACACGAGTGTCACAGTGGAGCGATAGGGTTAACCTGCCCGGGCCGGGTGCCCTTGTACGGGTGGGGAGTGACATGGAACAGATAGCAATGCGCAGCAGGCCGCGTGTGCCTGCCATCACCTGCGGGAGCAGCGCGACCAGTTCGCGGCTCGACCGCCATCTCGCGGTGCTGGGCGGTCCCGCCCTGCCCCAGCGGGAGGTGGCCGAGGCCACCCTGCTGATGCGGGAGCTGACGACGCGTCCGCCGGCGGCCTCGCCGGTGCGGGGACACCGCAGCCGGAGCGCGCGCGTCTCCCTCTTCGCCCCGCTCCGCCGCCTGCGCCGCTCGCTCTTCGGCACGCGCCACTAGCGGCGCCGCACCGGTCGCGCCGGCATCCGGCGCGACCGGCGCGACACCCCGCGAAGGAGTGCCGCGCCGGCCTCGCCGGATCCGGCGGGCCGACACGGCGCCTCCTGTCCCGGCGTCGCCGGACCCCGCGTTCCCCGACGCATCCCGCCCGCCCCGGCGCACCGCCCGTACGCCGACCGACCACGACTCCGCCGGACGTGTCCCCGCCTGTCCGGCGCTCGTCGTGCCCGGCCCCGCCGACTGCGGTGCCGGCGGCCCTCCTACGTGGGCCCCACGGGCGGTGCCGCGCGCCTCTGTCGTGCGGGGCCGCTCCCGTGCCGACGGCCGCTCGCCGCGCCGCCCCGCGCGTCCGGCGCCCCTTCGGCCCGGGGAGCGGCGAGGCCCGTCACCGTGCCGCCGACGCCCACCCGGCCCGGGGCGCCGGAAGGCCGTCCGTGCGGCACCTCGAGACAGGGAGCCGACCGCGCGGTGTCAGGCGATCACGCCCGCCTCCCGCAGTTCCTTCACCTCCGCCCCGGGCACGCCCAGCTCCGCCAGGACCTCGTCGGTGTCCTGCCCGAGCGCCGGGACGCGGCCCATGCGCGGTTCCGGCGCGTCCGGGAAGACCACCGGCGGGAGCAGCGCCCGCAGCGGCCCCACCGGGGACTCCACCTCCCGCCACCGGTCCCGGGCCGCGAGCTGCGGATGGTCCGCCAGTTCCGCGACCGAGTTGAGCCGGGCGCAAGCGATGCCCGCCGCGTCGAGGCGCGCCAGGGCCTCCTCCACCGACAGCGGGGCCAGCGCCCGTGCCACCACCGCGTCCGTCGCCGCGCGCCCCGCCACGCGGGCCGCGTTCGTCGCGAAGGCCGGGTCGCCGGCGAGGTCGGGACGGCCGAGGACCCGCTCGGCGAGCCGCCGCCACTCGCGGTCGTTCTGCACCGACAGCAGCACCATGCCGCCGTCGGCCGTCGGATAGGCGTCGTAGGGCGCGATCACGGCATGGGCGAGCCCCGTGCGCGCCGGGGCCGCGCCCCCATGCATCCCGTGGTGCAGCGGGTGCCCCATCCACTCGGCGAGCGAGTCCAGGAGCGACACCTCCACGGGCCCGCCGCGGCCGGTCGTGCCCCGGCGGACGAGCGCCGCGAGGACGCCCGAGAAGGCGTACATCCCGGCCGCGATGTCGGCCGCCGGGATGCCGGACTTCACCGGCCGCTCGGGCGTCCCGGTCACCGAGACGAGGCCCGCCTCGCACTGGACGAGCATGTCGTAGGCGCGCTTCCGGGAGTACGGGCCGTCCGCGCCGTATCCGGAGACGTCCACCGCGATCAGCCAGGGGTGCGCGGCACACAGCGTCGCGGCGTCCAGGCCGAGGCGGGCCGCCGCCCCCTGCGCCAGGTTCTGCACGAAGACGTCGGCGCCCGCCACCATCCGCCGTACCAGGGCCATGCCGCGCGGGTCCTTCAGGTCGACCGCCACCGACTCCTTGCCGCGGTTGCACCAGACGAAGTGCGAGGCGAGGCCGCGGGCCGCCGTGTCGTACCCCCGGGCGAAGTCACCGCCGTCGGGGCGCTCGATCTTGACGACCCGGGCCCCGAGGTCGGCGAGCTGCCGGGTGGCGAAGGGCGCGGCGACGGCCTGCTCGACGGCGACGACCGTGATCCCCTCCAGGGGGAGTGGCTGAGTGCTCATGGCAGCCCTGCCTACCCTGCCGGCGGCACCCTTGTCACCCGGCCCCCGTATCGGCTCCCGTATCCGGGCGCCTCGGCCCCTCCGGTCCGTCCCTCACCCGCCGCGGCCGTACCGCCGTACCGCGAGCGGGGCGAAGACGGCGACGAGGGCGAGGGACCAGAGCAGCGCCCCGGCCACGGGGTGGGCCACCGGCCAGGCCGCGTCCGCCGGGACGGGCGCGTTGCCGAAGAGGACGCGCACCGCCGTCGTCACCGCCGAGATCGGGTTCCACTCGGCCACCGCGCGCAGGTGGTCCGGCATGCCGTCGGTGGGGATGTACGCGTTCGACAGCAGCGGCAGGACGAAGGTCGCGCTGCCGAGCTGGCCGGCCGCCTCCTCGCTCCGTGAGGCCAGGCCGAGCAGGATGCCCACCCAGGTCATGGCGAAACGGAACAGCAGCAGCAGTCCGAAGGCGGCCAGGGCCTCCGGCACGGACCCTTCGATCCGCCAGCCCATGGCGAGCCCGACCAGGATCATCGGGACCGTGCCGGCCGCGCACGCGACCAGGTCGGCGAGGGCCTGCCCGAGCGGCACCGCGCCCCTGCTCATCGGCAGCGTCCGGAAGCGGTCCATGACGCCCCGGTGGGCGTCCTGCGCCGCCTGGAACATGCCGGTCATGAGGCCGCCCGCCGCCGTGGCGACGAGCAGGCCGGGCACCAGGAAGGACCGGTACTCGGCGCCCGGCATGGCGAGCGCGCCGCCGAACACGTAACCGAAGAAGAGGAGGAAGACGATCGGCATCGTCTGCGTCATGACGGTGATCGCCGGGGCGTGCCGGATCCGCAGGAGGTGGCGGCCGAGGACCGCGGCGCCGTCGTACGCGAGGGTCGTCATGCCGCCGCCTCCGTCCGGCCGGTGAGGCGCAGGAACACCTCGTCCAGGGTGGGTGGGCGCAGCGAGGCGTCCACGATCGGGACACCGGCCGCGTCCACCTCCCGGACGATCCGGGGCAGGGTGAGCGCGGGGTCCGTGGTCAGCGCGCCGACCGTGCGCCGCTCGGCGTCGAGGACGGGGGCGTTGCCGGTGAGCCGGTCGAGGACGGCAGCGGCGGCGTCCAGCGGTCCGGGGCCGGCCACGACCACCTCGGCCCAGCCGCCGATGAGCGCCTTGAGTTCGGCCGGGGTGCCGCGGTGGGCGGCCCGGCCGTCCTCGACGAGCACGATGTCGTCGGCGAGCTGGTCGGCCTCCTCCAGGTACTGCGTGGTGAGCACCACGGTCGTGCCCTGGGACGCCAACCCCCGTACGGCGTCCCAGATCCCGTTCCGGCTGCGCGGGTCGAGCCCGGTGGTGGGCTCGTCGAGGAAGAGGACGGCGGGCCGCGCGAGCAGGCTGGCCGCCAGGTCGAGACGGCGGCGCATGCCGCCCGAGTAGGTGCGCGCGGGCCGCCCGGCGGCCTCCGTGAGGCCGAACTCCTCCAGGAGCTCGTCGGCGCGGGAGCGCGGGGCGCGCAGGAGCCGGGCGAAGAGGCGGAGGTTCTCGGCGCCGGTGAGGTCGCCGTCGACGGAGGCGTACTGCCCGGTGACGGCGATCCGGCTCCGTACCGCCGCCGGGTCCCGGACCACGTCGTGGCCCGCGACCAGGGCGCTGCCCGCGTCCGGGGCGACGAGCGTCGTGAGCACGCGCACGGCCGTGGTCTTGCCCGCGCCGTTGGGCCCGAGGACGGCGCAGACCGTGCCCTCGGGGACGGCGAGGTCGAACCCGCGCAGGGCGTGGACCTCGCCGTACCGCTTGCCAAGGCCCTCACTAAGTACAGCGTACGTAGTTGTCATGTGGTGACCATAGCGCACTACGTACGGTGTACGTAACTACGATGGGGGGCGAGGTGATGATCCATGGCGGGCCGAGCGGCCGAACCCGAAGTGATCTGGGCGCGCCCCGAGCGCACGGGCCGAGGCCCGAAACCGGCCTACAGCCGGCGGGAGATCGCGGACACCGCCGTCCGCATCGCCGACGCGGACGGCATCGACGCGGTCTCCATGCGCCGCGTCGCCGCCGAACTCGGCTGCGGCACCATGTCGCTCTACAACTACGTCCCCCGCAAGGAGGACCTGTACGAGCTGATGGTCGACGCGGTCAGCGGCGAGTACGACCTGCCCGAGAAACCGAGCGGGGACTGGCGCGCGGACATGACCGCGCTCGCCCACCAGGGCCGCGCCCTCATGTACCGCCACCCCTGGCTCGCCCGGCTGATGAACTCCGCCTACGGCCTCAGCCCGAACGCCCTGCGCTACCTGGACTGGTGCCTCGGCTGCCTCGCGCCCCTGGACATCGAGCCCGGCCTGAAGATGCAGCTCATCGCCATGGTCAACGGCACGGTCATGGCCACCGTCGTCAACGAGCAGGCCCTCGCCGAACGCGCCCGCTCGCTGCCCTGGTCCGAGGAGCAGGAACAGGCCGTCCGCACCGCCTACCTCGCCCGGCAGGCCGCCGGCGGCCGCTACCCGCACCTGGCGGAGCTGCTCGCCGCGCAGCCCGCTCCCGCCGACCCGGACGAGATCTTCGACACGACCATCGCCCGCCTCCTGGAGTCCTTCGCGCCCCCCGTCACAGGAGCATGAACTGCCCCTCCGGGCCCTCCTCCTGATGGTCCAGTACGGACGCGGGGCGGCGGGCCCGGACCGGCACCGGCAGCACCCCGGCCGCCGTCAGGGCCGCCCGGCCGCCGCCCCCGGCGGTGAACACCGCCCGCTCCGGCTCCCGCGCGCCCAGCAGGGCCAGCGCCGTCACCAGGCCCAGCAGCTCCGAGGTCCACTCCTGCGGCCAGGCCGCAGGACCGATCGCCTCCAGGGAGCCCGGCTCCGCCGGCGCGGTCCGCCGTTCGAACCACTGCTCCAGGACCCGCACACCGCCCACCCGGAACTCCCAGGCCTCCACCGGCACGGGAGAGATCCGGCCCTCACCGACACCGAGGACCTCCGCGCCCGGGTCGTACGACAGATCCGCCGGGCGCGCCGGGACCGCCGCCCGCACGTAGGGGCGCCGCCCGCCCGGCAGCCGGGGCCGCGCCCCGCTCAGCGCCCCGCCGAGCTGGACGTCGGCGAGCTCCCGGCCCAGCCGCACGCCCGCCGACCAGACCTCCGGGTCCTCCGGCAGCGGTACCCGGCACCCGGCCGGCGAGGGGGAGGCGGCGGCGAGCGCCCACGCCAGCCAGTCCCCGGCGTCCACCTCGCGGCCGTACCGCTCGCTCAGGAAGGGCAGCAGGCCGGGGGCGAGGTTCGGCTCCCGGCCGCCGGGGCGGCGGAACAGGGGCCGGATCCGGCCCGGCCGGCCGGCGGGGGAGCGGCCCTCCGGAAGCGCCGCCGTCACGAGCAGCGCCGGCCCCGCCGCCTCACCGGGCACGTACCCCTGCTCCACGGCGAAGACCTGGGGCGCGCCGGCGACCCGCCAGAGTTCGGGGCGGGCCACGTCGATCAGCCGGTGGTCGGGGAGCAGCCACTGCTCGTCGAACGGCCCGCGCGCGACCCGCACCGGCTCGGGGCACGGCCCGGACTCCCGGGCGAACCGCACCGTGCCGGTGCGCTGCCCGGGCAGCGCCGCCACCGCGCTCGACGGCGTCCGCGCCCGGCTCGGCCGGAACAGCGCCTCCCGCTCGGCGCCCCCGGCCGCCACCAGCCGGTCCCAGCGGGCCCGCAGCGTGCGCGCGTCCGGCGCCGCGATCCAGGACCGCCCGAACCGGAGCGGTGCGACGGACCAGGGCATCAGCTCGTCCAGCAGGGGCGCTTCGTCCGGACCCGGGGCTTGCGTCACGCCCCGCATGCTAACCACCCCCGCCGGGCGGCTCCAGCCTGCCCGGGCGAGGGCTCCCGGCGCCGCGGCCCTCCGGTTCCGAGGTCCCGGACGTGGCCTAGGCCGTGTCTTTCGGATCTTGCCGGGCTCGCGGCGCCTGGCACCGCGCCTCTCCCCCGTGGCCCTTCGGGCACGGGAGGTGCCCCCAGCGTTGTCGTCGGTCGCCGATGCTCCGCATGGACTCCCTCCTCCGCCTTGCGACGCACGGCGCCAGACGCCGCTCCCTGATCCGGCCTGATCCAAAAGACACGGCCTAGTCGGCCTCCACCGTGACCGTGAAGGAGAAGCGGTCACCCCGGTAGCGGATGCGCGCGACGTCGACCACCCGCCCGTCCGCGTCGTAGGTCACGCCGGTGTAGTGCAGGATCGGCGAGAGCAGCGGGACCCGGAGCAGGCCGGCCGTCTCCGGGTCGGCCAGGCGGGCCTCCACCGTGTCCGTGATCCGGCTGATCCGCACCCCGACCACGTCCCGCAGGACCTTCGTCATCGGCCACCGCTCCAGATCCACCGGGTCGATCGCGGCCGCCAGCTCCGGAAGGACCGCGTTCTCCGCCCAGTTGGTGGGCTCGCCGCTCTCCCCGTCGGCGCGCAGCCGCCGGTACGTGACGACCTCCGGCACGCCCGGGAAGTGCTCGGCGAGCTCACCGGGCACCGGCTCGGCGCCGTGTCCGAGCACGGTGGTCCGCTCGCCCGACTGCTGGGCCACGATCGCGTCGATCGAACCGAGCAGGCGGCGCGGCGTGGAGCGCCGCGCGCCCGGCTCGATGAAGGTGCCGCGCCGCCGGTGGCGGCTGATCAGCCCCTCCTCCTCCAGCTCCTTCAGCGCCTGCCGCATGGTCAGCACGCTCACGCCGTAGTGCGCGGCGAGCTGCTCCTCGGTGGGCAGCCGCAGCGAGGCGTCCGGCGCGCGGCCCAGTATCGAGGCGCGGAGGGACTGCGAGACCTGGTACCACAGCGGCAGCTTGCGGTTCAGGACCAGGGAGTCGGGGGCGAAGGCGGTCACGGCGTTCTCCGTACGACGACACTACGACCGGAAGTGGCGCTCAAGACCCTGCCATACGCCGTCGTAGCCCTTCTGCAGGTGGTCGGCGTTCGCCGCCTGACCGGTCGCGGTGATCGGCCAGCGCGTCTCGAACATGAAGGCCAGGCCGTCGTCGATCTTCTGCGGCTTCAGCTCCGCGGCGCTCGCCTTGTCGAAGGTCTCCCGGTCGGGGCCGTGCGCCGACATCATGTTGTGCAGCGAGCCCCCGCCGGGCACGAACCCGCCCTTCCCGGCGGTCTTGGCGTCGTACGCGCCCTCGATCAGGCCCATGTACTCGCTCATGACGTTGCGGTGGAAGTACGGCGGGCGGAAGGTGTCCTCGCCGACCAGCCAGCGGGGGGCGAAGACCACGAAGTCCACGCCGGCGAGCCCGGGGGTGTCGGACGGGGAGGTGAGGACGGTGAAGATCGACGGGTCCGGGTGGTCGTACGAGATCGTCCCGATGACGTTGAAGCGCCGCAGGTCGTAGACGTACGGGGTGTGGTTGCCGTGCCAGGCGACGACGTCCAGCGGGGAGTGGTCGTACGTCGCGGACCAGAGGTTGCCGCAGTACTTGTTGACCACCTCGACCGGGCCCTCGACGTCCTCGTGGGCGGCGAGGGGGGCGCGGAAGTCACGGGCGTTCGCCAGGCCGTTGGCGCCGATGGGGCCGAGGTCCGGCAGCTGGAACGGGGCCCCGTAGTTCTCGCAGACGTAACCGCGGGCCGTCTCGTCGAGCAGCTCCACCCGGAAGCGGACACCGCGCGGGATCAGGGCGACCTCGCCGGGGCGGGCGGCGAGCAGACCGAGCTCGGTGCGGAGCAGCAGACCGCCGTGCTCCGGGACGATCAGCAGCTCGCCGTCGGAGTCGCCGAAGACCCGCTCCATGGAGGCGTTGGCGTGGTAGAGGTGCACGGCCATGCCGGTGCGCTGCGTCACGTCGCCGTTGCCGCCGAGGGTCCACAGGCCGGCCAGCCAGTCCGTCCCCGCCGCCGGCGCGGGCAGCGGGTCCCAGCGCAGCCGGTTCGGGTCGGGCACGGTCTCGGTGAAGGGCGCGCCGCGCAGCGCGCCGTTGTCGGTCCGGGTGAACGGCGGATGGGCCGCCGAGGGGCGGATCCGGTACAGCCAGGACCGGCGGTTGTGGGCGCGCGGCTCGGTGAAGGCACTGCCGCTGAGCTGCTCGGCGTAGAGGCCGAGGGGGGCACGCTGCGGCGAGTTGCGCCCTTCCGGCAGCGCGCCGGGGACCGCCTCCGAGCTGTGCTCGTTGCCGAACCCGGTGCTGTAGGTGAGCGCCTCGGCCGTCTTCCTGGCCTGCTCCGTCGTCATCGCCCGCTCCTGTCCTGAGCCCACAAGGGAATCCTATGTACGACCGTAGGATTCCGCGCGGCTCCCGTCAACGGTGACTCGGCGGCCCCGGCGCGCGGCCGGCGGCGGCCGCGGTGCGTCCGGGACGTGCGGGCGCGGTCCGAAGCGGCGCCCGGGCGGCGGAACCGGCGGTAACTCCCTTGAACATCGGGCTCCGCCTGTGGCTATGGTGATCCCCGCACGCCGGGCGGAACCTGACTCCTCCGCCGCGGCGCGCACATCACCGGCGGCCGGGGGGACAGTGCCGCCACGGGGAGGGATGGCTTCGTCGTGCCACGACACCGGCTCACCGCGCCCGCATCGCAGGTCGGCACGGTGGCGTGCCTCCCTCGGTGCGGCGCGTCCGCGTATTCCGTACGGCTCCGCCCTCGCTCCTGACGGGCACCCCCGACGCCCTCGTTCCGTACGAAGGACGACCCTTGCGTTCCAGACCAAGAACGTTCATGTCGGGATCGCGGTTCTCCGCGGTCCTGACCCCGCTCACGACCTCCGTGGTCGGACTCGCCGTCCTCGGCGGTCTGGCCGTGCAGCCCGGCCTGCCGGGCACCGGCCCCCGTATGGCCACCGTCGGCAACGACTTCGACTGGTACGAGGAGACCGCCGCCGAGCAACTGCGGCAGGACCAGTGCCTGATGGCCGAGGTGCTGCGCATGGGTGGCCCGGCCATGGCCGGCGTCGCCCAGGGCGGTCTCGACCTGCCGCCCGAAGGCCTCCACACGGCCGCGAACCCCAAGTACTGGGAGAAGACGCCGCTCAGCACGGCGTACGAGAAGGACCAGGCCGCCGCCGACAAGGAGCTGGCGGGCATCTTCGCCCTCCGCGAGAGCTGGGAGAAGCCCCTCGCCGGGCTGAGCACCGTCGCCGGCATCAACGACGCGACCTTCCACTGGCCGCCCGGTACCCGGGAGGGCGAGGACTTCCACAGCCAGACCGGCCTGACCAAGTGGATCGCGGACCGGTTCTGGAAGAGCGAGGGCGACCCGTACGAGGACCCGACCCCGCCGGCCGACGCGAAGGCCCGCAAGGCCGTCATCGACCTGGGCACCCCCCTCTACGGCAAGGACCCGGACTCCACGACGAGCACGGACTGGGCCCGGGACGTCGCCGAGAACGAGGGCTTCAAGTGGCTCAAGGAGGCCACCTTCGAGCCCACCGGCGCGGACAACGCCCGCCTCTTCCTCGCCAACGGCGGCTTCCCCCGTACCGGCCCGGTCCCCGGCAGCCCCGAGTACCGCATCGCGGTGGAGGACCTGAAGACACGCTTCTCCACCTGCGCCTGGCGCGACCCGATCGACCCGAACAAGGTCATGGGCCCCGTCGCCGGCACCGCCGCGGCCGAATGGCAGCAGGAGATCGCCTCCCAGGCCGTCCAGCGCAACCAGGTCGTGGACGCGAGTGAGAACGCCACCAAGGCGCTCGCGACCGGCGCCCGGGCGCTCGGCCAGATGCTCGGCCACTCCTGGGTCGCCGACCACCTCACCCGCTGGCAGGACTACTGGTCCGCGGGCGGCGTCGGCTGGATCGGCGACGTCCCGTCCACGATCCAGCTGAAGGGTGCCACGGGCAAGTGCCTGGAGGTCCAGGGCGGCGGGACGGCCAACGGAACCCCCGTCCAGGCCTACACCTGCAACGGCACGTCCGCGCAGCAGTGGCAGATGGAGGGTGACGACCTCGGCCTGCACCTGCGCAACGTCAAGTCGATGAAGTGCCTCGACGTCGCCGGCAACGGCTCGGCCGTCGGCACGAAGATCCAGATCCAGACCTGCAACAGCAGCTCGCAGGCTCAGACCTGGGAGTACACCCCCCGCGCCACCACGCAGCTCAGGGGCGTCGGCTCCGGCAAATGCCTGAACTTCGCCACGTACGACGCCGGCAAGGACGCGCTGCTCGCCAACTGCGCCACCGCCGCCTCCCAGCAGTTCACCATCAAGCCGTCCGGTCACAACGGCGAGGTGCAGCCCAAGGCCCACTTCGACCAGGCGGCGAAGGGCGTCGCGGACGCCCGGGCGGGCGCCAAGGGGCAGCTCGCGGTCATCAAGCAGCAGGCCGCGGCGGCCAAGGTGGCCGTCGCCACCTCCGACACCGCCATGCAGGCCGCCTACGCCATCGCCGACAAGAACGGTGCGCCGCGCGGCCGAGGCCTGCTGGTGGGTCTCCAGAAGGACCAGGTCACCAAGGGTGTCGCCGCCGCGCTCGACGCGATGGTGAAGGCCGGTGAGACCGCCGAGGCCGCCACCCGCGCCGCCGCCGCGGACAGCGACACGATCGCGCAGCGCGCGCTCGCCCAGGCCTCCCTGTCGAAAGCCGAGTTCCGCAAGGAGGCGGCCCGCGCCGCCGAGTGGCAGGCCAAGGCCGCCGCGGACGGAGCCAAATTCCAGCGCGACACCGCCAAGAAGGAGAAGGAGACCGCCGAGGCCAAGCTCGCCGTCGCCGTGCAGGCGGAGGCGACCGCCAAGGCGGCCGCCGCCGATGCCCGTGCCCGCAGGCTGTCCGCCGAGGCGGAGGAGAAGACCGCCGAGAAGGAGAAGCTGATCGCCGCCGCCAAACAGGGCGAGGCGGCACAGCACCGCAAGAACGCCGAGGCGGAGGCGGTGAAGGCGCAGGACGCCCGCAAGCTCGCCGAGACCGCCGAAGGCACCGCGGTCGAGAAGAAGAACGCCGCGGTGAAGGCCAAGGACAAGGCCCGCGACCTGCGGGACGACGCCTGGGCCGCCGAGCAGAAGGCCGACGCCGCCCGCGCCAAGGCCGACGCCAAGGAAGCCTTCGCCCAGGCGCACGAGTCGGACGAGAACGCCCAGGCGTCCCGGGAGGCGGCGGACGCCGCCGACGCCCATGCCGACGCCGCGGAGGCGGCGGCGGGCCGGGCCAGGGGTGAGGCCGACGCGGCGACGCAGGCCGCCGCCGACGCGGACGCCGCCGCCACCCGCGCCGAGGCGGCCGCGGGCCGCGCCCGCGCCGACGCGGACGCCGCCCAGGCCGCCAAACTGCGGTCCGAGGCCGCGGTGAAGACGGCGACCAGCGCCGTCGCCGACGCCCTGGACGCCTCCCGGCGCGCCGCCGACGCGGCGAAGACCGCGCAGCGCCTCGCCGCCGAGGCGGAGGCCAGTGCGAAGGAGGCCAGGACCCACGCGGACGAGGCGAAGAAGGAGGCCGCCAAGGCCCTGGCCGCCGCCTCCAGGGCCGCCGGGTACGCCCACGTCACCGCCCAGGCCGCGGTGGACGCGGGCAACTCGGCCGCGCAGGTCGCCCGGCCGGCCAACGACGCGATCCAGCTCGGCTCCCCGTACGTCACGACCGACTCGGCCGCCGGTCTCGTGGTCCTGACCGGCCAGGCGTCGAAGACCATCGCCGAGCAGCAGAAGGCCGTCGCCGACGCCCACGCCAAGAACGCGAAGGAGGAAGCCGCCGCCGCCAAGGCCATCGCGGACGCGGCCACCGGGGAGGCCAAGCAGGCCTACGTGCACGCGGCCAACGCCGCGGCCCACGCGGCCGACGCCCGCGGGTACGCGACGGAGGCGCTCGGGTACGCGGCCGACGCGGCCCGGGCCGCGTCGAAGGCGGCCGAGTCCCTGGCCCGTACGGTCGAGTACGACCGCCGGGCCGGCGAGGACGCCGCCGCGGCGGACGCCGCCGCCGGACGCGCCGAGAACCACGCCACGACGGCCCGCGCCTCCGCCGACCAGGCCGCCCTGGACGCCGAGGCCGCCCGCGACGCCGCGGCCGCGGCCGAGCAGGCCGCCAAGGACGCCCGAGCGGCGGCCGACCGCGCCGACGCCGCCGCCACCGAGGCGGAGACGGCCGCCAAGGACGCGCTGAAGTACGCCAAGGAGGCCCAGGAGGCGGCCGAGTCCGCCGCCAGGAAGCAGGCCAACCAGCAGATCAAGAACGGCGCGGGCACCGGCGGGATCGGGGGCACGTTCTTCGTCGTCGACGAGGACAGCGTCAAGGTCACCGACGCCAAGCAGAAGAACGACTGCGTCATCGAGGTCGGTTTCACCGGCTGCACCGTCACGTTCGACGTGACGTTCGACGTCGAGGTCGACTTCTTCCTGTGCACCGACCCGGACGTGCCGGCCACGGCGACCGGCTGCCCGGCGACCGACACCGTGCTGATCGACCGCCGGCCGTTCAAGGGCCTGAAGAAGGAGGTCACCCAGTACTTCAGCAAGTGGGACCTCATCGAGCAGACCCTCGTCTACAAGGTCCTCAGGGCCGTCCTCATCCAGGACTTCATCGACTGCTGGAGGGGCAGCGCGGGCGGCTGTGCCTGGGCCGCGAGCAACTTCGTCCCGGGCAAGGCGTTCAGCAAGATCGCCGAGGCGCTCAACGCACTCGACGCCGCGATGAAGACCGGCGTGGGCGTCGCCGACGCCTACAAGGCGCTCAAGGCCATCGAGGGCCTGGACCCGGCGACCCTCGCCAGGATCACGCAGCAGGTGAACCTCTACGAGGACGCCTTCACCTCCTGCGTGCGCAACAGCTTCCCGGGGCACACCCCGGTGCTGATGGCGGACGGCACCTACCGTCCCATCGCCCGGGTGGCGATCGGCGATCTGGTCAAGGCCGCCGACCCCGCCTCGGGGGAGCTGCGGACCCAGAAGGTCACCGCCACCTTCCGGCACGGGACCGAGCGTCTGGTGGATGTCACCCTCGCCGGTGGCGGGAAGCTGACGAGCACCGCCGGTCACAAGTTCTTCGTGGCCGACCGCGGCTGGACGACGGTTGCCGACCTGCGCGTCGGTGACCGCCTGCGCACCCCGGAGGGCGCCGTCCGTACGGTGCGGGCCCTGCGCGACCGCACGGGCCTGGCCCCGACGGTGGTGCACGACATCACGGTCGACGGTCCGCACACCTTCTTCGTGCGCGCGACGGGTGCGCGTCCCCAGGACGTGCTGGTCCACAACTGCCTGAACATCGTCGCGGACGAGGGCAAGAACGGCGCTCACACGCTGGGCGAGCACGTCCTCAACGAGCGGCAGGCGTGGGACAAGGCCGCCAAGGACGGCATCGCGACCGTCTGGAACGACCAGGACACGGCGGTGCGCTGCATCAACGAGGCCTTCCAGCAGTGGGTGCAGCGCAGCCCGAAGAACCTGGCGAAGCTCACGAAGTGGATCAACGATCAGCGCAAGCTGCCGAAGTCACAGATCTTCGATCCGCGCCACGACCTCTTCCCCATCGAATGGGAACTCCGGGGCGAGGGCTCACTCGGCAAGATCTACCGTGACGGAGCCACGGCGCCGGTGGCGGCCGGGAACAGGGTGGTGATCAACATCAAGGCGGTCCGGGGCAGCAGCCACGCCGGGGACGACGCCGCCAAGGTCCCGAACAACTTCGTGATCTACACCGCCTACCCGAAGTAGACCGCCTGCCCGACACAGGGGGACAGGAGAAGAAAGAGCAGAGGAGAGGGACACATGGCGCAGCCACCACCGGATCGGGCGCTCGGGGTCGACATCGGGCTCAGCGGGCTGATCAAGTGGATCCGCTACCCCGTGGTCACGAGCGAGGCCGCCGGCCTGGACGTCGTCGCGAGCGTCGCCGACCGGTTCGACGGGGCGTTCGCCCAGCAGCTTCTGCGGGACTGCCTCGCCCTGCTGGACTCACCCCTGTCCGGCCGGGACATCGAGACCCTGTGGCTGGCGGGAACCTTCCGGGAGTTCGATCTGGGACGCCTCGGGATCGACGGCCGGGCGTGGCTGCGCCGCATCGCGGACATCTGCACCGACAGGATCCGGTCCGACGACCCCTCCTTCGCCCCCGCCACCGGCCCGTCCGCGACCGACGGGGCGGCGAAGGAGGCGGTGGCCGCCGAGATCGCGTCGGTCGGTCCCGCCCTGGAGCAGGCCACGGCCCACCACGCCTACAGCCCGCTCGACGGCGTCGTCCCCGCCCTGCGTCGGGTGGTGGACGTCGATCCCGACCTGGCCTTCCGGCTGCTGCTGCGGGCGCTGAAGGGGTACTTCGTACGGATCGGTGAAGCCCGGTACGCGCGCTACCTCGCGCTCGGGGAGGAACTCGGGCTCGGTGAGGACGTCGTCGACGACGGCGACTTCAACATCTGGCCGGAGCTGGACGACTGACCCCATGGGCGGACGCCCGGGACACCCCTGAGGTGCCACCGGCCGGCGGCCGGACCACGGGCGCCCCTCGTCACGAGGGGCGCCCGCGGTCGCGTGGAGGGACGGTCCCGACTCCGCGCGGACGGCCCGGACACACCCCCGGGGGCGCGGCATCATGGTCCCGTGTCCCCGACAAGCCCGCGGCGCCCGTCCGCGCCGCTCCGCCGGACCCCCGTCCAGCGGCGCAGCGCCGAGCGGCTCGCCCGGATCCTCGACGCCTGCGCCGAACTCCTCGACGGCGGCGGCTACGAGCGGCTGAGCACCCGCGCGGTCGCCCTGCGGGCGGGGGTGCCGATCGGCTCCGTCTACCGCTTCTTCGGCAACAAGCGGGCGATGGTCGAAGCCCTCGCCCACCGCAACCTCGACCGGTACGCGGAGCGGGTCTCCGCCCGGTTCGCCGGGGCACCGCACCTCGACGCGCACGGAGCCATCGACGGCGTCCTGGACGAGTTCCTCGCGATGAAGCGGACCGTGCCCGGCTTCGCGCTGGTCGACTTCGGCGTGCCCGCCGCCGCACCGGGCGAGGACACGACCGCGGAGCCCGTCGACGATCCGAACCTCCTCGTCGCCGAACGGCTCTGCGCCCTGTTCGCCGCCCATCTCGGCCGGACCGCCGACGAGGCCCTGCGCCGCAAGGTCCTCGTCGGGGTCGAGACGGCCGACGCCCTCGTACGGCTCGCCTTCCGGGTGGACCCCGAGGGGGACCGGGCGCTGATCGCCGAGACCCGGGAACTGCTCCACGCCTACCTCGCCCCCTCCCTGGAGCCGCCCCCGGCGCCGTAACCCCTCCCACGCATGCCTACCGGTCGGTATGCTCGGCGTCGCAGCCCGCCACGGCTGTGACCCACCGCCGTGTGCCACCGCCCCAGGGAGACGCCATGTCCACCGCCCTGCGCATCTGCCCCCTCTGCGAAGCGACCTGCGGACTCGTCCTGACGCTCGACGGCACCCGGGTCACCGGCGCCCGGGGCGACCGGGACGACGTCTTCAGCCGGGGCTTCATCTGCCCCAAGGGCGCCGCCTTCCCCGAGATCGACGCCGACCCGGACCGGCTGCGCGCCCCGCTCGTCCGCGAGGACGGCGTGCTCCGGGAGGCCACCTGGGACGAGGCCTTCGACGCGATCGCCGCCCGCGTCCGGCCCCTGATCGAGCGGTACGGCCCGGACGCGGTGGGCGTCGTCCTCGGCAACCCCAACGTGCACACCATGGCGGGAGCCCTCTACCCGCCGCTCCTCGTCGGCGCGCTGCGCACCCGGAACCTCTTCACCGCGTCGACGCTCGACCAGATGCCCAAGCACGTCTCCAGCGGGCTGCTCTTCGGTGACCCCTTCGCCGTGCCCGTCCCGGACCTGGACCGCACCGATCACCTGCTCCTGCTCGGCGCCAATCCGTTCGAGTCCAACGGCAGCCTGTGCACCGCCCCCGACTTCCCCGGCAGGCTCAAGGCGCTGCGGCGGCGCGGCGGCACCCTCACCGTCGTCGACCCCCGGCGCACCCGCACCGCGCGCCTCGCCGACCGGCACGTCGCCATCCGGCCCGGCGCCGACGCGCTGTTCCTCGCCGCCCTCGTCCACACCCTCTTCGCCGAGGGGCTCACCGACCTCGGCCCGCTCGCCGCCCACACCGAGGGCGTGGAGGACGTGCGGACGGCCGTGAAGGAGTTCAGCCCCGAAGCCGTCGCCGACGCCTGCGACGTCGACGCCGCCACCCTGAGGGCCGTCGCCCGTGAACTCGCCGCCGCGCCCTCCGCGGCCGTCTACGGCCGGATGGGCAGTTCCACCGTCGCGTACGGCACCCTCGCCAACTGGCTCGTCGACGTCCTCAACGTCCTCACCGGCAACCTCGACCGGCCCGGCGGCGCCCTCTTCCCGCTCCCGGCCACCGCCCCCGCGCCCGGCCCGGCCCGCCCCGGCCGGGGCTTCGACCTCGGCCGCCGCCACAGCCGGGTCTCCCGCCACCCCGAGGTCAAGGGCGAGTTCCCGATGGCGGCGCTCGCCGAGGAGATCGAGACGCCGGGGGAGGGGCGGATCCGGGCGGTCGTCACGGTCGCCGCCAATCCCGTCCTCTCCGCCCCCGACGGCCGCCGCCTCGACGCGGCCCTGGCATCCCTCGACCTCATGGTCGCCGTCGACCCCTACCTCAACGAGACCACCCGGCACGCCGATGTCGTCCTGCCGCCGCCCCCGCCCGCCCAGAGCGCCCACTTCGACTTCGCCTTCAACGGCTTCGCCGTCCGCAACCAGGTCCGCCACACGCCGGCCGCCGTCCCCCTCGAAGCGGGCCGCATGGACGAGTGCGAGATCCACGCCCGGCTGATCCTCGCCGTCTCCGGCATGCACGGGGCCCCGCCGTCCACCGTGGACGAACTCGCCATCGGCAGCCTCCTCGCCAAGGCGGTCACCCAGGAGCACTCACCGGCGTACGGCTGTGATCCCGAGGAGTTCGCCGCCCAGCTCTCCGGCGCCTCCGGGCCGGAACGCCGGCTCGACCTGATGCTCCGGCTCGGCCCGTACGGCCTCACCCTCGACGAGCTGCGCGCGCACCCGCACGGCATCGACCTCGGCCCGCTCGAGCCGCGCCTCCCGCAGGTCCTCAGGACCCGCAGCGGGCGCGTCGAACTCCTCCCCGCCCCGATCGCCGCCGATCTGCCCCGGCTGCGCGCCGCGCTCGACGCCGTACCGGACCCCGGCACGCTCCGGCTCGTGGGGCGCCGCCATCTGCGCTCCAACAACTCCTGGCTGCACAACACCCCGGCACTCGGCGGAGGTTCGAACCGCTGCGTCCTCCAGGTGCACCCCGAGGACGCGGCCCGGCTACGGCTGACCGACGGCGGCCTCGCCCGGATCGCGGGGGACGGGGGCCACCTCGACGTACCGGTGGAGATCACCGACGAGGTGCGCACCGGGGTGGTCAGCCTCCCGCACGGCTGGGGTCACGACCGGCCCGGTACCCGGCTCACGGTGGCGGCGAGCCGCCCCGGGGTCAACGTCAACCAGCTGCTCGACGGTTCGCGGCTCGACCCGCTCTCCGGCACCGCCGTCCTCAACGGCTTCCCCGTCACGGTGGCGCCGCTGCCCGAGCCGGAGCCGGTACCCCTCGTGTGACCTGGGGTTTTGCTCGTATTGCTCACGCCTCGACGTCTTGCTGACGGCGGAAGGCGGCACCTACGGTCATCCGGACCGCCGCTCGGCGGCTGTTCAAGGGTGAACGTGAGGTGTCCTCCATGCTGACCGTCCTCGGCTTCGCCATGATCGCGACCTTTCTGGTCCTGATCATGATGAAGAAGATGTCGCCGATCGCGGCGCTCGTGCTGATCCCCGCCCTCTTCTGCGTCGCGGTCGGGCAGGGCGCCCAGCTGGGCGACTACGTCATCGAAGGCGTCGGCAAGCTGGCCCCGACGGCCGCCATGCTGATGTTCGCGATCGTCTATTTCGGCGTGATGATCGACGTCGGCCTCTTCGACCCGATCGTCCGGGCCATCCTGCGCTTCTGCAAGGCCGACCCGGTGCGGGTCGTCGTGGGCACAGCGGTGCTGGCCGCGATCGTCTCCCTGGACGGTGACGGCTCCACCACCTTCATGATCACCGTCTCGGCGATGTACCCGCTCTACAAGCGGCTCGGTATGAGCCTGGTCGTGATGACGGGCGTGGCGGCCACCGCCAACGGCGTCATGAACACCCTCCCCTGGGGCGGCCCCACGGCCCGCGCCGCGACCGCGCTCAAGCTCGACGCCGCCGACATCTTCGTCCCGATGATCCCCGCCCTCGCCGCCGGCCTCGTCTTCGTCGTCGCCCTCGCGTACGTCCTCGGCCTCCGCGAGCGCAGGCGCATCGGCTTCCTCACCCTGGACGAGGCCCTGACCCCGCAGAGCGGGACCGTCCTCGTGACGGCGGGCGGCGGCGTGGACCTCGTGAAGCGGCCCGGGTCCCTGTCCGGCGCCGTCTCCTCCTCCTCCGATACGGGTACGGGCGCGGGCGCGGCGGAAGGCGCCGCCGGCGGCCCCCACCCGGGCGACGACGAGGGCTTCCAGGGCCTCGACCCGCACCGCGCGACGCTCCGCCCGAAGCTGTACTGGTTCAACGCCGGTCTCACGGTGGCCCTGCTCGCCGCGATGATCCTGGAACTGCTGCCGATCCCCGTGCTGTTCCTGCTCGGCGCGGCTCTCGCGCTCACCGTCAACTACCCGCGGCCCGCCGACCAGAAGGCCCGGATCGCCGCCCACGCCGACAACGTCCTCAACGTGGCCGGCATGGTCTTCGCCGCCGCCGTCTTCACCGGTGTCCTGACCGGTACCGGCATGGTGAAGCACATGGCCGACTGGCTGGTCGGCGCCATTCCGGAGGGCATGGGCCCGCACATGGCCCTGGTCACCGGTGTGCTGAGCCTGCCGCTCACGTACTTCATGTCGAACGACGGCTTCTACTTCGGCGTCCTGCCCGTCCTCGCCGAGGCCGGCGCGGCGCACGGCGTGTCCCCGCTGGAGATCGCCCGGGCCTCGCTGGTCGGCCAGGCCCTGCACATGTCGAGCCCGCTCGTGCCGGCGGTGTACGTATTGGTCGGCATGGCGAAGGTGGAGTTCGGCGACCACACCCGGTTCACGGTGAAGTGGGCGGCGCTGACCTCCCTGGTGGTCCTGGCGGCGGCCCTCCTCCTCGGCATCGTCTAGCGCTGCACGGCACTGCGCCCCGGCCCGGCCGACCGTCCCTCGCCGGGTCGGGGCCGGGCCGGAGGCGCACCGCGTGGGCCGGACGGGCGACATGCGCGCCGCGTCGCGCATGTCGTCACCGACCGCACCCGGGACATGACGGATAGTCGGATTATCGGTTGAAATATCCGACACCATCCTCCCGGAGGAACCCGTATGTCCGTTCGCATCTCCCGGCCCCTGACGGCCGCCGCGGCCGCCCTCACCCTCGGCGGCCTCGCCCTCTCCGGCGCCCCCGCCGCCCTCGCCGCCCCGGGTGACAGCGGCGACGTCAAGATCCACCACGCCGGGCGCCCCGACGAGCCGCCCCGGACGCTGGAGACCGATCAGCGCAACGAGTCCAAGGTCTGCACCTTCTACATCTCCGCGCTGGGCTTCGACGGCCTCCAGCTCCTCAACTGGAACATCACGCCGCAGCCTCCGAAGGGCGGCACCGTCAAGACCGGTGTCATCACCGTCGACCCCACGGGCAACGGCTTCACGCCGGACATCGAGCTCCCCGACGGCATGTACAAGGTCGAGTGGACCTGGGCCGGCCAGCTCGGCGCCAAGAAGAGCAAGGTCTTCCGGGTCGACTGCGACGACATGACCAACCCGCCCGGCCACAACGGCGGGAACAACGGCGGCGGCCACCACAAGCCCCCGCACGGCCCGGTCGGCGCGGGCGGCGGCGGCAGCGCGGAGCTCGCCGCCGAGGACTCCAGCAGCTTCGGCGTGGGCGCGGCCGTCGCCGCCGGCCTCGCCGGCACGGCCGGTCTGGTCCTGATCCGCCGTGCGCGCCGCCGCAACGATGGCGCGGCGTAGGTCACGCCTCACGCGCCGGCAACGGCGGCTCCTCCGGCTCACCAGGACCGTGACGGTGACGTTCGTCCTGGTGACCGGGGGCATCTGGTGGGCCGGTGACGACGAGCCGGCCGGTCCGGCCCTCGCCACCGGCCCGGCCGTGCCCGGCGGTGCCGCCGGGCCGGCCGGGGCCGCGGCCCCCGCGGACGGCGGCACCGCCGGCTCCGCCCCCGGGAACACCGCCACGGCCCCGGCCCCCAGGGGCGGCGGCCCGGCCGCCGACCACAAGGCGAAGCCCCGCCCGGGCTCCGCGGCGCCCACCCCGCGGCCGTCCCCGCCGCCCGCGCCGCTTCCCCGGTCCCGTCCGACCACCGTGGCCGTCCCGGCCATCACGGTCGAGGCGCCGGTGACCGACCTCGGACTGGACGCGGCGGGCCGGCTCGCCACCCCGCCGGTCGACAACCCCCGGGTCGTCGGCTGGTACGCCAGGGGCGCCTCGCCGGGGGAGCGCGGCACCGCCGTCGTGGTCGGGCACCGGGACACCCGGACCGGCCCCGCCGTCTTCCTCAACCTGAACGCGCTCAGCCCCGGCAACACCGTCCGGGTCGCCCGCGCCGACGGCCGCGTCGCCGTCTTCACGGTCGACCGCGTCCGTACGTACGCCAAGGACGACTTCCCCGACAAGGAGGTGTACGGAGCGACCGGCCGCCCCGAACTGCGGCTGCTCACCTGCGGGGGCACCTTCGACCGCAAGACCGGCTACGAGGCCAACATCGTGGTCTTCGCTCACCTCACCGACATCTCCCGCACCATCTGACCCCCGGCGCCGGGTTGCTGCCCGCCCGGGGGCGCCCCCGGTCGCGGCTTCGCCGTGCGCCCGCGCGTGGGCAAGGCGGAAGGGGCCAGTTCCGGGGCCGTACCACTGTCCGGATCGGCCGTGGACAGGCCCGGACCCGTACCGGCACGATCGGCGGGGTACCGGGGGCCCGTCACGCCCGCGACCGCCCCGGCGATGAGACCCGGGGCACTCCCGGAACCCCTGGCGCCCAAAAACTAACAGCGCTAGTTTGGGGCGACGGCGCCGAACCGGTCGGCGGGGTGAGGGAGAGGGAAGCGGATGAAGGCCCACGACGCGCTGTACATCGACGGGGAGTGGCGCCCCGCGGCCACCACGGGCACGATCCCCGTGATCAACCCGGCCGACGAGCAGGTCATCGCCCACGTCCCGGCCGGCACCGCCGAGGACGTCGACGCCGCCGTCCGCGCCGCCCGCGCCGCGCTCCCCGGCTGGGCCGCCACACCGCCCGCGGACCGCGCCGCCCGGATCGCCGCCCTGCGCGACGTGCTGGCCGCCCGCGCCGACGAGATCGCCGCCACCGTCACCGCCGAGCTCGGCGCCCCGCCCAAGCTGGCCGCCGCCGTCCACACCGGACTGCCGATCGCCGTGGCCGGCTCGTACGCCGAACTCGCCGCCACCCACCCCTTCGAGGAGAAGGTCGGCAACTCCACCGTCCTCTCCGAGCCGGTGGGCGTCGTCGCCGCGATCACGCCCTGGAACTACCCGCTCCACCAGATCGTGGCCAAGGTCGCCCCGGCCCTCGCGGCCGGCTGCACCACCGTCCTCAAGCCCGCCGAGGACACCCCGCTCACCGCCCAGCTGTTCGCCGAGGCCGTGCACGAGGCGGGACTGCCCGCAGGCGTCTTCAACCTGGTCACCGGCCTCGGCACGGTCGCCGGCCAGGCCCTCGCCGAGCACCCGGACGTCGACCTGATCTCGTTCACCGGCTCGACCGCCGTCGGCCGCCGCATCGGCGCCCTCGCCGGCGGGGCCGTGAAGCGGGTCGCCCTCGAACTCGGCGGCAAGTCCGCCAACGTGATCCTGCCGAGCGCCGACCTCGCCCGGGCGGTCGCCACCGGCATCGCCAACGTGATGTCCAACTCGGGCCAGACGTGCAGCGCCTGGACCCGGATGCTGGTCCCCGCCGAGCGGTACGAGGAGGCGGTGGCGCTCGCCGCCGAGGCCGCCGCGAAGTACGTCCCCGGCGAGCGCCTCGGCCCGCTGGTCAACGCCGCCCAGCGCGAACGCGTGCGCGGCTACATCGAGAAGGGCGTCGCCGAGGGCGCCCGGCTCGTCGCCGGCGGCCCCCAGGCCCCGCTGGCGACCGGCTACTACGTCTCCCCGACCGTCTTCGCCGACGTCACCCCCGAGATGACGATCGCCCAGGAGGAGATCTTCGGCCCGGTCGTGTCGATCCTCCGGTACGAGGACGTGGAGCACGCCCTCGCCCTCGCCAACGGCACCGTCTACGGACTCGCCGGCGCCGTCTGGGGCGACGAGGAGGAGGCCGTCGCCTTCGCCCGCCGCATGGAGACCGGCCAGGTCGACATCAACGGCGGCCGCTTCAACCCGCTGGCCCCCTTCGGGGGGTACAAGCAGTCGGGCGTCGGCCGGGAACTCGGCGCGCACGGCCTGGCCGAGTACCTCCAGACCAAGTCCCTCCAGTTCTGAACCGAGGAGCACCGCACGTGAGCACCAGTACGAGCACGCGTACCCGTACGGGCACGAGCACCGTCCGCGCCGCCGTCCTGCCCGCCGTCGGAGCCCCCCTGGAGATCACCGACGTCGAACTCCCGGAGCCCGGCCCCGGCCAGGTCCGGGTCCGGCTCGCCGCCGCCGGGGTCTGCCACTCCGACCTGTCGCTCTGCAACGGCACCATGCGCCTGCCGGTCCCCGCCGTCCTCGGCCACGAGGGCGCGGGCACCGTCGTCTCCGTCGGCGAGGGCGTCACGCACGTCGCCCCCGGCGACGGAGTCGTCCTCAACTGGGCGCCGTCCTGCGGGTCCTGCCACCCCTGCTCCCTCGGCGAGGTCTGGCTCTGCGCCGACGCGCTGACCGGGGCGGGTGCCGTCCACGCCCGTACCGCCGACGGCACCGAGCTCCACCCCGGCCTCAACGTCGCCGCCTTCGCCGAGGAGACGGTCGTCGCCGCGAAGTGCGTGCTGCCCGTGCCCGACGGGGTGCCGCTCACCGACGCGGCGCTGCTCGGCTGCGCCGTCCTCACCGGCTGGGGCGCCGTCCACCACTCGGCCGAGGTCCGCGCGGGCGAGACCGTCGCCGTCTTCGGCGTCGGCGGCGTGGGCCTCGCCACCCTCCAGGCGGCCAGGATCGCCGGGGCCTCCACCATCGTCGCCGTGGACGTCTCCCCGGAGAAGGAGGCCCTCGCCCGGGCGGCCGGGGCGACCGCGTACGTGGTCGCCTCCGACACCACCGCCCGCGAGATCCGGAAGCTGACCGGCGGCCACGGCGTCGACGTGGCCGTGGAGTGCGTCGGCCGCGCCACCACCATCCGTACCGCCTGGGACTCCACCCGGCGCGGCGGACGGACCACCGTCGTCGGCATCGGGGGCAAGGACCAGCAGGTCACCTTCAACGCCCTGGAGATCTTCCACTGGGGCCGCACCCTGAGCGGCTGCGTCTACGGCAACTCCGACCCGGCCAAGGACCTCCCGGTCCTCGCCGGCCACATCCGGGCCGGCCGGCTCGACCTCGGTGCCCTGGTCACCGAACGCATCTCCCTGGAGGGCATCCCCGGCGCCTTCACCAACATGCTCGCCGGCAGGGGCGGCCGCGCCCTGGTGGTCTTCCCGGACTGACGAACCGGCGGCCCGGCCAGGGCGGTCAGCGGGTGCGGGACTCCCGCCGGCCGCCCGGCCCGGAGGACGCCTCGGGGGTACGGGAAGGGGCCGCCGCCCCCGTCCCGGCCGGCCGCGACCGGGAGACCGCCACCCCCGCCAGGCACAGCGCACCGCCCAGGAGCGTCAGCGGCCCGGGCAGCTCGCCCAGGAACGCCCAGGCCATCAGGACCACCAGGGCCGGTACCGCGTACGTCGTCGCCCCCATCCGGCCGGCGGTCGTACGGGCCAGGGCGTAGGCCCAGGTCGTGAACGCCAGCGCGGTCGGGAAGACGCCGAGGTAGAGCATGTTCAGGGTGGCCGGCAGCGGCGCCCGGCCCGCCTCCTCGATCAGTCGGCCGGCGAACGGCAGGCAGGCCACGGCGCCCACCAGGCAGCCGAAGGTGGTCACCTGGAGGGCGCTGCCGTGGGCGAGCGCCGGCTTCTGCGCCACCACCCCGCCCGCGTACGCCACCGCGGCGAGCAGGCACAGCGCCACGCCCAGGACCGAGGCACGGCCCTCGCCGGACATCGACAGGCCCACGGCCACGGCGCCCGCGAAGGACACCGCCATGCCCGCGAGCAGCCGGGGCGGCAGCGACTCCCGCAGGAAGCGGGCCCCGAGGAGCGCGATGAGGAGCGGTCCGACGTTGACGACCATCGCCGCCGTGCCCGCGTCGACCTCCTGCTCACCCCAGTTCAGGACCACCATGTAGACGCCGAACCAGAGCAGGCCGGAGACCAGGATCCCGGGCCACGCGGCCCTCGGCGGCAGCCCTTCCCGCCGTATGAGGAGTACGACCCCCAGCACCAGGGCGCCGGCGAGCAGCCGGCCGAGGGCGAGGGGACCGGGGGAGTAGGCCGTCCCCGCGCTGCGGATGGAGACGAAGGCGGAGGCCCACAGGACGACGGTGACACCGGCGGCCGCGAGCGCGAGACGGGAGGTTCGCTTCTGCATGCCCCGACCGTAGAGGGCGAACCGTGCGGCGCTCACCGCAATATCGCCGGATCCACGCCCGGGGCCTCCCGGAGCGCGCGCCCACCCACGGGCGGCGCCTTCACCGCCCGCCGCCCCGGGGCCCCGCATCCGTGCTTCGGTGCCGGCCGAAGGGGGGTGCGCCGTGCACCGGCGGGCGGGGGCGTCAGTCCCCCCCGACCGTGCGCGTCCGCCTCCGGTCCAGCGTCGCGTACTGCGCCGAGAGCCCGTCGAGCAGGGCCCGCAGGCCCGTCTGGAAGGCGCCCTCGTCCACCTTCTGCCGGTGCTCGGCGAGGAGGTGCGCCTGGCCGAGGTGCGGGTAGTCGGCCGGGTCGTAGGCGGTCTCGTCGTCGACGAAGCCCCGGGCGAAGGAGCCGAGCGCGGAGCCCGTCACGAAGTACCGCATGAGCGCGCCGATGTACGTGGCCTGGGCGGGCGGCCACCCGGCCCGGACCATCGCGCCGAAGACCGCGTCCGCGACCCGCAGGCCCGCCGGGCGGCGGCCCGGGCCCTGGGCGAGGACCGGAACGATGTGCGGGTGGTCGGCGAGGGCGGCCCGGTAGGAGACCGCCCAGTCGTGCAGGGCCGTCCGCCAGTCGCGGCCGTCCGTCTCCTCGAACATCGACAGGTCGATCTTGGCGCTCACCGCGTCCGCGACCGCGTCCAGGATCTCGTCCTTGGTGCGGAAGTGGTTGTAGAGCGAGGGCCCGCTGACCCCCAGCTCGGCCGCCAGGCGGCGGGTGGACAGCGCGGCGAGCCCCTCCGCGTCCACGAGCGATCCCGCCGTCTCGACGATGCGGTCGCGGCTGAGCAGGGGCTTGCGCGGTCGGGCCATGGCGCACATAGTAGGCCTGGCACTCAAAACTAGCAGTGGTAATTAAAGCCGGGCGGAGCCCGAGGAGGGGTGGTGCGGCGTGCATCTGGAGCTGAGCGAGGAGCAGGAGGCCGTACGGCGGCTCGCCGCAGACTTCGTCGCCCGTGAGGTCGCCCCGCACGCGGTCGCCTGGGACCGGGCGGAGGAGGTCGACCGGGGCATCGTGAAGAAGCTCGGCGACCTCGGCTTCCTCGGCCTCACGGTCCCGGAGGAGTACGGCGGTTCGGGCGGCGACCACCTCGCGTACTGCCTCGTCACCGAGGAACTCGGCCGCGGCGACTCCTCCGTGCGCGGCATCGTCTCGGTCTCGCTCGGTCTCGTCACCAAGACCCTCGCCGCCTGGGGCACCGAGGAGCAGAAGCGCGCCTGGCTGCCCCGCCTGACCGCGGGCGAGGCCCTCGGCTGCTTCGGCCTCACCGAGCCCGGCACCGGCTCCGACGCCGGGAACCTCGCCACGCGCGCGGTCCGCGACGGCGACGGCTACCGCCTCACCGGCACCAAGACCTTCATCACCAACGGCACCTGGGCGGATCTCGCCCTGATCTTCGCCCGCACCGGTGACGCCCCCGGGCACAAGGGCGTCTCGGCCTTCCTCGTCCCCACCGACACCCCCGGCCTCACCCGCCGCCCCATCCACGGCAAGCTCGGCCTGCGCGGCCAGGCCACCGCCGAACTGGTCCTGGAGGACGTCCGCGTCCCGGCCGGCGCCCTCCTCGGCCCCGAGGGCAAGGGCTTCACCGTCGCCATGTCCGCCCTCGCCAAGGGCCGCATGTCGGTCGCCGCCGGCTGCGTCGGCATCGCGCAGGCCGCGCTCGACGCCGCCGTGCGCTACGCGGGCGAGCGGGAGCAGTTCGGCAAGCCCATCGCCTCGTACCAGCTCGTCCAGGAGCTCCTCAGCGACATCGCCGTCGACGTGGAGGCCGCCCGGCTGCTCACCTGGCGGGTCGCCGACCTGATCGACCGGGGCCGGGACTTCGCCACCGCCGCCTCCCAGGCCAAGCTGTACGCCTCCGAGGCCGCCGTCCGCTGCGCCAACAACGCCCTGCAGGTCTTCGGCGGTTACGGCTACATCGACGAGTACCCGGTGGGGAAGCTGCTCCGGGACGCCCGGGTGATGACCCTCTACGAGGGCACCAGCCAGATCCAGAAGCTCATCATCGGCCGCGCCCTCACGGGAGTCTCCGCCTTCTGAGCGGGGGAGGGGTCCCCGGACGCGGCGGGGACCCCGGTTCCCTGAGTACCCGGCTGAGTAGCCGCGCGGATACCGGCGCGGCCCGCTCCGGCCGATGCTGGGCGGCATGAGCGACACACCGGTCAAGCAGCAGAACACCGCCGCCTACTACGCCCAGGCCGTCATCTCCTTCGGGATCGCCCTCGCGGCCGTGGCCATCGGGGTCCACCAGCTGGAGGCCAGCGCCTGGGTGCGGGCGTTCCTCGCCGTCTCCGTCCTCTACCTCACCACCTCCGCCTTCACGCTCGCCAAGGTCGTGCGCGACCGCCAGGAGGCGGGCCAGATCGTCAGCCGGGTCGACCAGGCCCGCCTGGAGAAGCTCCTCGCCGAGCACGACCCCTTCCAGAAGCTCTGACGCCCCCCGCCGCGGGCGGCGTGCCGGAGTCCGGCGGCAGGTCCGGCACCCGAAGGTCTAAGCGCTTGCTCACCTTCGTTGTATGGTGTTCGTCCTGACGGGACCGAGGAGGAGTGTGCGATGAGCGCGGCGGAGGAGACGCCCGGCGGCGAGGACGTGCCGTGGGGCGAGGTCACGCCCGAGGCCGCCCGGCGGCTGCTGGTCGCGGCCGTCGAGGCGTTCGCCGAGCGCGGCTACCACGCCACCACCACCCGGGACATCGCCGGCCGCGCCGGGATGAGCCCCGCCGCCCTCTACATCCACTACAAGACCAAGGAGGAGCTCCTCCACCGGATCAGCCGGATCGGCCACGACAAGGCCCTGGAGATCCTTCGCGCGGCGGCCGGCGGCCCCGGCACGGCCGCCGAGCGGCTCGCCGACGCCGTCCGCTCCTTCGTCCGCTGGCACGCCGAGCGGCACACCACCGCCCGGGTCGTCCAGTACGAGCTCGACGCGCTCGGTCCCGAGCACCGCGCCGAGATCGTGGAGCTGCGCCGGCAGTCCGACGCGACCGTGCGCCGGATCATCGAGGAGGGCGTGACGGCCGGGGAGTTCGACGTGCAGGACGTCTCCGGTACGGCCGTCGCGGTGCTCTCGCTCTGCATCGACGTCTCGCGCTGGTTCAACGTCCGGGGGCGCCGGACGCCCGACGAGGTCGGCGCGCTCTACGCCGGCCTCGTCCTGCGCATGGTCGGCGCCCGGGAACGGTCCGCGAGCGGGCCCGGAGCGGGTCAGAAGAAGTAGCGGGAGACCGACTCGGCCACGCAGACCGGCTTCTCGGAGCCCTCGCGCTCCACGGTCACCGCCGCCGTCACCTGCACACCGCCGCCCGCCTCCTCCACCTTCGTCAGGACGGCGGTCGCCCGCAGCCGCGAGCCGACCGGCACGGGGGCGGGGAAACGCACCTTCTCCGTCCCGTAGTTGAGCCCCATCTTCATGCCCTCCACCCGGAGCACCTGGGGGACGAACAGCGGCAGCAGCGACAGGGTCAGATAGCCGTGCGCGATGGTCGTGCCGAAGGGCCCGGAGGCGGCGCGCTCGGGGTCCACGTGGATCCACTGGTGGTCCCCGGTGGCCTCGGCGAAGAGGTCGATCCGCTTCTGATCGATCTCCAGCCAGTCGCTGTGGCCCAACGGTTCGCCGACCCCCGCACGCAGTTCCTCGGCGGAGGTGAAGATCCTCGGCTCGGCCATGTTCCTCGTCCCTTCTGACACGTCCGACTCGCCCGACGCGGCATACCCTCCGGTCGGTATCTAAGCGCTTGCTCAGCATGTGGGGGTGAGGGGGTCGCTGTCAACGGACGGACCAGTAGGGTTCGGGGAGTGCCGCAGATTCCAGAGAAGATCCACGAGCTCACCGTCGGCCAGCTCTCCGCCCGCAGCGGGGCCGCCGTCTCCGCCCTCCATTTCTACGAGGGCAAGGGACTCATCACCAGCCGCCGCACCGCGGGCAACCAGCGCCGCTACAGCCGGGACACCCTCCGTCGGGTGGCCTTCATCCGGGCCGCTCAGCGTGTCGGCATCCCCCTCGCCACCATCCGCGAGGCCCTCGCCCAGCTCCCCGAGGAGCGCACCCCCACCAACGAGGACTGGGCCCGCCTCTCCGCCGCCTGGCGCACCGAACTCGACGAGCGCATCCGCCAACTCGGCCGTCTGCGCGACCATCTGACGGACTGCATCGGCTGCGGGTGCCTCTCCCTGGAGACCTGCGTCCTGTCCAACCCCGACGACGCCTTCGGCGAGCGCATGGCGGGCTCCCGCCTGCTCCCACTGCGCCGCCCGGCCCCGGAGAGCGACGGCCACGGCGGCTGAGACCCGGGACGGCCCGCCCGCCCCGGCGCCGGGCCCGGTGGTCCCCGGCCCCCGTCGCGTCCCGCTCGGTCCGCCCGTTCCCGGTCCTCGCCGCGCGCCCCCGCGTGCTCGCCGGCGCCCGGCGCCCGCCTCCTGTCACGCCGCCGGCGCCAGCGGCCGTCTCCGCCCGCCGTCCGCCCGCGCCAGCGCCCGGGGCGTGAGGACCGCACTGGGCACGGCCACCCCGCACTCCCCGCACACCGGCCCGGACCAGGACTCGTCCCGCGGACCGTGCCGCCACTCCAGCCGCGCCCCCGAGCAGACCGGGCACCGCTCGCCCGGGCCGTCTTCCAAGGCGGCGATCAGCCGCCGCAGCACCTCCGGCAGCGGATCCGCCGGATGCCGACCGGGGTCGGCGCACCGCACCACGCCGTTCCCGCCCCACACCCGCCGGTGCCAGTCGTCGAAGGCGCGGAGCCGCCGCAGCCCCTCGTGCTTCTCGCGCCGCCGCCGCGCCGCGAACCGCTCCTCGTACGCGAGCCACACCGCCCGCGCCTCCTCCAGCTCGTCCAGCGCGGCCACCAGGCGCTCCGGGTCGAGCTCCCGGTCCTCCGGGCCGAACCTGTGCCGGCGGCACAAGTGGTCCCAGGTCGCGCGGTGCCCGTACGGCGCGAACCGCTCCAGACACTTCCGCAGCGAATACCTGCGCAGCGCCGTGTCGAACCCCGGCTCGCGCACCTGTCTCGCGAGACTCCGGAAACCGGCCATCCCTCGACACCTCCGTCGATGGTCCTTCCGCGTCATCAGAGGGACGAACGGGAGCGCCGCCGTGTTCCACCGGAAGCCGGCGGGAAACCGGAGGGGAGTCCTCACCGGTACGGGAAGAGGCCGCGCGACCGGCCGGAACCGGAGCGTCCGCACGGCCGCGGGCCACCGCCCGTCACCGCCCCGCCGCGGCCGCCGACACCACCACCCGGGCCAGCTCCGCGCGGACCACGTCACTGTGGCCCCGGACCACCTCGGCCGCGTCCACGCTCACGCACCCCGATCCGGGAAGGCCCTCGCGCAGCACCTCCGCCAGCGTCCGCGCCGGTGTCCCCGGCACGGCCAGCACCCCGTCGTACCCGATCGCGCCCCACCGCGGGTCGCGCGCCACGACCCGCCCCAGCGCGTCCGCCGTCAGCGACTCGGAGTCGTTCGCGAGGCGGGACGCCAGCGGGTACATCACACCCAGTGCCGTGTCGTGCCGCGAATGGCAGGCCACCACGGGCCCGCGGACCCGCAGCTGCATGTCCCGCAGGGAACCCGCGCGCCCCGGGGCGTGCGGCAGCCGCGCCGCGAACGCGTAGTGCGAGAAAGCCCCCTGAAGGAGCGTCACCGAGGCGACGGGCCGCACCCCGGTCGGGAGGCCGCGCAGCGCGTACGCGACGAGCCGTGCGCCCATGCTGTGGCCCGCCAGGTGCACCCGCAGCCGGGGAGCGGAGCGCGCCACCTCCACGAGCAGCGGCCCGAGCCCGTACTCCCCGATGTGGCCGGCCCGCTTCTTCATCACGTGGTACGTCGCCTGGCGCAGCGCCTCCCGCGCCCCCTTCCAGTACCGGCGCAGCCCGTCCCCCAGGGCCTCCTCGCCGGTCTCCGGCTCCCCGAGCGCCTCGGTGAACAGCGCGCAGACCCCGACCGGGTCGGCGAGCAGGAACTCCGGCACCGGCTCACCGGCCGCGACCGTCTCCCGGTCCACGTCCGCCAGCTCCCGCAGCAGCGCGCCGAACTCCGCGAAGGCCTCCTCCCGCGCCGGGGCGAGGTCGAGGAGTTCGGTGAGCCGCGCGGCCACCCGCTCCTTCCCGGGGAGGACCGTCACCAGCGCCCGGTAGTCGGGCACCGGTTCGTCCGTGAACATCATCGAAGGCCACACGATCCCCGCGTACCCGGCCTCCACGCCCGCCCGGAACAGGCCGGGGAACGGGGCGAAGAACTCAGAGTAGAGCCGGGTGGCGCCGGACGGGGTGTTGTTCCAGCCGTGGGCGAGGACCACCAGGTCCGTCACGCCCCGGCGGGCCAGGGCGACCAGCTCCGCCGCCTGGCCGGGCGGTCCTTCGCCGTCCTTGTCGAAGGTGAGCTCCCGGTACGGTTCCACACTCATCCCGGTCACGGCCCGACCGTCCCTCCGCGTCGAGGTGGCCGCGACGCCCCTGGGCGCACGTTCTGCGGTGCGCGGGCGGCGGCTCCACGCGCAGCATGCCCGCCCGCCGCCTCCGCCAGACCTGGACGGGCCCCCTCCGGGGCCGGGGGAGTGCCCCGGCCCCTCGGGCGGCCGTCTCAGCGCAGCCGGGCCGCCGAGACGGCCGGGAAGTGGACGAGCGCGTCGTACGAGGCGCGCAGCCGCACCGTCGGCGTGGCGCCCGGCCACGGGTAGGCGGTGCCGATGTGGTGGGCCGGACGGGCCCCGGCGAGCCAGGCCCGCGCCCCCGGAGCCGTACGCCTCAGGTCGAGCAGGAACGGGCCGGGAGAGACCCGGTCCAGGGTCTCGGCGTGACTGCCCGGACCGGGCCGGCCGACGTGGAAGACCCGCAGCGGCTCCCCGGGTGCCCCGGTGTCGTGCGCGTGGAACGAGCCCTGCCCGAAGGAGGCGCCCACCGCCACGTACCGGGGGCCGAGGAGGTCCCGCAGGAACGCGCCCTGGGTGCGCGGGTAGTGCTCGGGGTTGAGCGTCTCGTAGCCGATGTGGCCGTTGTGCGCGGACAGCAGCACCCGGCCGCCGGTCCGCCGCTGCCACCACACGGTGTTCTCGGCCATCACCCGGTCCCGGTAGAGCATGGCCCGCGCGACGCCTGCCGGGTCGGCGAAGTCGTGCGCGTACTCGGTGCCGACCTGCGCGATCGCCCGCGCGTGCTGCACCGCCCAGGCGTGCGCCTCCCGCGCCGCCGCACCGGCCCCGGGCCGCTGCGCGGACAGCAGGGCGAGGGCCTCGTTCACCTCCTTCGCCCTCCGCTGCCGTTCGGCGAGCGGCCGGTCCAGGTAGCCCTTGACCCACGCCTCCATCGGGCCGACGGGCCGGGAGGCGCGGTACAGCTCGCGGAAGCGGGGCAGCAGCGCGGGATGCGCGCGCCCGACGTGCGCGGTGACGGCGTCGAAGAGGTTCGGGCCCGCGTAGCCGAGGTCGTTGCCCATGAACCGGACCTGACGGTCGGGGTGCGACTGGTTGTACCGGCGCATCCAGCGGAACAGGTCGAGGTACTCCTCGGTGTTCCAGAGCCGGTACGACTCCTGGAACTCGTCGCGCATGATCGCCTCGATGTCGCCCCGGCCGGTGCGCACCCAGGCGTCGACGAGCAGTCCGGTGGACCAGCCGGCCTCCAGGGCGAAGGTGGTGAAGCCCTCGTGCTCCACGAGCTGTTCGAAGATGCGGTGCTTGGCGGTGAAGAACTCCCCGGAGCTGTGCGTGGCCTCGCCGATCGCCACCACCGTCGCCGGGCCGACCAGCCGGTCGAGGGCGACCGGATCGGTCAGCGGGCGGGCGGTCCGGGCGAGTTCGCGGGCCGGGTCGGCGGTCGCGGCGGGGGCCCGCACGGCGGAGGGCGGGCCCGCGGCGGCGGGTGTGCCGAGGGCGGCGAGGCAGGCGGCGGCCAGCAGGGCGGTCAGGGGCAGGCGGCGACGGCGTGCGGAACGCGAAGGACTGCGTGTCATGGGGCAAGCCTGCGCGGCGGCACGGTCCTCGGGACATCCGGCCCGCACCCGCTCCGGTGGTGGAGCGTGCCCCACCACCGGCCCGGCACCGGCCCCCTCAGCGGTAGAGGAGGTACTCCCGCCGCACCGCCCGGAAGGCGGCCAGATCCGCCTCCCACGCCCCGACGACCTCGTCCACCCCGGCGCCCGCGTCGATCAGGGTCCGCACCCGGGTCGAGCCGGTCAGCTTGTCGATCCAGCGGTCCGCCCGCCAGGCGAACCCGGACCACGAGCGGCGGGCGGTGACGAGGAGCGCGATCCCGGTCCGTACCGGGTCGAAGGCCTCCCGGTCGTGGACGTGGAGCTGCACCCCGCCCACCGTCCTGCCCTGGAACTTGGAGAAGGTCGGCGCGAAGTACGCCTCCCGGAACCGGACACCGGGCAGGCCGAGGGCGTTCGCGGCCTGCGCCCACCGCCGGTCGATCCCCTCGGCGCCGAGGAGCTCGAACGGGCGGGTGGTGCCCCGCCCCTCGGAGAGGTTGGTGCCCTCGAAGAGGCAGGTGCCCGCGTAGACGAGGGCGGTCTCGGGGGTCGGCATGTTGGGGCTCGGCGGCACCCACGGCAGCCCGGTCGCGTCGAAGAACTCCGCGCGCCGCCACCCCGTCATGCGTACCGTCTCCAGTTCCACCGGCCGGGCCAGGAACTCGCCGTTGAACAGCAGGGCCAGCTCCGCCACCGTCATGCCGTGCGCCTGCGCGATCGGCTCCCGGCCCACAAAGGTCGCGAACGCCCGGTCCAGGACCGGGCCGAGGGCCGCCCGCCCGGTGACCGGGTTCGGCCGGTCAAGCACCACGAACCGCTTCCCGGCCAGCGCGGCGGCGGCCATGCAGTCGTACAGCGTCCAGATGTAGGTGTAGAACCGCGCGCCCACGTCCTGGATGTCGAAGACGACCGTGTCGACACCGGAGGCGGTGAAGACGTCCGCGAGCGGCTGCCCGCTCTTGAGGTACGTGTCGTAGACGGGCAGGCCGGTCGCCGGGTCGTCGTACCGGCCCTCGGAACCCCCGGCCTGCGCGGTGCCCCGGAAACCGTGCTCGGGGCCGAAGACGGCGGCGAGGTCCACCCGTTCGTCCGCGTGCATGACATCCACCAGGTGCCGCGCGTCGCGCGTGACGCCGGTCGGGTTGGTGACGACGCCGACCCGCTCGCCGGCCAGCAGGGCGTACCCGTCCGCCGCGAGCCGCTCGAAGCCGGTCCGCACACGGCCGGGCCCGCCGGGCCCCGCGCCGGGCTCCGCGGCGGCGGGTGGGGCGGACACGGCCGCGGCGCCGAGGGCGCCTCCGGCGGCCAGCAGACTCCGACGCGACAGGCTCATGCGGAAACCTCCCTGATGACCGTCCCCGGCCGGGGCGCGTGACATGGGCACGCACGCTAGCGCCCCTGACGGCTCCGGGGAACGAGGCGTGCGGTCCGGTCTTCCACGAGTCCATACCGACCGGTTAGTCTGCTGCGGTCGTCACAGTGGAGAGGTGGGGTCCGGCATGAGCGGGAACACGGGAAGCGGCACGGGTACGGAGCCGGGCGGAGGCGCCGGGGACGCGGTACGCGGCGCCGGGGTCGTCGTCACCGGCGCGGGCGGCGGCATCGGCGCCGCGCTCGCCCGCCGCTTCGCCGCCGAGGGCGCCCGCGTCGTCGTCAACGACATCGACGCCGGCCGCGCCGGGGCCGTCGCCGCTGAGATCGGCGGCACCGCCGTCCCCGGCGACGCCTCCACCGTCGTCGACGCGGCCCGCGAGGCCCTCGGCGGCAGGGTCGACATCTGGTGCGCCAACGCGGGACTCTCCTCGCCCGGCGACGCCTTCGCCGGGGAGGACGTCTGGGCCGCCGCGTGGGACGTCAACGTCATGGCCCACGTCCGCGCGGCCCGCGCCCTGCTCCCCGACTGGCTGGAGCGCGGCAGCGGCCGGTTCGTCTCCACCGTCTCCGCCGCCGGACTGCTGACCATGATCGGCGCCGCTCCGTACAGCGTCTCCAAGCACGCCGCCCTCGCCTTCGCCGAATGGCTCTCGCTCACCTACCGGCACCGCGGCCTCAAGGTCCACGCCATCTGCCCGCAGGGCGTGCGCACCGACATGCTCACCGCCGCCGGATCGGCCGGCGAGCTGGTCCTCGCCCCCACGGCCATCGAGCCCGAAGACGTCGCCGACGCCCTCCTCGACGCCGTCGCCGCCGACCGCTTCCTCGTCCTGCCCCACCCCGAGGTGGCCGACTACCACCGCAACCGGGCCACCGACCCCGAGCGCTGGCTCGGCACCATGAACAAGGTCCAGCGCGCCTGGGAGACGGGCGCCCGCTAGCATCCGGCGCGGCGGATGGGAAGATCTACGGACGGGAACCCCGTCGTGCAGGACGGGGCGGGTACGAAGGAAGGCGGCGGAGCATCATGGCCAGGACGACGGACGGGAGCGGTACCCCCGTCCCCCAGAGGCTGCTGGCCGCCGCCACCCGGCTCTTCGCGGAGCGGGGCTACGACCGGACCTCCGTCCAGGAGATCGTGGAGGCCGCGGGGGTCACCAAGGGCGCCCTGTACCACTACTTCGGCTCCAAGGAGGATCTCCTCCAGGAGGTCTACGCCCGCGTCCTGCGCCTCCAGCAGGAGCGGCTGGACGCCTTCGCGGGCGCCGACGCGCCGGTCGAGGAGCGCCTGCGCGGGGCCGCCGCCGACGTGGTCGTCACGACCATCGAGAACCTGGACGACGCCGCCATCTTCTTCCGCTCGATGCACCACCTGAGTCCGGAGAAGAACAAGCAGGTGCGGGCCGAGCGCCGCCGCTACCACGAACGGTTCCGCGCCCTGATCGAGGAGGGCCAGCGCTCCGGCGTGTTCTCCGCCGCGACCCCGGCCGACCTGGTGGTGGACTACCACTTCGGCTCCGTCCACCACCTCTCCACCTGGTACCGCCCCGACGGCCCGCTCACGCCCGAGCAGGTCGCCGGCCACCTCGCCGACCTGCTCCTGCGGGCGCTCCGCCCCTGACCGGGGCCGGAGCCGCCGGGACCGGTCGGGGGCGGCCGGTCACACGTACCGCTTCAGTTCGCGCCGCGCCAGCGACCGCTGGTGGACCTCGTCGGGGCCGTCCGCGAGCCGCAGGGTCCGGGCGGCGGCCCACAGTTCGGCGAGCGGGAAATCCTGCGAGACGCCGCCCGCTCCGTGGGCCTGCACCGCCTTGTCGATGATGTCGACCACCGCCCGGGGAGTGGCGATCTTGATCGCCTGGATCTCGGTGTGGGCGCCCCGGTTGCCGACCGTGTCCATCAGCCAGGCCGTCTTCAGGACCAGCAGCCGCAGCTGCTCGATCGTCACCCGGGCGTCCGCGATCCAGTTCTGCACGACGCCCTGCTGGGCGAGCGTCCTGCCGAAGGCCGTACGGGAGACCGCCCGCCGGCACATCAGCTCCACGGCCCGCTCGGCCATGCCGATCAGACGCATGCAGTGGTGGATGCGCCCCGGCCCGAGCCGGGCCTGGGCGATGGCGAAGCCGCTGCCCTCCTCGCCGATCAGGTTCGCGGCCGGCACCCGTACCCCGTCGAAGATCACCTCGGCGTGGCCGCCGTGGGAGTGGTCCTCGTAGCCGTACACCCGCATGGCGCGCCGGACCTCGACACCGGGGGTGTCGCGCGGGACCAGGATCATCGACTGCTGGCGGCGCGGGTCGGCGCCGTCGGGGTCGGTCTTGCCCATGACGATGAAGATCCGGCAGTCCGGGTTCATCGCCCCGGAGATGTACCACTTGCGGCCGTCGACGACGTACGTGTCGGTGCCGTCGGAGGCGCGCCGGATCCGGGTCTCGATGTTGGTCGCGTCGGAGGAGGCCACCTCGGGCTCGGTCATCGCGAAGGCGGAGCGGATCTCGCCCGCGAGCAGCGGCTCCAGCCACTGCTTGCGCTGTGCCTCGTCGCCGAACTGGGCGAGCAGCTCCATGTTCCCGGTGTCGGGCGCGGCGCAGTTGAGGGCGGTGGGCGCCAGGTGCGGGCTGCGGCCGGTGATCTCGGCGAGCGGGGCGTACTGGAGGTTGGTGAGCCCGGCGCCGTACTCCGGGTCCGGCAGGAAGAGGTTCCACAGGCCCTGCCGTTTGGCCTCGGCCTTGAGCTCCTCCACCACGGGCGGGGTGTCCCAGGGGGAGGCGAGGCGGGCGTGCTGCTCGTGGGCGACGGCCTCGGCCGGGTAGACGTGCTCGTCCATGAAGGCGAGGAGCCTGCCGCGCAGGTCCTCGGTGCGGGCGTCGTAGGCGAAGTCCATGGCGGTTCAGCCCTCCTGAAGGGTGGTCAGGCCGTGGTCGATGAAGACGGGGACGAGGTCGCCGATGCGGTCGAAGCCGGCGCCGACCGTCTGCCCGAGGGTGTACCGGTAGTGGATGCCCTCCAGGATCACGGCGAGCTTGAACCAGGCGAAGGCGGTGTACCAGGCGAGGGCGGACGTGTCGCGGCCCGAACCGGACGCGTACCGCTCGACCAGCTCGGCGGCGCTCGGGTGTCCGGCGGCGGTCGCGGTCGTGGAGACGGGGGAGTCCGGCAGGTCCAGCGGGGTGCTGTACATGACCAGCAGGCCGAGGTCGGTGAGCGGGTCGCCGAGCGTCGACATCTCCCAGTCGAGGACGGCCCGGACGCGGTCGTCGGCGCCGATGAGGACGTTGTCGAGCCGGAAGTCGCCGTGGATCACGGTGGCGGCGGGCGAGGTGGGCAGGGCGCGGCCGAGCGCCGCGTGCAGCTCCTCGATGCCGGGCAGCTCCCGTCCGCGTGAGGCGGCCAGCTGCTTGCCCCAGCGGCGCAGCTGCCGGTCGAGGAAGCCCTCGGGGCGGCCGAAGTCGTCGAGCCCGACCGCCGCCGGGTCGACGGCGTGCAGGGCGACGAGGGTGTCGACGAGGCCGAGGACGGCGGCCCGCGTGCGCTCGGGCCCCAGCGGGGCGAGCTGGCGGGCCGTGCGGAACGGGGTCCCCTCGACGAACTCCATGACGTAGAAGGGCGCCCCGAGGACCGATTCGTCCTCGCACAGGACGACCGTGCCGGGGACCGGGACGTCGGTGCCGTTCAGGGCGCTGATGACGCGGTGCTCGCGCCGCATGTCGTGAGCGGTGGCGAGCACGTGGCCGAGCGGGGGCCTGCGGACGACCCACCGGCCGCCATCGGTGCCGTCGGTCACGGTGTACGTCAGGTTGGAGCGGCCGCCCTCGATCAGCCGGGCTTCGAGGGGGCCGGCCACCAGGCCCGGGCGCTCGCGGTCGAGGAAGCGGCGCAGCCGGTCCGGGTCCAGGCCTGGGGGCGGGGCGGAACTCATGGGGCGTACCTCCGGGTCGGCTTCGGTCGGCGTTCATGATGACCGACCAGTCGGTATGTCGTCCAGGGGTGGCCCGGGAAACCTCCGTCCGCCCTCTGGCCGGAGGGTCGTGTACGTGAATATCGTTCACGAATGGATGCGAAGCTGCTGCTCGTCGACGAAGTCCGGCTCACCCCGATCCTCATCTCCGACCCGCCCCTGCTCAACGTCCAGGGCGTCCATCAGCCCTTCACCCCCCGGCTCGTGGTGGAGGTCGTCACCCGGGGAGGCGTGGTCGGCCTCGGCGAGACGTACGGCGACGGCGTCTACCTGGAGATCGCCCGCTCTCTGGCCGAGGCCCTCCCCGGCCGATCGGTCACCCATGTGAACAGCCTCTTCGAGTCGGCGGCGGACGCGGCCGGCGGCGGATCAGGCCCGGGGGCGGCCCGTCCCGGGGCCGGAGCGAGCGACCCGGCGGCCGGCGCCGGCGTCGACGCGAGCGGGCTGCGCGGGGTCCGGACCGCCGCCAAACTCCGCCTCTCCGTCGTCTCCGCCTTCGAGACCGCCTGCCTCGACGCCCTCGGCAAGACCCTCGGCCTGCCCGTGCACGCCCTCCTCGGCGGCAAGGTCCGCGACGCCGTGGAGTACAGCGCCTACCTCTTCCACCGCTGGGCCGCCCACCCCGGCGCCGGCGGACCGGCCGACGACTGGGGCGCAGCCCTCGATCCGGCGGGTGTCGTCGCACAGGCCCGCCGCTTCGCGCGGACCTACGGCTTCCGCTCCTTCAAGCTCAAGGGCGGCGTCTTCGAGCCCGAGCGGGAGATCGCCGCGATCCGCGCCCTCGCCGAGGCCTTTCCCGGCCATCCGCTCCGCCTCGACCCCAACGGCGCCTGGTCCGTGGAGACCTCGCTCGCCGTCGCCCGCGCGCTCGAGGACGTCCTGGAGTACCTGGAGGACCCGGCGAGCGGCACCGCCGCCATGGCCGAGGTCGCCGCCGGCACCGGCGTGCCGCTCGCCACCAACATGTGCGTGACCACCTTCGAGGAGATCCCGGAGGCCTTCGCCCGGGGAGCGGTACGGATCGTCCTCTGCGACCACCACTACTGGGGCGGCCTGCACCGCACCCGCGAACTCGCCGCGCTCTGCCGCACGTACGGCATCGGGCTCTCCATGCACTCCAACACCCACCTGGGCATCAGCCTCGCCGCCATGACCCAGGTCGCCGCCACCCTGCCCGGCCTCACCCACGCCTCGGACACCCACTACCCGTGGCAGACCGAGGACGTCGTCACCCCGCGCCCCGTCTTCCGCGGCGGCCGGCTCCCGGTCTCCGACGCCCCCGGCCTGGGTGTCGAGCTCGACCGTCCGGCCCTCGCCGCCCTGCACCGCCGCTGGCTCGACGACGACGGCCGCATGCGCGACCGCGACGACACCGCGGCGATGCGGGCGGCCGACCCGGGGTGGCGCCCCCGCCGGTGGTAGTCGGGGCCCGGCCGGCCGCGCGGGGAACCCTCCGCGCCGCCGGTTCCCGACCCGTACCTCCACGCGCTCGCCGGCCCGCGTCGCGCCCACCGGCCGCAGGGCCAGCGGGCCGCCGTCTCCAGCGGTTCGCGGCACGGGCGGCACCGCTCACGGCCCCGCGGGAACCGGCCGGGCATGAACCGGCCGAGCAGGGGCAGACGACTCCGCGCCGGGGCCGCCCCGGCAGCCCGTAACCGTACGTGCCTCAGGAGTAGTGACCTCCCGTGACGACCCGCCCCGCCCTGCTCGGCTCACCCATATACGACCAGCTCGTCGACGAGCACGGAGACGTGCCCGGCGAGGCGAAGACGCTCGCGGAGGTCACCCGCCGGGAGGCCGAGCGGCTCCTCACCTGGGACCTGTCCGCCTCCGGGGCCGATCACGCGGAGTGACCCGGGGGGCGGCCGCCCACGGGCGGCGCTCCCGTTCCGCGCCGCCCGGAATGCCGGGATGTGTGACCTGATCCAGGCTGGATACGCGATCAGCACACGTGACCAGCAGACACGGGAGTGACGCCATGGACACCGAGAGCACGATGGGCGACAACGTCTACCAGCCGGACGACGCCGAGGGCCGGGAGGACGACGGCATCCTCGACCCCGAGGACACGCTGTCGGACCGGGAGGCCGACCCGTACGACGAGGGCTGGTCCCCGCCCGAGCGGCCCCTCGCCGTCGACCACGTCGGCACGACCGCCCGCGAGCAGCGCGAGGGCGAGACCCTCGACCAGCGGCTCGCGAAGGAGGTGCCCGACCCGGCCCTGACGGAGCCCGACGACTCCAACGGCATCGGCGACCTCCCCGGCGGTGACGGCGAACCCGTCGACGACCAGGTGGGCCGCGAGCGGTCCGGCCGTCTCGTCGCCCCGGACGAGGGGGTGCGGGAGGACGAGGAGAAGGACGTCGTCGCCCGGGACGTCGGCATCGCGGGCGCCGCCGCGTCCGCCGAGGAGGCGGCCGTGCACACCGTCCCCGACGAGGCCGACGAGACCTATCGATGAGCGCCCCGCACCCGCCCCACGACCCCGCGGCCGCGGACGGGGCCGCCACCCGGCCCCACGACCCGGCCGCCGCGGACCGCGACGACGACACCCGGTCCCGGGTCACCCTCCGGGTCAACGGCGCGCCGACAGACCTCACCGTCGACCACCGGGCCACCCTGCTCGACGTCCTGCGCGAGGACCTCGGGCTGACCGGGGCGAAGAAGGGCTGCGACCACGGGCAGTGCGGGGCGTGCACCGTCCTCGTCGACGGGCGGCGCGCCAACAGCTGCCTGCTCCTCGCCGTCGCCCAGGACGGCGCCGAGGTCACCACCGTCGAGGGGCTGGCCGCCGGCGACGAGCTGCACCCGCTCCAGCAGGCGTTCCTCGACCGTGACGCCTTCCAGTGCGGGTACTGCACCCCCGGGCAGCTCTGCTCCGCCGTCGGGGTGTTCGCCGAGGTCGCGGCGGGCCACCCCTCCCACGTCACGGACCCGGCCGGGCGGGGCCCGGTGGAGCTCACCCGGGAGGAGATCCGCGAGCGGCTGAGCGGCAACCTCTGCCGCTGCGGCGCCTACCCCCACATCGTCGCCGCCGTCGAGGACGTGACCCGGTGAAGCCCTACGGATACGTACGCGCCACCAGCGTCGAGGAGGCCACCGCCGCGCACGCGGCCCGCCCGGGCGCCCGCTACCTCGCCGGCGGAACCAACCTCGTCGATCTGATGAAGCACGGCGTGGAGGAGCCCGGGACCCTCGTCGACGTCAGCAGGCTGCCGCTCGACACCGTCGAGGACCTGCCCGACGGGGGTCTGCGCGTCGGCGCGACCGTGCGCAACAGCGACCTCGCCGCGCACCCGCTCGTCCGCGAGCGGTACCCCGTCCTGTCGCAGGCGCTGCTCGCCGGGGCGTCGGGACAACTGCGGAACGTCGCCACGACCGGCGGGAACCTCCTCCAGCGCACCCGGTGCCCCTACTTCCAGGACACCGCCATGCCCTGCAACAAGCGCGAGCCCGGCACCGGCTGCGGCGCCCGCGAGGGGGTCCACCGCGACCACGCCGTCCTCGGCCACTCGCCGCACTGCATCGCCACGCACCCCTCCGACATGGCCGTCGCCCTCGCCGCCCTGGACGCCACCGTCCACCTGCACGGCCTGGACGGCGAACGGTCCGTGCCGGTCACCGACTTCCACCGCTCGCCCGGCGACCACCCCGAGCGGGACACCGTCCTCCGGCCCGGCGAACTGATCACCGCGGTGAGCCTGCCGGCCGCCACGGCCGGCCTGCCGTCCGCGTACCGCAAGGCCCGCGACCGCGCCTCGTACGCCTTCGCGCTCGCCTCCGTCGCCGCCGTCCTGGACCTGGCCGACGACGGCACCGTGCGCCGGTTCGGCCTCGCCTTCGGCGGACTCGCCCACCGGCCGTGGCGGGCCCGGCTCGCCGAGGCCGCGCTCCTGGGCACCACGCCCACCGACCGGAGCATCGCCCACGCCGTGGAAACCGAACTCGGCCGCGCCCAGCCGCTGCCGGACAACGCCTTCAAGGTGCCGCTCGCCCACAACCTCGCCTGCCGGGTCCTGGCCGAACTGGCCGCCGACCGCCCCTGAACCGGGAGACCAGCGATGCACTCCACCCGCGCCCGGGTGCCCGCCGCACCCGCCCCCGCCCTCGGCACCGCCACCGAGCGGGTCGAGGGCCGCGACAAGGTCACCGGCACCGCCCGCTACGCCGGCGAGCACGCCCGGACGCCGCCCGACTGCGCCTACGCCTGGCCCGTGCCCGCCACCGTGGCCCGCGGCCGGGTGACGGACGTCGACACCTCCGCCGCCCTCGCCCTGCCCGGCACCCTCGCCGTCCTCACCCCCGGCACCGCCCCCCGCCTCGGCGAGGCCGACGACCCGACCCTCGCCGTCCTCCAGGACGACGCCGTGCCGCACCGCGGCTGGTACGTCGCCCTCGCCGTGGCCGAGACCCTCCCGGACGCCCGCGCCGCCGCCCGGGCCGTCCGCGTCACGTACGCCATGGAACCCCACGACGTCACCCTCACCGAGCACCACCCGGACGCCTACCGGCCCGACCTGGCCAACGGCGGCCAGCCGGCCCTGCGCGAGCGCGGCGACATCGACGCCGCCTTCGCCGCCGCGCCCGTCCGCGTGGACGTCACCTACCGGATCCCCCCGCTGCACAACCACCCGATGGAGCCGCACGCGGCGTTCGCCCGCTGGGACGGCGAGGGCGACGGGACCCACCTGACGGTGTACGACTCCAGCCAGGGCGCCGACCCGGTCCGCAAGACCCTCGCCGCCCTCTTCCGCCTGCCCGAGGACCGGGTCACGGTGGTCTCCGAGCACGTCGGCGGCGGATTCGGCTCCAAGGGCACGCCCCGCCCGCACGTGGTGCTCGCCGCGATGGCCGCCCGCCACACCGGCCGGCCCGTGAAGCTCGCCCTGCCCCGGGGCCACCTGGCGGCCGTCGTCGGCCACCGCGCGCCGACGATCCAGCGGGTCCGGCTCGCCGCCGGACGCGACGGCACCCTCCTCGGCGTCGGCCACGAGGTCACCACCCACACCTCCCGCGTCAAGGAGTTCGTCGAGCAGGCCGGCGTGCCCGCCCGGGTGATGTACGCGTCGCCGCACGGCCTCACCGACCACCACGTCGTGCCCCTCGACGTCCCCACCCCCTCCTGGATGCGCGCCCCGGGCGAGGCGCCCGGCATGTACGCGCTGGAGTCGGCGATGGACGAGCTGGCCGAGGCCTTGGGCATCGACCCGGTCGAGCTGCGGGTGCGCAACGAGCCCGTCACCGAACCCGACAGCGGCCTGCCCTTCAGCAGCCGCAACCTCGTCGCCTGCCTGCGCGAGGGCGCCCGCCGGTTCGGCTGGGCCGACCGCGACCCGCGCCCCGCCGTCCGCCGCGAGGGCGCGTGGCTCACCGGTACGGGGGTCGCCGCGGCCACCTACCCGGTGCTCGTCTCCCCGTCCACCGCCACCGCCACCGCACTCCACGGCGGCGGCTACGACATCCGCGTCAACGCCACCGACATCGGCACCGGCGCCCGGACGGTCCTCGCCCAGATCGCCGCCGACGCCCTCGGCGTCGCCGTCGGCTCGGTGACGATCGGCATCGGCAGCACCCGCCTGCCCCGTGCCCCGCTCGCCGGCGGCTCGTCCGGCACCGCCTCCTGGGGCTGGGCCGTGCACCAGGCCTGCACCCAGCTGGCCGAGAGGCTGGCCCGGCACACCGGCCCCCTGCCCGCCGAGGGGGTCACCACCTCCGCCGACACCACCGAGGAGGCCGGGCGGACCCCGCCGTTCGCCCGCCACGCGTTCGGCGCCCACTTCGCGGAGGTGCGGGTCGACACCGGCACCGGGGAGGTGCGGGTGCGGCGACTCCTCGGCGTCTACGCCGCCGGGCGGATCCTCAACCCGCGTACCGCCCGCTCCCAGTTCATCGGCGGCATGGTCATGGGACTGGGCATGGCCCTCACCGAGCACAGCACCGCGGACCCGGCCTTCGGGGGCTTCGCCGAACGGGACCTCGCCTCCTACCACGTACCGAGCAACGCCGACGTGCCGGAGGTCGACGCGCACTGGGTCGACGAGGAGGACCCCCACCTCAACCCCATGGGCAGCAAGGGCATCGGGGAGATCGGCATCGTCGGCACCCCGGCCGCCATCGGCAACGCCGTGCACCACGCCACCGGCGTCCGCTTCCGCGAACTGCCGCTCACCCCGGACCGGGTACTGCCCGCCCTCCGGTAGCCCTCGGCGCCGCGACGGCGTGACCGAGGACCGGGCGAGGGGCGTTGAGAAGGGGCCCCGCCTCCGGGCGGGGGCCCCTTCACGCACCCGGCGAAGACCGTCGCGGTGTCAGGCGTGGCAGGCCACCGGCACCCCGCCGTTCATCGCCGCCATGTCCCGGAAGATCACCGCCGGGTCGAGCGGCGAGCCCTCCGGCAGGCCCTCCAGCTCCGCGTACGCCCGGTGCAGGTTCGCCACCAGCCGCTCGCTCTCCCGCCAGGCGGCGAACTCGCCCGCGTCCGCCCGCCGCGCCGTCTCGAGCGGCGTGTCCCCCTTCGCGTACCCCTCGGCGGCCAGCTCCCGTACCCACAGCAGGTACCGCTCCGTCGCGTCGTACACCGAGGGGTCGGCCACCGGCCCGTGCCCCGGCACCACCGTCGGCGCGTCCAGGGAACGCAGGCGCGCCAGCGCCCGCAGCGAACCGGCGAGCGAGCCCTGGGGCAGGAACGGCGTCCCCCCGTGGAAGACCAGGTCCCCGGTGAACACCACGCCCTGCTGCGGGAGATGGACGATCGAGTCGCCCGTGGTGTGGGCGGGGCCCGGGTGGAGGACGCGGACCTCCACGTCCCCCACGTACAGGGTCAGCCGTTCCCGGTAGGTGAGCTGCGGCGGCAGGATGTCGACCCGGCCGAAGTCGGTCTGCGGCCACAGCAGGTGCAGTTGGTGGCCGGCCGCGAGCTGCTCGGTGCGGCAGTTCTCGTGGCCGACGACCCGGGCCTCCGGCTGGAACACCCCGTTGCCGTAGGTGTGGTCGCCGTGGTGGTGGGTGGTGACGATCGTGCGGGGCAGCGGCAGGCCCTCGGCGAGCACGGCCTCGCGCAGCAGCCGGGCGCGGCGCTCGGTCGCGGCCGTGTCGACGAGCAGCGACTCGCGGGCGTCGCCGACGAAGCCGGCGTTGTTCAGGCACCAGCCGCCGTCGGGCTGGACGAAGGCGTGGACGCGCGGCGCGAGAGCGACCACGTACGGATCGGTGACGGACAAGAGGTTCCCCCGGGGTCGGGACCGACCGGACGGAGGAAGACTGCCAGCGCGAGCCGGTCCGGGGGAAGGAGGCCCGGCGGAGCAGGGCCGCGGGGAAGCGGGCCCGGGGAAGGGAAGCCGGGGGAAGCGGGCCCGGGCGGGCGGCGGGGCCGCTGCCCGTCACCGCCGGGTCAGTGGTCGTCCCAGTGGTCCTCGTGGGCCGCGTGCCGGTGCCCGTCGTGCACGTAGTCGAGGTGGTCCCCGTGCGGCACCGCCGTATGACCGCACTCGGGCCCGTGCCAGTGCTCGTGCCCCTGGTGCGCGACGTGCCCGGACGGCTCGCACTCGTCCCAGTGGCCGGAGTGCTCCCGGTGCAGATGGCCGTCGTGCGCGTAGTCCACGTGGTCCCCGTGGGAGACGGCGGAGTGGCCGCAGTCGGGGCCGTGGATGTGCTCGTGCGTGGGGTGCTCGTGGTGGAGGACGGTCATGGTGGGCCTCCCTGAGGGGTCGGCTGACGCTTCCAGGCTAGTCCGGTACGCCCCTGTCGTCCCGGTACGCCCCAGCGCCGGTCCCGGCTTGCGGCCCCCGGCCGGCCCCGCGAGGGTCAGGGTATGAAAGCGATCAGCTACAGCCGGTACGGCGGCCCCGAGGTCCTGGAGTACGGAGAGCTGCCCGACCCCAAGGTCGGCCCGGACTCCGTCCTGGTCAGGGTGCGGGCGGCCTCCGTCAACCCGGTCGACTGGAAGGCACAGGCCGGCTACCTCGACGGCATGATCCAGGCCGTCTTCCCCGTCGTCCCCGGCTGGGACGTCTCCGGTGTCGTCGTCCGGCCCGGCGTCTCCGTCGTGGAGTTCGCCGAGGGCGACGAGGTGATGGGGTACGTCCGCGAGGACTTCCTCGCGCGCGGCACCTTCGCCGAGTACGTCGCCGCGCCCGTCCGGACCCTCGCCCGCAAGCCGCGCTCCCTCGGCTTCGAGGAGGCCGCCGCGCTTCCCCTGGTCGGCCTCACCGCCTACCAGGTGCTCCACCACGCCCTGGCCGTCCGCCCCGGCGAGACCGTCCTCGTCCTCGCGGCGGCCGGCGGCGTCGGTTCCATGGCCGTCCAGATCGCCCGGCACCTCGGCTGCCGGGTCCTCGGCGCGGCCCGGGAGACGGGCCTGGCGCGGGTGGCCGAGCTCGGCGCCGAACCGGTCCGCTTCGAGGAGCGCGGCTTCGCCGAGCAGGTCCGCGCCCTCGCCCCGCAGGGCGTGGACGCCGTCCTGGACACCATCGGCGGCCCGTACCTGAAGATCGCGGCCGGTCTGCGCGCCCCGGACGGGCGGATCGCCTCCGTCGCCGACGGCGAGGTCCTGGGCCTCGGCGGCCGCTACTTCTGGGTCCGCCCCGACCCGGCCGACCTGGCGGCTCTCGCGGACCTGGCCGACGAGGGAGTGCTGACCGTCCGCGTGGCCGAACGCTTCCCGCTGGAGCGGGCGGCCGACGCCCAGCGCGCCAACGCGGAGGGCGGACTGAACGGCAAGGTCGTCGTCACCGTCCCCTGAGCCTCCTGAGGTGGGGGGGAACACGGCCGGTCAGCCGAGGAGGGCGGCGCCGAAGACGGCGAGCGCGACCGTGCAGAGCGCGGCCAGCACGGCCCCCCGGGGGGAGAGCGGCCGGGGCCGGGCGGTGTCGAGGGCGCGGATACGGCGGTGGGCGACCGCCAGGAACGCCACCCACACCAGCGCCGACAGCGCGAGCCCGGCCAGCCCCGCCGCCGACGGCTCGTCCTGCGCGGCCAGCTTCACGGCGAGCACCGCCACCACCGTGCACGACAGGGTGGTACGCCGCCAGGCCAGCCGTGTCCGCTCCGGCTGAAGCCCGGGATCGCGGGCCTCGCCCGCCTCGGGCGGGACGTCGGGACCACGGGCCTCGCCCGCCCCCGCCCGGACCCCGGGATCGCCCGGCTCGTTCACCGCCCGGCCCAGCCGAGGACGACCACCAGCACCATCGCGAGGGCCACCACGGCCACCACCAGGCTCAGCACCGCGGGGAAGCGCGACACCGGCAGGTCCTCACCGCGCCGCATCGCCCGCTCGCAGCGCACCCAGTGGTTCACGGCGCGCAGCGCGCACAGCGCGCCGGCCCCGAGCAGGGCGAGCGCCAGCCCGACCCGTACGCCCCAGCGCAGGTCCGGCAGGAACTGGTCGACGGCGAAGCCGCCGCCGACGAGGGCGAGCGCGGTGCGGAGCCAGGCGAGGAAGGTCCGCTCGTTGGCCAGCGAGAAGCGGTAGTCGGGGGTCTCGCCCTCGTCCCTGATCCGCCGCGGTGCGAACCAGAGCCGCAGACTCTGCACGAAATCGCTCACCCGGGCACCCTAACCGGCGGCGCGCGCCGCCCCGGCGTGCCTCCCGCTCAGCGGTCGCCGTGCGCCCGCAGCCGTTCGTACGCGGCGAGGCCGTCCGGCACCCACTCCCACGGCTCCGCCGCTCCGGGCAGCCGCGCGGCCAGCTCCTCCTCCGTCAGGAAGGCGTGCCAGGCGACCTCCTCCGCCTGCGGTCGCACGGGCAGGTCGCACCGCACCTCGTAGACGGCCGACCACCACTGGCCGGCGACGCCGCCGGAGTCGTACAGGAAGCGCAGCACCGGTTCGGGCCGCGGCAGGCCCTCGACCCCCAGCTCCTCCTCGGCCTCGCGCAGGGCGGCCGCGTCGTACGACTCGCCCGCGCCGACCACACCTCCGACGAACATGTCGTACAGCGACGGGTAGAGCAGCTTCGTCGCGGTCCTGCGGTGCACGAAGGTCCGGCCCCGGGCGTCGCGCACCCGGACGAAGGCGCAGCGGTGGATCAGACCGCGCGCGTACACCTCGGCGCGCGGGGCCTGCCCGATCACCCGGTCGTGCTCGTCGACGACGTCGAGGATCTCTTCAGCGGGATTCATGCCGCCATCCAAGCAGGCGCGGTCCGGGCGCCCACCGGCCCGTCCCGTACGTCGAGGTCACCGGCCCGTCACGGAGGAGACGGTCGGTCCGGCGGTCCAGCCGCCGTCCACCGCCGGCTCCGCGCCCGTCACGTACGAGGCGGCGTCGGAGAGCAGGAAGACGCCCGGGCGGTCATCGGGGTGTACGTCATGCCGGGGTGGACGGAGTTGACCCGGATGCCGGCCGTGCCGAGCTCCACCGCGCCGATCTTCGTCAGACCGCGCACGCCCCACTTGGAGGCCCCGTACCCGGCGGTGAGGGCGAGGCCCATCAGTCCGGCGGCGGAGGAGATGTTGACGATCGAGCCACCGCCGGCCTCCCGCATCGCGGGGATCACCGCCTTCATGCCGATGAAGACGCCGGTCGGGTTGATGTCGAGGACCTTGCGGAAGTGCGCGGCGGACTCGCTCTCCAGGAAGGCGCCGGTGGAGATGCCGGCGTTGTTCACCAGGCCGTGCAGCGCGCCGAACTCGGCCACGGCGTACGCGACGGCCGCCGTCCACTCCTCCTCGGAGGTCACGTCGTGGTGGCGGCACCGGGCGCGTTCGCCGGCCGCCTCCAGGAGGGGCGCGGGGACGCGCTCGGTACGGGCCTGGCGCCCGGCCGTCACCGCGTCGAGCAGTCCGGCGCGCGAGCCGAAGTGGTACTGGACGGCGGAGGGGTTGGACTGTCCCGCGAGCGCGACGATCTCGCGCAGCCGCGCTCCGTCCACGCCCCGGGCCGCGAACAGCTCCTCGGCCGCGCGGATCAGCTTCTCCCGGGTCTCGGACCCGGAGCCTCCGGCCATGCGGTCATATCGAGGCCCGCCATTGAAGAGCGGCAGAGAAGTCGCGCGGTGAAACCGTTGACGCCGATACACGCGTGTATCGAAGATGCGGTCCATGTCCTACGACGCCGATGTGATCGTGATCGGGGCCGGCCTCGCCGGACTCGTCGCCACCGCCGAGCTGGTCGACGCCGGCCGCTCCGTGATCCTCCTCGACCAGGAACCCGAACAGTCCCTGGGAGGGCAGGCGCACTGGTCCTTCGGCGGCCTCTTCCTCGTGGACTCGCCCGAGCAGCGCAGGATGCGCATCCGGGACAGCCACGCCCTCGCCCTCCAGGACTGGCTCGGCACCGCCGGCTTCGACCGGCCCGAGGACCACTGGCCGCGCCGGTGGGCGGAGGCGTACGTCGACTTCGCCGCAGGCGAGAAGCGTGCCTGGCTGCACGCGCGCGGCGTCCGCTTCTTCCCGGTCGTGGGGTGGGCGGAGCGCGGCGGGTACGACGCGAACGGCCACGGCAACTCGGTGCCCCGCTTCCACATCACCTGGGGCACGGGACCCGGCCTCGTCGCCCCCTTCGCCCGCCGGGTCCGCGAGGGCGCGGCGCGCGGCCTCGTCCGGTTCCGCTTCCGGCACCGCGTCACCGGCCTCGGCCGAACCGCCGGCGCCGTCGACACCGTCACCGGCGAGATCCTCGAACCGTCGTCGGCCCCGCGCGGCACCGCCACCGGCCGCGCCGTGACCGGCTCCTTCACGCTGCGGGCCCAGGCCGTGATCGTCACCACCGGCGGCATCGGCGGCAACCACGATCTGGTCCGCGCCCAGTGGCCCGCCCGGCTCGGCACCCCGCCGGCCCGGCTGCTCTCCGGCGTCCCCGCGCACGTCGACGGCCTCATGCTCGGCATCGCGGAGAAGGCCGGCGCCCGGCACATCAACCGCGACCGCATGTGGCACTACACCGAGGGCATCGAGAACTGGAACCCGATCTGGGCCCGGCACGGGATCCGCATCCTGCCCGGGCCCTCCTCGCTCTGGCTCGACGCCACCGGCAAGCGGCTGCCCGTCCCCCTCTTCCCCGGCTTCGACACGCTCGGCACCCTCGAACACATCCTGCGGACCGGGCACGACCACACCTGGTTCGTCCTGAACAAGCGGATCATCGGCAAGGAGTTCGCCCTCTCCGGCTCCGAGCAGAATCCCGATCTCACCGGGAAGTCCGTCCGCGACGTCCTGGTCCGCGCCCGCACCGACGTGCCGGGGCCGGTCCGGGCGTTCATGGACAAGGGGGCGGACTTCGTGGTCGAGGAGGACCTGTCCGCCCTGGTGCGCGGCATGAACCGGGTCACCGGCGAGGACCTCGTCGACGAGGCGTCCCTGCGCCGCGAGATCACCGCGCGGGACCGGGAGATCACCAACCCCTTCACCAAGGACCTCCAGGTCACGGCGATCCGGGGGGCCCGCCGGTACCTGGGCGACCGGCTGATCCGCACGGCCGCCCCGCACCGCGTCCTCGACCCGGCGGCCGGTCCGCTGATCGCCGTCCGCCTCGGCATCCTCACCCGCAAGTCCCTCGGCGGCCTGGAGACGGACCTCTCCTCCCGCGTGCTGACGGAGGGCGGCGAACCGCTGCCCGGTCTGTACGCGGCGGGCGAGGCGGCGGGCTTCGGCGGCGGCGGTGTGCACGGCTACCGGTCCCTGGAGGGCACCTTCCTCGGCGGCTGCCTCTTCTCGGGCCGCGCGGCCGGCCGCGCGGCGGCGAAGGCGGTCGGCTGAGGTACGGGGCAGGGGCCGGGATCGGGACGACCGGTGCCGCCGGCCGGGGGGCGTACCCCCGCACCCGCACCCCGCCGCCCCCGCCTCAGCCCCCTGCCGCCGGGAGCCGTTCCACCACCCGGAAACGCTCGGCCTCGATCTTCGTGTCGTCGTCCACGGTGAAGCCGGGGTCCCCCAGCGCCTCGCGCATCTCCGGCCCGTGCCAGAACTCCTCGTGCCCGGCCCGCCATTCGGCGACGGACGTGTACCCCTCGCCCTCGTCCAGCGCGTGCCGGAGGTCGACCTCGCCGAGCGGCAGGACCCGGACCTCCGTCAGTTCCAGGACCGCGACCTCGCGTCCCGCGGAGTCGATGAGCGCCGACCGCTCGCCCACCGGGGGCAGTTCCTCGCCCTCGATCTCGTACTCGACGAGCAGTCCCGTCGTGGAGACCTTCTCGCCGCGCAGCACGGCGGCGACGAGCCGGTCCCGCAGGGGGCCGGGGAAAGCGAGCAGATACGGCGGGAGCGCGTGAGGGCCGGTCATGGCCGACAGTCTGTCAGCCACGACCGGCCCCCGGCGCCCGGTTTTCCCGCCCGCTACACCAGGAGGGACAGCAGCAGGACGAAGACGATGCCGACCACCGAGATGATCGTCTCCATCACCGACCAGGTCTTGACCGTCTGGCCGACGCTCATCCCGAAGTACTCCTTCACCAGCCAGAAACCGGCGTCGTTGACATGGCTGAAGAAGAGGGAACCGGCACCGATGGCCAGCACGAGCAGGGCCGTCTCACCGGTGGACATCCCGGCCGCCAGCGGAGCCACCAGGCCCGCCGCCGAGATGGTGGCGACCGTCGCCGAACCCGTCGCGAGCCGGATCGCGACCGCGATCAGCCAGGCGAGGAGCAGGGCCGGGATCGACCAGTCCTCGGAGAGGTCGAGGATCATCCGGCCGACGCCGATGTCGATCAGGGTCTGCTTGAAGCCGCCGCCCGCGCCGACGATCATGAGCACGCCCGCGATCGGGGCGAGGGACTTCTCGACGGTCGAGGAGAGGCGCTCCTTGGTGAACCCGGCCGCCCGGCCCAGGGTGAACAGGCCCACGAGGACCGCGGCCAGCAGGGCGATCAGCGGGGAGCCGATGACGTCGGTGACCTTCTGCACCCCGTTCTCGGGGTCGTCCACCACGATGTCCACGAGCGCCTTGACGAGCATCAGGACGACGGGCAGCAGGACGGTCGCGACGGTGGCGCCGAAGCCCGGGCGCCGGTCGAGGTCCTCGGAGGGCCGCGCCGGGATCATGTGCTCGGGCGCGGGGACGTCCACCCAGCGGGCGGCGTACCGGGAGAAGAGGGGACCGGCGATGATCACGGTCGGGACGGCGACGACCAGGCCGAGGGCGAGGGTCACGCCCAGGTTGGCGCCGAGCGCGTCGATGGCGACGAGCGGCCCGGGGTGCGGCGGGATGAGCCCGTGCATCACCGACAGTCCGGCGAGGGCCGGGATCCCGATCCGCATCAGGGAGTAGTTGCCGCGCTGGGCGACCAGCAGGACCACCGGGATCAGCAGCACGATGCCGACCTCGAAGAACAGCGGCAGTCCGATGACCGAGGCGATCAGGACCATCGCCCAAGGCATGGCGCGGCCCTCGGCCTTGGCGAGGATGGTGTCGACGATCTGGTCGGCGCCGCCCGAGTCGGCGAGGAGCTTGCCGAGGATCGCGCCGAGCGCGATGAGGACGCCGACGCCGGCGACGGTGCTGCCGAGCCCGGTCGTGAACGACTTGATGGCGTCGGCGAGCGGTGCCCCGGCGAACGCGCCGAGCGCGAGCGACCCGATGGTCAGCGCGAGGAACGCGTGCAGCTTGAACTTGGTGATGAGCAGGACGATGACGGCGATGCCGGCGAGTACGGCGATGCCCAGCTGGGCGTTGCCGGCCGAGGTGATCGGTTCGACGGCGTCCGCTGCCAGGACCTCGACGCTGAGACTGGTCACGGTGGTGTCCTTCGTACGGGCAGGTGGGGGTGGGGACGGGGGAGGGGGACGGGATCAGCGCGTGAGGCGGCGCAGGGCCTCGACGGCGCGGGCGGTGATCTCCTCGGGGGTGCCGGAGACGTCCACGGCCACGCCGGCCTCGTCGTCCTCCAGCGGCTGAAGGGTGGCGAACTGGGAGTCGAGCAGCGCGGTCGGCATGAAGTGGCCCGTGCGCCCGGCCATCCGCTCCTCGATCAGCGCGCGGTCCCCGGTGAGGTGGAGGAAGACGACACCGGGCGCGGCGGCCCGCAGCCGGTCCCGGTAGCTCCGCTTCAGCGCCGAGCTGCTGACGACGCCGCCGCGACCGGCCCGGCCGTGGGCCCACTCCCCGATGGCGTCGAGCCACGGCTCGCGGTCCGCGTCGTCCAGCGGGACACCGGCGGACATCTTGGCGACGTTGGCCGCCGGGTGGAAGTCGTCGCCCTCGGCGTAGGGCAGGCCCAGGGCTTCGGCGACCTTCGGACCGATGGTGGTCTTGCCGGTGCCCGCGACGCCCATGACGACGACGACCGGGGGAGCGGTGTGGGGGGTGGAGCGCATGGGGGGTGCCTCGCTGTCTTCTTCGACATCGGTCCGTCGCGCTCATGAAACCCATTGGGTACGACGTATTCAAGAGTCTGTGACATAAAAGTCGTACTTTTCATTCCTGGCTGTGATCGCCCCGCCGGAGCGACTTAGGCTGATCACCATGACGACACCGGCCCAGGGGCTCCACTCCCACGTCCTGGCCACCCTGGGCCTCGCGATCACCGCGGGGGAGTACCCCCCGGGCACCGTGCTGCGCACCGACGAGCTCGCCCGGCGCTTCGACGTCTCGCGCACGGTGATCCGCGAGGTCGTCCGGGTCCTGGAGTCCATGCACCTGGTCGAGTCCCGCCGCCGGGTCGGCGTCACCGTGCTCCCCACCGCCAGCTGGAACGTGTACGACCCCCAGGTCATCCGCTGGCGCCTGGCCGGCGCCGACCGCCCCCGCCAGCTCCGCTCGCTCACCGTGCTCCGCTCGGCCGTCGAGCCCGTGGCCGCGGGACTCGCCGCCCTGAACGCCACCCCCGAGCAGTGCCGCCGGCTCACCGAGGAGGCCCTCGGCATGGTCGCGACCTCGCGCGGCCGGCAGCTGGAGGCGTACCTCGTCCACGACGTCGCCTTCCACCGGGTCGTCCTCGACGCCTCCGGCAACGAGATGTTCGCCCGCCTCGGCGACGTCGTCGCCGAGGTCCTCGCCGGCCGCACCCACCACCACGTGATGTTCGAGGACCCCGACCCGGCCGCCGTCACCCTCCATGTCCGGGTCGCCGAGGCCGTACGGGAACGGGACGCGGCCCGCGCCGAGGCGCTGACCCGCGAGATCGCCGTCGGCGCGCTCAAGGAGCTGGACGTCCTCGCGCCCTGACCGGCCGCCCGGAGTTCACCGCTCGGTAACCTCTGAACTAGCTCAAATCCGGGCGTTCAGTGAAATCGCTCACAGTCAGTAACCCCCTCCTGCCGTGAGGATGTCCGCTGGCCGTGCCGCACGCCCCACAAGGGCACGGCCGGGTCCGCACAGCCCACCCCCTCACGAAGGCGAACAACTCCATGAGTGACCGCGTCTCGACTGCGGCCGACCCGCTGTCCGCCACCCCGGCGGCCACCGGTGCGGCGTCCCCCCACATCGACGCCGGTGACGCCGGGTACCGCAAGGACCTCAAGTCCCGTCACATCAACATGATCGCCATCGGCGGCGCCATCGGCACCGGCCTCTTCCTGGGCGCCGGCGGCCGCATGGCCAACGCCGGTCCGTCCCTCTTCATCGCCTACGCGGTCTGCGGCGTCTTCGCCTTCTTCGTGGTGCGCGCCCTCGGTGAGCTGGTGCTCTACCGCCCCTCCTCCGGCGCCTTCGTCTCCTACGCCCGTGAGTTCATGGGCGAGAAGGGCGCCTACACGGCCGGCTGGCTCTACTTCCTCAACTGGTCGACCACCGCCGTCGCCGACATCACCGCGGCCGCCACCTACGCCCACTTCTGGGCCATGTTCAGCGACGTCCCGCAGTGGATCCTCGCGCTCATCGCCCTCGCGGTCGTCCTCGCCGCCAACCTCATCTCCGTGAAGTACTTCGGCGAGATGGAGTTCTGGTTCGCGATCATCAAGGTCGCCGCCCTGGTCGCCTTCATGCTCGTCGGCATCTTCCTCATCGTGACCTCCCACGACGTCGGCGGCCACACCCCCGGCCTCGCGAACATCACCGACAACGGCGGCATCTTCCCCAACGGCGTCATGCCGATGCTGCTGCTGATCCAGGGCGTCGTCTTCGCCTACGCCTCCGTCGAGCTGTGCGGCGTCGCCGCCGGCGAGACCGAGAACCCCGAGAAGATCATGCCCAAGGCGATCAACTCGATCATGTGGCGCGTCGGCCTCTTCTACGTCGGCTCCATCGTCCTGCTCGCGCTGATCCTCCCGTACACCGCGTACTCCGGCGACCAGAGCCCCTTCGTCACCGTCTTCGACAAGCTGGGCGTCCCCGGCACCGCCGGCGTGATGAACCTCGTCGTCCTCACCGCCGCCCTCTCCAGCCTCAACTCCGGCCTCTACTCCACCGGCCGCATCCTGCGCTCCATGTCGCTGGCCGGCTCCGCGCCCAAGTTCACCGGCGTCATGAACAAGGGCGGCGTCCCCTACGGCGGCATCCTGCTCACCGCCGCCTTCGGTGTCGCCGGCGTCTTCCTCAACTACGTCATGCCCGAGGACGCCTTCGAGCTGGTGCTGAACTTCGCCTCCATCGGCATCATCGGCACCTGGGCGATGATCATGGTCTGCTCGCTGCTCTTCGTGCGCCGCTCCAAGGAGGGCAGGCTCACCCGGCCCGCCTACCAGCTGCCCTGGGCCCCGTACACCCAGATCGTGACGCTGGTCTTCCTCGCCGCCGTCGTCGTCCTCATGTGGCTGGACGGCGGAGTGGGCCGCACCACCGTCAACTGCCTGCCGCTCATCGCCGCGGCCCTCGTCGGCGGCTGGTTCCTGGTCCGCGGCCGGGTCCGCGCCACCGCCGCGGCCTCCCGCGACTGATCTCCCGCACGGGAACCGACGGGACCCCCGCAGGCGCCGCCTGCGGGGGTCTCGCCCTTTCTCCTCGAAAAGTGGTACGCAGGAGGTCCACAAGATCCGTCCGGCGGAAGGACAGTTGGCGATGCCACAGCAGGTCCTGGGGGTCGTCGCCCCCGGCAGGAACGAACCGGTGCGGGTCGAGACGATCACCGTCCCCGACCCCGGGCCCGGCGAGGCGGTGGTCCGCGTCCAGGCCTGCGGCGTCTGCCACACCGACCTCCACTACAAGCAGGGCGGCATCGGCGGCGACTTCCCCTACCTGCTCGGCCACGAGGCCGCCGGAATCGTCGAGACCGTCGGCGAGGGCGTCACCGACGTCGCCCCCGGTGATTTCGTGATCCTCAACTGGCGGGCCGTCTGCGGACAGTGCCGCGCCTGCCTGCGCGGCCGCCCCTGGTACTGCTTCGACACCCACAACGCCCGGCAGCGGATGACGCTCGCCCGCGACACGTCCGGCCCCGCGGGCCACCCCGCGGGCACGGAGCTCACCCCCGCCCTCGGCATCGGCGCCTTCGCCGAGAAGACCCTCGTCCACGCCGGCCAGTGCACCAAGGTCGACCCCGAGATCGCCCCCGCCGCCGCCGGACTCCTCGGCTGCGGCGTCATGGCCGGCATCGGCGCCGCCCTCAACACCGGGAACGTCGGCCGAGGCGACACCGTCGCCGTCATCGGCTGCGGAGGCGTCGGGGACGCCGCCGTCGTCGGCTCCCGCCTCGCCGGCGCCGCGAAGATCATCGCCGTCGACATCGACGACCGGAAACTGGACACCGCCCGTGCCATGGGCGCCACCCACGCCGTGAACTCCCGCGACACCGACCCCGTCGAAGCCGTCCGCGAACTCACCGGCGGCCACGGCGCCGACGTCGTCATCGAGGCGGTCGGCCGCCCCGAGACGTACGCCCAGGCCTTCTACGCCCGCGACCTCGCCGGCACCGTCGTCCTCGTCGGCGTCCCCACCCCCGACATGACGATCGAACTGCCCCTCCTCGACGTCTTCGGCCGCGGCGGCGCGCTCAAGTCCTCCTGGTACGGCGACTGCCTGCCCTCCCGCGACTTCCCCATGCTCGTCGACCTGCACCGGCAGGGCCGCATCGACCTCGGCGCCTTCGTCACCGAGACCATCGGCCTCGGCGACGTCGAGAAGGCCTTCGCCCGCATGCACGAGGGCGACGTCCTGCGCTCGGTGGTGGTGCTGTGATGGCGGCCCGCGTCGAGCACCTCGTCACCTCCGGCACCTTCAGCCTCGACGGCGGCACCTGGGAGGTCGACAACAACGTCTGGATCGTCGGCGACGACACCGAGGCGATCGTCATCGACGCCGCCCACGACGCCGGCGCGGTCCTCGCCGCCCTCGACGGCCGCGTCCTGCGCGCCATCGTCTGCACCCACGCCCACGACGACCACATCGGCGCCGCCCCCGCCCTCGCCGCCGCCACCGGCGCCCGCGTCCTGCTCCACCCGGCCGATCAGCCCCTCTGGAAGCAGACCCACCCCGACCACACCACCGACGGGGACCTCGCCGACGGCCAGGTCCTCACCATCGCCGGCACGGACCTCCACGTCCTGCACACCCCCGGCCACGCCCCCGGAGCGGTCAGCCTGCACGCCCCCGACCTGCGCACCGTCTTCACCGGAGACACCCTCTTCCGGGGCGGCCCCGGCGCGACCGGCCGGTCCTTCTCCGACTTCCCCACGATCATCGACTCGATCAGGTCCCGGCTGCTGACCCTTCCCCCGGAGACCGTGGTCCGCACCGGCCACGGCGAGACCACCACCATCGGCGAAGAAGCCCCTCACCTCGACACATGGGTCACCCGGGGCCACTGAGCGACAGCCGGCTGACGAACCGCAGCCGCGCCCCCGAGAACGGGTCGGTGAACTCCAGCGACCGCGCCAGCAGCCGCAGCGGCCGCCCGTGGTCCTCCGGCCCGTCCTCCCGGACCACGGGGTAGACCGGATCGTCCAGGATCGGCAGCCCCAGCGCGTTCATGTGCACCCGCAGCTGATGCGTCCGCCCGGTCACCGGAACCAGCCGGTACCGGCCAAGGCCGCCCCCGTGCGCGAGCAGCTCCACCCGGCTCTCCGCGTTCGGCTCGCCCGGCACCTCCCGGGCGGCCATGACCCCGCGCTCCTTCTCGATCCGGCTCCGCACCGTCACCGGCAGCTCCACCGCCGGGTCGTACGGCGCCACCGCCTCGTACTCCTTGCGCACGGCCCGGTCCCGGAAGAGCGTCTGGTACGCCCCCCGGTCCTCCGGCCGTACGACGAACAGCACCAGCCCCGCCGTCAGCCGGTCCAAGCGGTGCGCCGGCTGCAGGGCGGGCAGCCCCAGCTCCCGCCGCAGCCGCGCGAGTGCCGTCTCCGTCACATGCCGGCCCCGGGGCATCGTCGCCAGGAAGTGCGGCTTGTCCGCCACCACGATCCGCTCGTCCCGGTGGACCACCCCCACCTCGAACGGCACCCGCTCCTCGGCCGGGAAGTCCCGGTGGAACCAGAGGTACGTCCCCGCCGCGTACGGCTCGTCCCCGCGCACCGGCCCGCCGGTCCCGACGAACCGGCCCTCCCGCAGCATCTCCTCCACGCGCCCGGACCCCACGGCCCCGGCGTACCGTGCCACGAGATGCTCCCCGACGGTCGCCCACACCCCCTCGGGGTCCTCGGGCAGCCGCACCCGCACCGCGTCGACCCCCTCCCGCTGCGGCAGGGGAGAAGCGGGAGCCTTCGTTCGGCGTCTCAACTGATCTCCGTCGTACCCAGGGCCGCAACCGGGCCACAACGAGAAGGACCCCACAAGATGTGGGGTCCTTCGCTGGTGTCCGAGGGGGGACTTGAACCCCCACGCCCGATAAAGGGCACTAGCACCTCAAGCTAGCGCGTCTGCCATTCCGCCACCCGGACAGGTGTTGTCGTCTTCCGGGCCGCTCGGCCCTTCCGACGAGGAAAACCATAGCAAACATTCGGGGTGGTCGATCACCACCCCCTGGTCAGCGGCCCGCGCACCCCCCGGGCGCGCCGGGCGCCGCCCGGGACGTGACGGCCGTATGCCGGGCGGTGGGCGCCCTTGGGTCCGGCGGGGCGGCGCGGGAGGATGGAGGTGATCAGCAGACATCACCTGGGGCACGTAGTGGGAGGAAGCAGCGTGAGCGAGTCGAGCACCGCCCGGGGCATCACCGGCGAGGACGAGGTCGTCGACCTCTGCCGTGATCTCATCCGCATCGACACCAGCAACTACGGCGACCACTCCGGACCGGGGGAGCGGGTGGCGGCCGAGTACGTGGCGGAGAAGCTCGCCGAGGTCGGCCTCGAGCCGAAGATCATCGAGTCGCACAAGGGGCGGGCCTCCACCGTCGCCCGGATCGAGGGCGAGGACCCCTCGCGGCCCGCCCTGCTCATCCACGGCCACACCGACGTCGTCCCGGCGAACGCCGAGGACTGGACCCACCACCCGTTCTCCGGCGAGGTCGCCGACGGCTGCGTCTGGGGCCGCGGCGCGGTCGACATGAAGGACATGGACGCGATGACCCTGGCGGTCGTCCGCGACCGGCTGCGCAGCGGCCGCAAGCCCCCGCGCGACATCGTCCTCGCCTTCCTCGCCGACGAGGAGGCCGGCGGCACCTACGGCGCCCGCCACCTGGTGGACCGGCACCGGGACCTCTTCGACGGGGTCACCGAGGCCATCGGCGAGGTCGGCGGCTTCTCCTTCACCGTCAACGAGAACCTGCGGCTCTACCTGGTCGAGACGGCCCAGAAGGGCATGCACTGGATGCGGCTGACCGTCGAGGGCACCGCGGGCCACGGGTCCATGACCAACGACGACAACGCCATCACGGAGCTGTGCGAGGCCGTCGGCCGGCTCGGCCGCCACCAGTGGCCGGTGCGCGTGACCAAGACCGTACGGAGCTTCCTGGACGAGCTGTCGGACGCGCTCGGCACCCCGCTGGACCCCGAGGACATGGACGGCACCCTCGCCAAGCTGGGCGGCATCGCCAAGATGGTGGGGGCCACCCTCCGCAACTCCGCCGCCCCCACCATGCTCGGCGCCGGCTACAAGGTGAACGTGATCCCCGGCCAGGCCACCGCCCACGTCGACGGGCGGTTCCTGCCCGGGTACGAGGAGGAGTTCCTCGCCGACCTCGACCGGATCCTCGGCCCGCGCGTGAAGCGCGAGGACGTGCACGGCGACAAGGCCCTGGAGACCAGCTTCGACGGCGCCCTGGTCGACGCCATGCAGCTCGCCCTGCGCGCCGAGGACCCGATCGCCCGCGCCGTGCCGTACATGCTGTCCGGCGGCACCGACGCCAAGTCCTTCGACGACCTCGGCATCCGCTGCTTCGGTTTCGCCCCGCTCCAGCTGCCGCCCGAGCTCGACTTCGCGGGCATGTTCCACGGCGTGGACGAGCGTGTTCCGGTCGACGGTCTGAAGTTCGGCGTCCGCGTCCTGGACCGCTTCATCGACGCCTGCTGAATTCGACCGCCTGTATGACTCTCACCGGAAAGAGTGAATGCACATGGGGGCCGTAGCCCCCACCATTCCCCCTCGTTACAGGTGATGCGGTCCGCGGCTGGGACCGCATTGCCAACTAGGAGGAATAATGATCAAGAAGGTCGTCGCTGCTGCGGCTGCCACCGGCGGTCTCGTTCTCGCGGGCGCGGGCATGGCCGTTGCCGACGCGGGTGCCCAGGGGGCGGCCCTCGCTTCCCCCGGCATCATCTCGGGCAACGTCGTCCAGGTTCCGATCCACATCCCCGTGAACGTGTGCGGCAACACGGTCAACATCGTCGGCCTGCTGAACCCCGCCTTCGGCAACGTCTGCGTCAACTCCTGACGTTGTGTCCCGCCCCGTGAGGGCGTGAGCCGGTCCGGCCCCGGAGTGCGCGCCATGCACTCCGGGGCCGGTGCCCATTCCGTCCCGGGCACCGGCCCGGTGACGCTTTTCCGAAGCCGAAAAGGCAGGACAACCAGCTATGCGACAGGTCACGCGCAAGGGCCTCATCACCGTTGCGGCCGCGGGCGGGGTATTCGCCCTCGCCGGCGGTCATGCGCACGCCGATTCCGGTGCGAACGGCGCGGCCACGAATTCCCCCGGCATCGCGTCCGGGAACACCGTCCAGGTGCCGGTCCACATTCCCGTGAACGTGTGCGGGAACACCGTCAACGTCATCGGACTCCTGAATCCGGCGATGGGCAACACCTGCGCCAACGTGTCGGACTCCGGTTACGGCTCCGACAAGCCGGGCGGCTCCTCGGCCGACGGGCACGCGAGCGGCTCGCCCGGCGTGGGCTCCGGCAACGTCGTCCAGGTCCCCGTGGACGTCCCGGTGAACGTGTGCGGCAACAACGTCACGGGCGTCGGCCTCGGCAACGCCGCCGCGGGCAACAGCTGCGCCAACGGCGTCGAGCCGACCACCCCGGGCCACCCCGGTAACCCGGGCAACCCCGGTAACCCGGGCAACCCCGGTAACCCGGGCAACCCCGGTAACCCGGGCAACCCCGGTAACCCGGGCAACCCCGGCACGCCCACCACGCCGGAGACCCCGACCACCCCGGGCACGCCCGGGACGCCCGGCGGTCCCGGCGGCGACGGCGGATCGGACCACCCCGGGACGCCCGGCGGCCCCGGTGACGACGGCGGCTCCAACAACCCCGGCCCGCACGGTGTCACCCCGCCGCGCGGCACCGAGGAGCTCGCCGAGACCGGCGCGGGGACGCTCGGCGTCGCCGTTCCCGCCGGCGTGGGCCTGCTGCTCGCGGGCTCGCTGATCTACCGCCGCGCCCGCCGCGCCGCCTGACGGCCGCACCCGGGCAGCACGCGTAGGGGCCCCGCACACCGCGGGGCCCCTTCTCGTACCGCTACCAGGTCGCCCGGAGCTGCCGGATGATCCGGCGCTTCAGCCGCACCCTGCGGCTGCCGTCCCGGTGCAGACTCAGGCGGTCCAACTCCCAGTGTCCGTACTCGGCATGGTCGGTCAGAAGCCGCGTGGCCTCCTTACGGGAGACGCCGCGCGGCACGTACACGTCGACAAATTCGTATTCCGGCATCGCATCTATTGTGCGGGCACCCGCCCGGTACGGATAGCGTCTGTCCCATGTCTGATGCTGCGCAGCCCACCGCTGCCGAGGTACGTGCCGCCGCCGAGGCGGTCAAAGCCGCACTGGACCGTCACCTCGCGGCGGTCGAACGCCGCACGGGGGACGACGACCCGGCCGTCTACGAGGCCTTCAACGTCCTCGCCACCGCCGCCGAGGCCTACGACGAACTCCTCTACGAACGCTATGACGAAGTCACCCCCTTCGAGATCCCGGGAGCCGACGACAGCCTCCCGCCGTACGCCGGACCTGACGAACCTGGCGCGCTCAGCCTCCTGATCCGGCGCGACTACGCCGTGGTGGAACCGCAGCGCCTGCTCGCCCAGGCCCGCCGGATCACCGACCTCGACCCCGACGAGGACGAGGACGGCCCGACGGGCACGGCCGCCGCCCTCGGTGTGGTCTTCGGCGAGTACGAGGCGGACGAGATCGCGTCCCGTCACAAGGAGTTCGGTCTGGAGGAGGGCGACTCCACGCTCTGGCTCACCGCGGCCGACGACCTCCCCGACCCGGGGGAGTGGCTGGCCGCACCCTTCGAACAGGCCGACCCCGAGCGGATCCTCTACCGCTTCGACGTCAGCTCCGTCTTCGACGAGGACGACTTCGGGGACGTGGACGAGGAGGAGGGCACCGCGCGCCCCCGCACACCGGGGACCGCTTCGGCCTAGGCCCACCAAGACACGACAGGGCCGGGACACCGACACGGTGTCCCGGCCCCGCGCCGTTCTTCGGGGCCGCTCACTCCCCGCCGGCGGCGAGCAGCCCTTCGAGGAGCGGCCGCAGCCGGGTCGTACGCTCCGGGGCGGGGCGCTCGGCGACCGCCCGCGGCAGCGCCTGGTCCACCCCGTGCACCACCGACAGATGACGCTCCGCCCGGCCGAAGGCCGTGTACACCCACGGCCGGCTCAGACCCGGCGCCGCGTCCCCGGGCAGCACCACGACCACCGCCGGCCAGCGGGCCCCGGCCGCCTGGTGCGCGGTGAGCGCCCAGCCGTGCCGCAGCGCCGACTCCACCCGCTCCTTCGGTACGAGCACCTCCGCGCCCGCGCAGCGCAGCCGCAGGCCCTCGGCGTCCGCCCCGAGGACGGTTCCGGTCACCGTCCGGCCCGGAGCGGGCGCGTACGCCACCCGGTCACCCGGGTCGTAGCCCCCGAACCGGCCGGGGCCCGGGTTCAGCCGCTGCTTGAGCGCCGCGTTCAGCGCGCGCGTACCGGCGGAGCCGCCGTGGCCGACCGTGATCACCTGCGTCCGCTCGGGCGGTACGCCGATCGCGCGCGGGACCGAATCCGCCACCAGCTGGACCGTGCGGTGCACGGCCTCGCCGGCATCCCGCACCGGGACGATGACGATCTCCTTGCCGGGGGCCTCCACCTGGAGCAGCTCCCCGGCACCGATGCCGGAGACCAGCTCGCCGAGGGGCCCCGGGTCCGGGACCCGCGAGGCGATCCGGGGGCACACGCGGGCCGCGAGCGCGTCGGCGAAGACCTGCCCGGCACCGGCGGAGCCCAGGACGCCCGGGTCGCCGCTCAGCACCAGCCGGCAGCCGTCCGGGAGCGACTCGACCAGCATCGCGCCCGCCTCCACGTCCAGCTGCGGCGCGTCGAGCAGCACCAGCAGGTCCAGCGCGAGGGCGCCCTCCTCGTCCCGGCCCGGACCGGCCGCGCCGGACAGCAGCGCGGCGAGCGTCACCGCCGGCGCGCCGTCGTCGCCGAGCACCCGCAGCCCCTCCGGGCTGTGCACGGTGACCAGGGACCGCAGGCCCCGGGCGCCGGCCGCGGCGGCGAGCGCCACCGCCTCGGTGCGGGCCGCCTCCCCGCCGGTGTGCAGCACGAGTCCGTGCGACCCGGCGGCGCGCTCCAGCTCGGACCCCTCCCAGGTGTCCGGCGTGACCGTCCGCACGAGCCGGGCCAGACCGTCGGCCAGGCTCTCCTCTGCGAGCGCGTACCGGTCGAGCCCGAGCAGGACGGGCACGTCGGCCGTCTCCGTCCCGGGCTCCTCCGTCCCGGGTTCCTCCGCCCCGGCCTCCCCGGCGCCGCCCCCCTCGGTCCCGTCCGGCGCCTCCTCCCGCTCTTCCTCCTGGAAGACCAGGACGGCTCCCTCGGAGACGGCGGCCTCGACGGCCTTCTCCGGGTCGGGCACGGCGTGCCGGGCGAGCCCGGCCCGTACCGCCTCGGTGTCCAGCGCCGTGTGTCCCTGGACGGCGGCCTGCTCCAGCAGCCACACGGTCAGGGCGACCGTCCGGCGCGGGTCGTCCGGACCGCACTCACCGCCGAGCAGCGCCCGCGCGAAACCGTCGGTCTGTTCGGGGCGGACCCCGGGGACGGCGAGGAGCTGCCAGGGGTCCTCGCGCAGCGCTCCCGCCGCGTTCTCCCCGAGCGCGGCGGCGACGGGCCCGGCCAGCGCCTCGGGAGCGCCACCGGCGGCCAGGACCTCCCGTACGGCGGCGGTGGTGGCGGGCGCGGGCGCGGCGGCCGCGCGCGGAGCGGGGGGCCGTACCGTCACGGCCGGGGCCGCCGCGGGCGCGGGACGGCGGGGGGCGGGCTCGGGCGCCTCGTAGAACGCGCTGCCGGTGGCCTTGCCGCTCTCCACCGCCCGCACGGCGGCCAGCAGATCGGCGGCCGTCCCGCTCAGCTTGGCCCCGCTCTCCACCGGACCGGCCTTCTCTGCCTTCCGCGCCTCGATCCGCGCCCGCAGCTCCCGCTGCGCGGCGATCTCGGCCTCCGCCTCGCTCAATCCCCCGGCACCGGCGGCTTCCCCGTCGGCCGTCTCGGCGGGAGCGTCGGCGTCCGCCTCGGAATCGGCGGCTTCGTCGTCGGCCGCGTCGGCATCCGCCTCGGAATCGGCGGTTTCCTCTTCGGTCGCGTCGGCGGGAGCGTCGGCGCCCGAATCGGCGCCGGAGGGTGCCTCGTCCCGGTCGGTGGCACCGTCGGGCGCGTCCGGCTGCCCGGCCGGTCTCGCGGAGCCGGACCCCGCGGCGGGGGCCGCGGCCCCGGTCCGTACGGGCTCCTGCTCCCCGAAGGCGTCGGCAGGCTCCACGTCCGCGGGTGCCTCGGGCACGGTCTCCCCGGAAGGCTCGGTCACAAGGTGCTCCAGTCGTGATCCGGATAGCGGTGCACGGGCGCCGACACGTCGTCCAGCGCCCGGCAGATCTCGTCAGGAAGACTAAGGGTCTCCACCGACAACGCGGCCGCGAGCTGCCGCGCCGTCCGCGCGCCGACGATCGGCGCGGTCACTCCGGGCCGGTCGCGGACCCAGGCGAGCGCCACGTGCAGCGGGGTCGTCGCGAGCCCGTCCGCCGCCGTCGCGACCGCGTCGACGATCCGGCTCGCCGCCTCGTCCAGGTACGGCTCCACGAAGGGGGCCATCGTCCCGGAGGCGCCTCGCGAGTCCGAGGGGGTACCGCTGCGGTACTTGCCCGTCAGGACCCCCCGGCCCAGCGGCGAGGACGGCAGCAGGCCTATCCCGAGGTCGAGCGCGGCCGGCAGCACCTCGCGCTCCACGCCCCGCTGGAGCAGCGAGTACTCCAGCTGCGCCCCCGCCAGCCGGGTCCGGTCGCCGGCGAGCTGCCAGGTGCCCGCCTTGGCCAGCTGCCAGCCGCAGAAGTTCGCCACGCCCGCGTACCGGGCGCGCCCGCTGCGCACCGCGATGTCCAGCGCCTGCAGCGACTCCTCGAGCGGGGTGTGCGGGTCGTACGCGTGCAGCTGCCACAGGTCGACGTGGTCCGTGCCGAGGCGGGCGAGCGAGGCGTCGAGCGCGGCGAGCAGATGGCCGCGCGAGCCGTCCGTGCGCCGGTCGGGGTCCGGGACACTGCCCGCCTTGGTGCACAGGACCAGGTCCCGCCGGGGCACCAGACGCTCCATCAGACGGCCGAGCAGGTACTCCGCCTCGCCGCCGCCGTACACGTCGGCGGTGTCGACCAGCGTCCCGCCCGCGTCCCAGAAGGCCTTCAACTGCTCGGCCGCGTCGTGCTCGTCGGTGTCCCGGCCCCAGGTGAGGGTGCCGAGTCCGAGGCGCGACACGCGCAGGCCGGTACGTCCGAGATGCCTCTGCTCCATGGCCGCGAGATTACTGGCCAGGGCACCACGCGGAGAGAGCCTGTGGACAACGGTCACCTGCCGGAAGCCCGGACCCCGCGCTAGAGTCCGGACCACAGGGACGTTACCGATGGGTAAGGGGTGCGTGGAATGCGGCTCGGCATCAACCTCGGCTACTGGGGCGCCGGCATGGACGGCGACAACCTCGCCGTCGCCCAGGAGGCGGACCGCCTCGGCTACGACGTCTGCTGGGCGGCCGAGGCGTACGGCTCCGACGCCCCCACCGTCCTGTCCTGGATCGCGGCGAAGACGGAGCGGATCGACGTCGGCTCCGCGATCATGCAGATCCCGGCCCGTCAGCCCGCCATGACGGCGATGACCGCCGCCACCCTGGACTCGCTCAGCGGCGGCCGCTTCCGGCTCGGCCTCGGCGTCTCCGGCCCCCAGGTCTCCGAGGGCTGGTACGGCGTCGCCTTCGACAAGCCGCTCGCCCGCACACGCGAGTACGTCGAGATCGTCCGCAAGGCCATGACCCGCGAGCGGCTGACGTACGAGGGCGCGCACTGGACGCTGCCGCTGCCGGGCGGCCCCGGCAAGCCGATCAAGCTCACCGTCCACCCGCAGCGCGAGCACATCCCGCTCTACATCGCCGCGATCGGCCCCCGGAACCTGGAGCAGACCGGCGAGATCGCCGACGGCGCGCTGCTGATCTTCCCCTCCGCCGAGCACCTGGAGGAGACGACGCTGCGCCACCTGCGCGCGGGGCGCGAGAAGGCCGGGCTGACCATGGACGGCTTCGACGTCTGCCCGACCCTGCCCCTCGCCCTCGGCGAGGACGTCGACGCCCTCGCGGACGTCTTCCGCCCGTACACCGCGCTGTACGTCGGCGGCATGGGCAGCCGCAAGCAGAACTTCTACCAGCAGCTCGCCCGGCGCATGGGCTACGAGAAGGAGGCCGCCGAGGTCCAGGACAAGTACCTGGCCGGCGACAAGGCGGGCGCGGCGGCGGCCGTGCCGCGCTCCCTGATCGACCGGACGGCGCTGCTCGGCCCGGTCGAGCGGATCGCGGACCGCATGGCCGCCTACGCGGCGGCCGGCGTCACCACCCTCACGCTCTCCCCGGCCGGTTTCACCCTGGACGAGCGGATCGCGGCGCTGCGGGCGGGCGTCGAGGCCCTGGAGCGGGCCGGGCTCGCCTGACCGACCGCGGGGGAGGGGCGGGGAGAAAGCCTGCGGCCGTGGTGGGGGCTCGGGGGTCTTCCCCGCCACGGCCGTCACGCAGCTCAACGCGTCACCGGGCCCGGGGTTACGGCCCCGGCCTCACTCCTTCGGCCGAGCCCGCACCGCCCCCGCCCTCCGCCTCCGGGACGGCCACCCGTGAGCGCCGGGGCCGGTGCGCTACATCCAGCCCCGGCGCTTGAACAGCCGGTAGAGGCCGAAGACGGTCCCCACCATGAGGACGATCACGGCGGGATACGACCACTCCCAGTGCAGCTCGGGCATGTGGTCGAAGTTCATGCCGTAGATCCCCGCGACCATCGTGGGGACCGCGGCCATGGCGGCCCAGGCGGAGATCTTCCGCATGTCGTCGTTCTGCCGCACGCCCATCTGCGCGAGATGGGCCGACAGCACGTCCGACAGCAGCCGGTCGAGCCCTTCGACCTGCTCGTTGGCGCGGGTGAGGTGGTCGTTGACGTCCCGGAAGAACGGCTGGGAGTGCTCGTTCACGAACGGCACCGTGCCGGCCGTCAGGCGGGACATCGGCCCCGCCAGCGGTCCGCCGGCCCGCCGGAACTCCAGGACCTGCCGCTTGGCCGTGTAGATCCGCTCGGCCGTGTTGCCCGCCTTGCCGCCGGTCGGCGCGAACACGTCGGCCTCCAGCTCCTCCAGGTCCACCTGGAGCTCCCCGGCCACGTCGATGTAGTGATCCACGATCGCGTCGCTCACCGCGTACAGCACCGACGTCGGACCGTGCCGGAGCACCTCGGGATCGGCCTCCAGCCGTTTGCGCACGGCGGCCAGCGGGGCTCCCTCGCCGTGCCGGACCGTCACCACGAACGAGTCGCCCATGAAGACCATCAGCTCGCCCGAGGTGACCCGGTCGCTCTCCGGCTCGTAGACCACCGGCTTGAGCACCGCGAACAACGAGTCGTCGTAGACCTCCAGCTTGGGTCGCTGATGTGCCTTCAGGGCGTCCTCGACGGCAAGCGGGTGCAGCGCGAACTCGGCCGTCACGTGCTCGAATTCGGCGTGGGTCGGCTCGTGCAGGCCCACCCACAGGAAGGCGTCGCCCGTCGCCCGGGCCTCGGCGAGGGCCTGCGAGAGGTCGGCGGGGCCGTCGGTACGGCGCCCGTCCCGGTAGAGGGCGGAGTCCACGATCACGCGCCGTATTCTCCCCCGCCCGTTCCCGCCCCGCACTTCCGCCGTGTCCCGTGCCGCCTGCCGCGCACCCGCGCCTCCGTCCGTAGCCGTCCGTCCTCCGCCCGTACCCGCGCCTCCCGTCCCCACACCAGGCGGCGACCGACGGCCCCGGCCGGCAGGTGGCGGCCCCGTCCCCGCCCCGCGCGCGCGGGGAGCCGCTTACGCTGGCGGACATGGCCACGCTGATCCTCGTCCGGCACGGACGCTCCACCGCCAACACCTCCGCGGTCCTCGCCGGGCGCACCCCCGGCGTCGCCCTCGACGAGCGCGGGGTCGCGCAGGCCGCCGCCCTGCCCGGGCGCCTCGCGGACGTTCCCCTCGCCGCCGTCGTCTCCAGCCCGCTCCAGCGCTGCCGGGAGACCGTACGGCCACTCCTGGACGCCCGGCCCGGTCTGCCGCTCCACATCGAGGAGCGGATCAACGAGTGCGACTACGGCGACTGGTCGGGACGCAAGCTCGCCGAACTGGCCGACGAGCCCCTCATGCAGGTCGTCCAGGCCCACGCCTCCGCCGCCGCGTTCCCCGGCGGCGAGTCCATGCGCGGCATGCAGGCCCGCGCCGTCGAGGCCGTACGGGACTGGAACGCGCGCGTGGAGGCCGAGCACGGCGAGGACGCCGTCTACGCCATGTGCTCCCACGGAGACATCATCAAGTCCCTCGTCGCCGACGCGCTCGGACTCCACCTCGACCTCTTCCAGCGCGTCCACGTCGACCCCTGCTCGGTCACGGTCATCCGCTACACCCGGCTGCGGCCCTTCCTCGTCCGGCTCGGCGACACCGGCGACTTCGCGGCCCTCGCCCCGCGCGAGACGCCCGGCGACGGCGGGGCGGCGGAGGTCGGGGGCGGCGCGGGCGCACCGTGATCGCTTCCCGCAGTAGGGTGGACGCGCCGCTGTAACGACGTCGAGACGCAAGGGAGCCGGGAACGTGTCCCGTCAGGTGTTCCTCTACGACCCACCGGAGCGTTTCGTGGCCGGTACGGTCGGGCTGCCTGGCCGCCGCACCTTCTTCCTCCAAGCCTCCGCGGCCGGCCGGGTCACCAGCGTCGCTCTGGAGAAGGCGCAGGTCGCGGCCCTCGCCGAGCGCATCGACGAACTCCTCGACGAGGTGGTGCGCCGCACCGGGGGCAACGCCCCGGTCCCGGCCGTCGCCCCCGCCGACATCGCGGACACCGCCCCCCTCGACGTGCCCGTCGAGGAGGAGTTCCGGGTCGGCACCATGGCGCTCGCCTGGGACGGCGAGGAGCAGCGCATGATCGTCGAGGCACAGGCGCTCGTCGAACTCGACGCGGACTCCGAGGAGGACCTCGCCGCCGCCGAGGAACGGCTGCTCCAGGACGAGGAGAACGGCCCGCCGATGCTCCGCGTGCGCCTCACCGGCGCCCAGGCGCGGGCGTTCGCGAAGCGCGCCCTGGACGTGGTGAACGCCGGCCGGCCGCCGTGCCCCCTGTGCAGCCTGCCGCTCGACCCCGAAGGCCACGTGTGCCCCCGCCAGAACGGGTACCGTCGCGGAGCATGAGCAGCAGCCCCGAGACCCTGCCGGCCGTCGAACTGCTCGCCCGCGGTGAGCTGACCGTCCGCGGCCGGGTCCGCGAGGCGTCGAACGCGGTGCTGTACTGCTCCGTCGCCCACGAGGGCCGCGAGGCCGCCTGCGTCTACAAGCCGGTCGCGGGGGAGCGGCCCCTGTGGGACTTCCCCGACGGCACGCTCGCGCAGCGCGAGGTCGCCGCCTACGAGATCTCCGAGGCGACCGGCTGGGGCCTCGTCCCGCCGACCGTGCTCCGGGACGGACCGTACGGCGAGGGCATGGTCCAGCTGTGGATCGAGGCCGACCCGGAGGCGCGGCTCCTCGCGCTCACCGAGGACGCGGAGCCGGGAGAGGGCTGGAAGGCGGTCGGACCGGCCGAGGTCGGCGAGGGCCGCACCGCGCTCCTCGTCCACGCCGACAGCCCCGAGCTGCGGCGGCTCGCCGTTCTGGACGCCGTCATCAACAACGGCGACCGCAAGGGCGGGCACCTGCTGCCCGCCCCGGACGGACGGCTGTACGGCATCGACCACGGGGTCACCTTCCACGTGGACGACAAGCTGCGGACCCTGCTGTGGGGCTGGGCGGGGGAAGAACTGCCCGCCGAGGCCCTGGAGGTCCTCGACGGGCTCGGACGGGCCCTGGCCGCGGGGGAGCCGCTCGCGGAACGGCTGTCCCGGCTGCTCACCGCCGCCGAGATCGAGGCGCTGCGCGCCAGGGTCGGGGCGCTGCGGGAGCACCGGCGGCATCCGGTGCCGTCCGGGCAGTGGCCCGCCATCCCCTGGCCGCCGGTCTGAGCGCCCCGTGGGAGCGCCGGCCCGGCGTGGTCCGGACCTGACGAACTGCGCCGCGGCCGGTGGCCCGGGCGGCGAGGCGTCCGTCACACTCGGGCCGTGACCGTAGGGTTTCGGCCACTTCTCCGGCCGGGGGCGGGCCCCTGGGGGGTATGCACGCGCGGCCCTGACGTGCAAGACCGTCTAATCGGTCAAGATCTCTCCTCCGGTTCGTATCCGGAACGGCTGTCCGGTTACGCTCGGGTCATGCATGCCTGGCCCGCTTCTGAGGTCCCCGCCCTTCCCGGCAAGGGCCGCGACCTCCGGATCCACGACACCGCGACCGGCGGACGAGTGACCCTCGCCCCCGGCCCCGTCGCCCGTCTCTACGTCTGCGGCATCACGCCCTACGACGCGACCCACATGGGTCACGCGGCGACCTACAACGCGTTCGACCTCGTTCAGCGCGTGTGGCTCGACACCAAGCGGCAGGTGCACTACGTCCAGAACGTGACGGACGTGGACGACCCCCTCCTGGAGCGCGCGATCCGCGACGGCATCGACTGGACCGGTCTCGCCGAGCGCGAGACCGCCCTCTTCCGCGAGGACATGACGGCCCTGCGGATGCTGCCGCCGCAGCACTACATCGGAGCGGTGGAGGCCATACCCGGCATCGTTCCGCTCGTCGAGCGGCTGCGTGACTCCGGCGCGGCCTACGAACTCGACGGCGACATCTACTTCTCCGTCGACGCCGACCCGCACTTCGGCTCGGTCTCGCACTACGACGCCGACCTGATGCGCCACCTCTCCGCCGAGCGCGGCGGCGACCCGGACCGTCCGGGCAAGAAGAACCCGCTCGACCCGATGCTGTGGATGGCCGCCCGCGAGGGCGAGCCGAGCTGGGACGGCGGCACCCTCGGCCCCGGCCGCCCCGGCTGGCACATCGAGTGCGTCGCCATCGCCCTCGACCACCTCGGCATGGGCTTCGACGTGCAGGGCGGCGGCTCCGACCTGATCTTCCCGCACCACGAGATGGGCGCCTCGCACGCCCAGAGCCTCACCGGCGAGTACCCGATGGCCAAGGCGTACGTCCACGCCGGCCTGGTGGCCCTCGACGGCGAGAAGATGTCGAAGTCCAAGGGCAACCTGGTCTTCGTCTCCGCGCTCCGCCGCCAGGGCGTCGACCCCGCCGCCATCCGGCTCTCGCTCCTCTCCCACCACTACCGCACCGACTGGGAGTGGACCGACCAGGTCCTCCAGGACGCCGTGGACCGCCTCGGCCGCTGGCGCGCCGCCGTCTCCCGCCCCGACGGCCCCTCCGCGGACGCCCTCGTCGAGGAGCTCCGCGAGGCGCTCGCCGACGACCTCGACGCCCCGAAGGCGCTCGCGGCGGTCGACCGCTGGGCCGCGCTCCAGAACGCGCAGGGCGGTACGGACGAGTCCGCGCCCGGTCTCGTCTCCCGCGCCGTCGACGCCCTCCTGGGCGTCGCCCTGTAACCCCGGGGCCCCGTGCCGCTCGTTCGTACGACCGCCCTCGGACTTCCGCGCGAAGTCCGAGGGCGGTTCCCTTTTGTCCTGTCGGGATGCACGGTTCCGCGTAGGAAGTCCCCTACGCTCATCACTGCGCATGAGAGCTGCGTCGCCGGTGCACTCCGGCTGCGCTCCACCAACGGCTGGGGCCCGCCCGAGTTCCGGCTGAAGGTCACCGACACCAACGGCTCCAGGAGCGGCGACCACGCGGACCGGGCGGCGGCCGGTTCACCTGCGCCTGACGCACCGCGCCCCGCCCGCCGTCGGCCCGGGACACGGCGAAGGGGGCGCCCCGGCCGGGGCGCCCCCTCCTCTTCCGTCCCGTCACTCCTCCTCGGAGCCGCCGTCCTCGCCGTCCGGCCTGGGCGGGCCGTCCGGGCCGGCCTGGTCGTCCTGGACCGCCTCGGCCGGCGGCTCGGCGCCCGGCACCGCCTCCGGCCCCGGCTGGTCGGGCTTCGGCGGGCGGGTGCGCCCGCCGGCCGCGTCCCGGAGGTACGAGGTGTCGCCGCCCTCCGTGGCCACCCCGGGACCCGGACCGGGAGCGCCGGGGCCCGCACCGGGGTCCCGCCGCCGCAGATAGCGCTCGAACTCCCGGGCGATGGCCTCGCCCGAGGCCTCCGGCAGCTCGGCGGTGTCCCGGGCCTCCTCCAGCGTCTGCACGTACTCGGCGACCTCGCTGTCCTCGGCCGCCAGCTGGTCCACGCCCAGCTGCCAGGCCCGCGCGTCCTCCGGCAGCTCGCCCAGCGGGATGCGCAGCCCGATCAGGTCCTCCAGGCGGTTCAGCAGCGCCAGCGTCGCCTTCGGGTTCGGCGGCTGCGACACGTAGTGCGGCACCGCCGCCCACAGGCTGACCGCCGGCACCCCCGCGTGCGTGCACGCCTCCTGGAGGATGCCGACGATGCCGGTCGGACCCTCGTACCGGGTCTCCTCCAGGTCCATCGTCCGGGCCAGGTCCGGATCGGAGGTCACACCGCTGACCGGCACCGGCCGGGTGTGCGGGGTGTCGCCCAGCAGCGCGCCGAGGATCACCACCATCTCCACGCCCAGCTCGTGGGCGAAGCCCAGCAGCTCGTTGCAGAAGGACCGCCAGCGCATCGAGGGCTCGATCCCCCGCACCAGCACCAGGTCACGGGGCTTGTCCCCGCCGACCCGCACCACGGAGAGCCGGGTCGTCGGCCAGGTGATCTTCCGGACGCCGTTGTCCAGGAAGACCGTCGGCCGGTTCACCTGGAAGTCGTAGTAGTCCTCGGCGTCGAGCGCCGCGAAGACCTCGCCCTTCCATTCCCGGTCCAGATGGGCGACCGCGGTGGAGGCGGCGTCGCCGGCGTCGTTCCAGCCCTCGAACGCGGCCACCATGACCGGGTCGATCAGCTCGGGAACCCCCTCGAGCTCGATCACCCAGCGCCTCCTTTTCGAAGTTCCTGTCGTACGGACCAACCTTACGGCTTTCCGGCGGCCCGCCCGCAGCCCCCGGACTTCCCCGCAGGCCCGTGCGGCCTTGATCGGCTACCCAGGATCGGACCGCCCCACACGGCACGCCCGAGGGGCGGCCCCTCCAGGAGGAACCGCCCCTCTGCGTACAGGAGTTACTTCCGCAGCATCGACTCGACCCCGGCGCGGATCTCGTCCGTCGCGAGACCGCGGATGGTCAGCGTCGTCCGGCGGCGCAGCACGTCGTCCGCCGTCTCGGCCCACTCGTGGTCCCGGGCGTAGGCGACCTGCGCCCAGATCTCCGGGGCGTCGGGGTGGATCCGGCGGGCCAGCTCCGGGTTCTCGTTCGCCATCCGGGCGATCTCGAAGGAGAGCGAGCCGTAGTGCGTCGCCAGGTGCTTGGCGGTGTCGGCGGCCATGCGGGGGCCGGGCGCCGGGCCGTCGACCAGCAGCCGGTGGGCGACCGCGTTCGGGTTGGCGATGCCGGGCAGCGGCAGCCGCTTCGGCAGCGCCGACACCGGCTCGTAGTCCTCGCCGAGCGGGTGGCCCGGGAGCGACTCCAGCTTCTTCATGATGGTGCGGCCGATGTGGCGGAACGTGGTCCACTTGCCGCCGGCCACCGACAGCATGCCGCCCCGGCCCTCGGTCACCACGGTCTCCCGCTTGGCCTTGGAGGTGTCGCCGGGGCCGCCGGGCAGCACCCGCAGGCCCGCGAAGGCGTAGGTGATGAGGGAGCGGTCGAGCTGCTGGTCCCGTATGGAGAAGGCGGCCTCGTCCAGGATCTGGGTGATGTCCTTGTCGTTGACCGCGACCTCGGCCGGGTCGCCCTCGTACTCCTCGTCGGTGGTGCCGAGGAGCAGCATGTCCTCCCACGGAAGGGCGAAGGTGATCCGGTACTTGTCGATGGGCGTGGCCAGCGCCGCCTTCCACGGGGCGGTGCGCTTGAGGACGAGGTGGGCGCCCTTGGACAGGCGGATGGAGGGGGCCGCGTTCGGGTCCTCCATCTTCCGCAGGTGGTCGACCCAGGGGCCGGTGGCGTTGAGCACCAGGCGGGCGGTGACGCCGAACTCCTCGCCGGACAGGCGGTCCCGCAGCTCGGCTCCGGTGACCCGGCCGCGGGTGAAGCGGAGCCCGGTGACCTCGGCGTGGTTGAGGACGACCGCGCCGGCGTCGACGGCGGCGCGGACCGTCATCAGCGCCATGCGGGCGTCGTTCATCTGGTCGTCGCCGTAGACGGCCACGGCCTTGAGGTTGTCCGTGCGCAGCTCCGGCACGTCCTGCGCCGCCTTGGCGGGGGAGAGGAGGTGGCCGACGCCGTCGCCGAAGGCGGAGAGCGCGGAGTACGCGAAGACACCGGCGCCCAGCTTGGCGGCGCCGTGCGGGCCGCCCTTGTAGACGGGCAGGTAGAAGGTGAGCGGGTTGGACAGGTGGGGGGCCACCTGGCGGGAGACGGCGCGCCGCTCGAAGTGGTTCTCGGCGACGAGCTTCACCGCGCCGGTCTGCAGGTAGCGCAGGCCGCCGTGGAGCAGCTTGGACGAGGCCGAGGAGGTGGCGCCGGCGAAGTCGCCGGCGTCCACCAGGGCCACCCGCAGACCGGCCTGCGCGGCGTGCCAGGCGGTGGAGATGCCCAGGATGCCGCCGCCGATCACCAGGAGGTCGTACGTCGCCTTGGCAAGCTGCTCTCTGGTCTCGGCGCGGGTCGGGAGCGAACCGGCGGCGGGGCGTGCTCCGAGGGCGGGAACGGTCTGCGGGGTGGTCATCTCGAATTACTCCTCGTCAGTTCTCTTCTTCGAGCCAGCCCATGGAGCGTTCAACGGCCTTCAGCCAGCTCTTGTACTCGCTGTCACGCTTCTCGGCGTCCATGCGAGGGGTCCATTCGGCCGCGCGGCGCCAGTTGGCGCGCAGGGCGTCGGTGTCCGGCCAGAAGCCGACGGCCAGGCCGGCGGCGTAGGCGGCACCGAGGCAGGTGGTCTCGGCGACCATGGGGCGCACCACGGGGGCGTCCAGGAAGTCCGAGAGGGTCTGCATCAGCAGGTTGTTGGAGGTCATGCCGCCGTCGACCTTCAGCGCGGTCAGCTCGACGCCGGAGTCCTTCGTCATGGCGTCGGTGATCTCGCGGGTCTGCCAGGCGGTGGCCTCCAGGACGGCGCGGGCGATGTGCGCCTTGGTGACGTACCGGGTGAGACCGGCGATGACACCGCGGGCGTCGGAGCGCCAGTAGGGGGCGAAGAGGCCGGAGAAGGCCGGCACGAAGTAGGCGCCGCCGTTGTCCTCGACCGAGGAGGCGAGGGTCTCGATCTCGGCGGCGGACTTGATCAGGCCCATCTGGTCGCGCATCCACTGGACGAGCGAGCCGGTGACGGCGATCGAGCCCTCCAGGGCGTAGACCGGCTTCTGGTCGCCGATCTGGTAGCCGACCGTGGTCAGCAGGCCGCTGTAGGAGTTGATGATCTTGTCACCGGTGTTCATCAGCATGAAGGTGCCGGTGCCGTACGTGGACTTGGCCTCGCCCTCGGCGAAGCAGGTCTGGCCGAAGAGGGCGGCCTGCTGGTCGCCGAGCGCGGAGGCGACCGGGACGCCGTCGAGGACGCCGCCCTTGACCGTGCCGTACACCTCGGCGGAGGAACGGATCTCCGGCAGCACGGCGGCCGGGATTTCCATCGACGACAGGATGCGCTCGTCCCAGGCCATGTCGTGGAGGTTCATCAGCATGGTGCGGGAGGCGTTGGTGACGTCGGTGACGTGGACGCCGCCGTCGACACCGCCGGTGAGGTTCCAGATGACCCAGGAGTCCATGGTGCCGAAGAGGATCTCGCCGCGCTCGGCGCGCTCGCGCAGGCCCTCGACGTTGTCCAGCAGCCAGCGGACCTTGGGTCCGGAGAAGTAGCTCGCCAGGGGCAGGCCGGTCTCGCGGCGGAAGCGGTCCTGGCCGACGTTGCGGCCGAGCTCCTTGCAGAGGGTGTCGGTGCGGGTGTCCTGCCACACGAGGGCGTTGTGGACGGGCTCACCGGTGTTCCTGTCCCAGAGCAGGGTGGTCTCGCGCTGGTTGGTGATGCCGATGGCCTTGACGTCGGCGGAGGTGATGCCCGCCTTGTCGAGGGCGCCCGCGACGACCTCCTGGACGTTGGTCCAGATCTCGGCGGCGTCGTGCTCCACCCAGCCCGGCTTCGGGAAGATCTGCTCGTGCTCCTTCTGGTCGACCGAGACGATCCGGCCGTCCTTGTCGAAGACGATGCAGCGGGAGGAGGTGGTGCCCTGGTCGATGGCCGCGATGAAGGGGCCCGCGGTGTGTGCGTCGGTCACGATGTGCTCCAAGGGAAGTCTGGAAGAGGACGGCTCAGGCGAACGCGAGGGAGTAGATACCCGCGGCGAGGGCTCCACCGATCAGCGGTCCCACGACCGGGACCCAGGCGTAGCTCCAGTCGGAGCCGCCCTTGTTCGGCAGCGGCAGCAGGGCGTGCACGATGCGCGGACCGAGGTCGCGGGCCGGGTTGATCGCGTACCCGGTCGGACCACCGAGCGAGAGGCCGATCGAGACCACGACGAAGGCCGTGATCAGGGCGCCGAGGACGCCGAGGCCCTTGCCGCTGTCGTTGAGGCCCTGCGTGAGCACGGCGAGGACCAGGACGACGGTGCCGATGATCTCGGTGGCGAGGTTCTGCCAGGCGCTGCGGATCTCCGGACCGGTGGAGAAGATGCCCAGCACCGGACCGGGGCCCTCGATCGGCTCCTCGCCGAGGGTCCCGGGGTCGGTGAGGTGGGCCTTGAACTGTCCGTAGTACGCCACCCAGACCAGCGCGGCGCCGATCATCGCGCCGAGGAACTGGCCGGCGAAGTAGACGGGTACGTCGCTCCAGTCGCCGTCCTTGAACGCGATGCCGACCGTCACGGCGGGGTTCAGATGGGCTCCGGAGAGGGAAGCCGTCATGTAGACGGCCGTCATCACGGCGAAGCCCCACCCGAAGGTGATCGCGAGCCAGCCCGCACCACGGGCCTTGGAGCTCTTGAGCGTCACGGCGGCGCAGACACCACCGCCGAGAAGAATGAGTACGGCGGTACCGATGGTCTCGCCGAGGAAGATGTCGGAGCTGGACACCCGCGACTCCTTTGTCCTTCGTCCAGGGGGAAGGCGAACTCCGGGTTTCTCCGGTGGTCCGCGCCCTCGTGGGAGGGCGTTTCCGGCCCTTGGCACTGCCACACTCTAACGTGTATTGCCGGTAGCTGTTCGACAATGCCGACCGATGAACGGAAGTTTTGCCCTCTGGTTAACAGCGCGTCAAGGCCCTGGGAAGTGAAAAACCCGCCGATAACGCGATCGTTACCGGCGGGTTCGAGACAGCGGTCCGCAGCGTACGGGGGCGGTGGCCGTGCGTGTCAGAAGCGGCGGGCCCCCAGGTCCCGTGAGACCGCGCGGGCGCAGTCCCGCACGGCCGCCACCAGCTCCGGCCGCAGCTCCCCGTCCGGACACACCCGCTCCACGGCGCCGGTCACCGCCACCGCCCCCACCGGCATCCGCCGCCGGTCGTGGATCGGCGCGGCCACCGAGGCCACGCCCTCCCAGGTCTCCTCCACGTCCGCGGCCCAGCCCCGCGCCCGCGTCATGTCGAGCAGCTCCTCGAAGGACCCGAGCTCCGTCGTCGTACGGGGGGTGAACGCCTCCCGCTCCGCCTCCACGGCCTCGCTGTGCGCCACGGGGTCGTACGCGGACAGGACCTTGCCCAGGGCCGTGGAGTGCAGCGGCTGCATGGCCCCCACCTCCAGCACCTGGCGGCTGTCGTCGGGCCGGAAGACGTGGTGCACGATCAGCACGCCCTGCTGGTGCAGCACCCCCAGGTGCACGCTCTCGCCGCTGGACCGGGCCAGGTCGTCCGTCCAGACCAGCGCCCGGGCGCGCAGCTCGTGCACGTCCAGATAGCTGTTGCCCAGCCGCAGCAGCTCCGCGCCCAGCTGGTACCGGCCCGAGGCCGGCTCCTGCTCCACGAAGCCCTCGGCCTGGAGGGTGCGCAGGATGCCGTGGGCCGTCCCCTTGGCCAGCCCGAGCGAGGACGCGATGTCGGACAGGCCGAGCCGGCGCTCGCCGCCCGCGAGCAGTCGCAGCATCGCCGCCGCCCGTTCAAGCGACTGGATGTTCTTCGCCATCGCCCGGCCCTTCTCCCTCATCTGTGCTGTTCGACAATGCTGAACACTATCGGTCCATGCCGACCTTGCGTCACACCTGACAGTGTCGGTGAAGAAGGGGCCGTACCGGGAGTCCTCGCACACAGGATGCCGTCCGCCCCGTGGGACGCCGTGTCCACCCCGGGCGGCTCGCGGTTACGCTGACCCCGTGCACGCTCCCCCGAGCGTGCAAAGCCGACAGCCGTCGCATCCCAGGGAGCACATCCATGGCCTCGTTGCCGACCCCTTCCGCCGACAGCCGCAGCCGTGCCGAGACACTGCGCGCGGCGCTCGCGAGCCGCGTCGTCGTCGCCGACGGCGCCATGGGCACCATGCTCCAGGCCCAGGACCCCACCCTCGAGGACTTCCAGAACCTCGAAGGCTGCAACGAGATCCTGAACGTCACCCGGCCCGACATCGTCGCCTCGGTCCACCGCGAGTACTTCGCCGCCGGCGTCGACTGCGTCGAGACCAACACCTTCGGCGCCAACCACTCCGCCCTCGGCGAGTACGACATCTCCCCGCGCGTCCACGAGCTGTCCGAGGCCGGCGCCCGCATCGCCCGCGAGGTCGCCGACGAGGTCACGGCCCGTGACGGCCGGCAGCGCTGGGTCCTCGGCTCCATCGGTCCCGGCACCAAGCTGCCGACCCTCGGCCACGCCCCGTACACCGTCCTGCGCGACGCCTACCAGCAGAACGCCGAGGGCCTGCTCACCGGCGGCGCCGACGCCCTGCTGATCGAGACCACCCAGGACCTCCTCCAGACCAAGGCCTCCGTCATCGGCGCCCGCCGCGCCCTCGACGCCCTCGGCGCCGACGTCCCGGTCATCGTCTCCGTCACCGTGGAGACCACCGGCACGATGCTCCTCGGCTCCGAGATCGGCGCCGCCCTGACGGCCCTGGAGCCGCTCGGCATCGACATGATCGGCCTGAACTGCGCCACCGGCCCGGCCGAGATGAGCGAGCACCTGCGCTATCTCGCGCGCCACTCGCGCATCCCGCTCTCGGTGATGCCCAACGCGGGCCTGCCCGTCCTCACCGCCGACGGCGCCCACTACCCCCTGACCCCGGCCGAGCTGGCCGACGCCCAGGAGACCTTCGTCCGCGAGTACGGTCTCTCCCTCGTCGGCGGCTGCTGCGGTACGACCCCGGAGCACCTGCGGCAGGTCGTGGAGCGCGTCCGCGACCTCACCCCGGCGCCGCGCGACCCGCGCCCCGAGCCGGGCGCCGCCTCCCTCTACCAGACCGTGCCGTTCCGGCAGGACACCTCGTACCTGGCGATCGGGGAGCGGACCAACGCCAACGGGTCGAAGAAGTTTCGCGAGGCGATGCTGGAGGGCCGCTGGGACGACTGCGTCGAGATGGCCCGGGACCAGATCCGCGAGGGCGCGCACATGCTCGACCTGTGCGTGGACTACGTGGGCCGCGACGGCGTCGCCGACATGGAGGAGCTGGCGGGCCGTTTCGCCACCGCCTCCACCCTCCCCATCGTCCTGGACTCCACCGAGGTGGAGGTCGTCCGCGCCGGCCTGGAGAAGCTCGGCGGCCGGGCCGTCATCAACTCCGTCAACTACGAGGACGGCGACGGCCCCGAGTCCCGCTTCGCCAAGGTCACCCGTCTGGCGCAGGAGCACGGCGCCGCCCTCATCGCCCTCACCATCGACGAGGAGGGCCAGGCGCGGACGGTGGAGAAGAAGGTCGAGATCGCGGAGCGGCTGATCGCCGACCTCACCGGCAACTGGGGCATCCACGAGTCGGACATCCTCATCGACACCCTCACCTTCACCATCTGCACCGGCCAGGAGGAGTCCCGCAAGGACGGCATCGCCACCATCGAGGCGATCCGCGAGCTGAAGCGGCGCCACCCGGACGTGCAGACCACGCTCGGCCTGTCGAACATCTCCTTCGGTCTCAACCCGGCGGCCCGCATCCTGCTGAACTCCGTCTTCCTGGACGAGTGCGTCAAGGCGGGCCTGGACTCCGCCATCGTCCACGCGAGCAAGATCCTCCCGATCGCCCGCTTCGACGAGGAGCAGGTCACCACCGCGCTGGACCTGATCTACGACCGGCGGGCCGAGGGCTACGACCCGCTCCAGAAGCTGATGGCCCTCTTCGAGGGCGCCACCGCCAAGTCCCTCAAGGCCGGCAAGGCCGAGGAGCTGGCCGCGCTGCCGCTGGAGGAGCGGCTCAAGCGCCGGATCATCGACGGGGAGAAGAACGGCCTGGAGGCCGACCTCGACGCCGCCCTGGAGACGACGCCCGCGCTCGACATCGTCAACAAGACGCTGCTCGACGGCATGAAGGTGGTCGGCGAACTGTTCGGCTCCGGCCAGATGCAGCTGCCCTTCGTCCTCCAGTCCGCCGAGGTCATGAAGACGGCCGTCGCCTACCTCGAACCCCACATGGAGAAGTCGGACGACGAGGGCAAGGGCACGATCGTGCTCGCCACCGTCCGCGGCGACGTCCACGACATCGGCAAGAACCTCGTCGACATCATCCTCTCCAACAACGGCTACAACGTCGTCAACATCGGCATCAAGCAGCCCGTCTCCGCCATCCTCGAAGCCGCCGAGGAGCACAACGCCGACGTCATCGGCATGTCCGGACTCCTCGTGAAGTCCACCGTGATCATGAAGGAGAACCTGGAGGAGCTCAACCAGCGAGAGCTGGCCGCCAAGTACCCGGTCATCCTCGGCGGAGCAGCCCTCACCCGCGCCTACGTGGAACAGGACCTCCACGAGATCTACCAGGGCGAGGTCCGCTACGCCCGCGACGCCTTCGAGGGCCTGCGCCTCATGGACGCCCTGATCGCCGTCAAGCGCGGTGTCCCCGGAGCCGTACTCCCCGAACTGAAGCAGCGCCGGGTCGCCAGGAGCGCCGCCACGCTCCAGGTGGACGAGCCGGAGCCCGGCGGCCGCTCGGACGTGGCGACCGACAACCCGGTGCCCACCCCGCCCTTCTGGGGCACCCGCGTGGTCAAGGGCATCCCGCTCAAGGACTACGCCTCCTGGCTGGACGAGGGCGCCCTCTTCAAGGGGCAGTGGGGCCTCAAGCAGAGCCGGGCCGGGGACGGGCCGACGTACGAGGAACTGGTGGAGACCGAGGGCAGGCCCCGGCTGCGCGGCTGGCTGGACCGCCTCCACACCGACAACCTGCTGGAGGCGGCCGTCGTCCACGGCTACTTCCCGTGCGTCTCCAAGGGCGACGACCTGATCATCCTGGACGAGGCGGGCAACGAGCGGACCCGCTTCACCTTCCCCCGCCAGCGCCGCGGCCGCCGCCTCTGCCTCGCGGACTTCTTCCGCCCGGAGGACTCCGGCGAGACCGACGTCGTCGGCCTCCAGGTCGTCACCGTCGGCTCCCGGATCGGCGAGGCCACCGCCGAGCTGTTCGCCTCCGACTCCTACCGCGACTACCTGGAGCTGCACGGCCTGTCCGTGCAGCTGGCCGAGGCCCTCGCCGAGTACTGGCACGCCCGGGTCCGCGCCGAGCTGGGCTTCGCCGCCGAGGACCCGGCGAACGTGGAGGACATGTTCGACCTCAAGTACCGGGGCGCGCGCTTCTCCCTGGGCTACGGCGCCTGCCCCGACCTGGAGGACCGGGCGAAGATCGCGGAGCTGCTGCGCCCGGAGCGGATCGGCGTGCACCTCTCGGAGGAGTTCCAGCTCCACCCCGAGCAGTCCACCGACGCCATCGTGCTCCACCACCCCGAGGCGAAGTACTTCAACGCGCGCTGAAGCCCCCCGGCACCGCCCGGGCGGCGCGGAGAGCGGCCGTCGCCCGGGCGGGCGCAAATACCGGCGCCCGCGCGGGCGGCGACGTACACTGGTCGGTCCAGTGCAGGCCGGTCCTTCTCCCCGCCCGGGGGAGCGGGGGCCGGCCTTCTCGTCCCTCCATGGAGGTGTGCCGGATGACCAGTACGGTCCCCGCGTCCCTGTTCCGTCCGAACGGAAGCTCCGCCCTGCAGGCGGTCTTCCTCGACATGGACGGCACCCTCGTCGACACGGAGGGCTTCTGGTGGGACGCCGAGGTGGAGGCCTTCGCCGATCTCGGCCACCGGCTGGACGAGGCGTGGCGGGACGTCGTGGTCGGCGGTCCGATGACCCGCAGCGCGGGCTACCTCATCGAGGCCACCGGCGCCGACATCACCCTGGAGGAGCTGACGGTCCTGCTCAACGAGAAGTTCGAGCAGCGCATCGCCCGGGGGGTGCCCCTCATGCCGGGCGCCGAGCGCCTCCTGACCGAGCTCGCCCGGCACGACATCCCCACGGCGCTGGTCTCCGCCTCCCACCGGCGGATCATCGACCGGGTCCTCGCCTCACTCGGCCCGGACCGCTTCACCCTCACCGTCGCCGGCGACGAGGTCGCCCGGACCAAGCCGCACCCGGAGCCGTACCTGACGGCCGCCCGTGGCGTCGGCGCCGATCCGGCCCTCTGCGCCGTCGTGGAGGACACCGCGACGGGCGTGGCGGCCGCCGAGGCCGCCGGCTGCCGCGTGGTGGCCGTACCCTCCGTCGCCCCCATCCCGCCGCTGCCCGGCCGGGTCGTGGTGCGTTCGCTCGAAGAGGTCGACGTACCGTTCCTGCGCACCCTGATCACGGGAATCTGAGGATTTCCTGAGGCTTACCCGCAGTACCGGCGGCACGAGCGATTCCCGCTTTCCCGCACCAAAAACGATCAGGCCATTCACCGTGAACTCGCCACGTGACCTTCGTCACCCAGCGTGCTCGACGGCGGGTGGCCTGAACGCGTTCCCCGTCCGAAAAGCGAGCACGGGGCGACCCCATGTGTCCCGTTTCGATCACCGGCGTCCGCATCGCGCCCCCGCATGACTATCGATCGCCGCGCATCGATGATCACCCTGCGATTACCCCCGCACCGGGCCCCCGGTCCGGCAATACCCCCGCGCGGACTAATCTTTCGCGAGTACTTCGCCGCATAACCGCGTGCACCGGCGCACACCCACACCGCCGTGAACACAGGAACGATCGCAACATCCCGGCCCGATCGCTCCCGCCCCGACCGGGCGGCCGGCGGCGGAGTGTCCCCAGACCGCTGTACCCCCGCGCCGGGTGAGGAGAACGTCCTTGATGAACCGCAAGACCTTGGTGATGCCGGCCGTGGCCGGACTGCTCGCCCCCCTCCTCGCCGCCTGCGGCGCCTCGGAGGAGAGCAGAGCCATCGTCGTCGGTACCACGGACCAGTTCACGGCCACCGAGGACGCCCCCGCCCCCCTCGACCCGGCCTTCGCCTACGACACCGGCGCCTGGAACATCCTGCGGCAGACCGTCCAGACCCTGCTGCACGTGCCGCGCGGCGGGGGCGAGCCCGTCCCCGAGGCGGCCCGGAGCTGCGGCTTCACCGACAAGGCCAGCGAGAGCTACCGCTGCACCCTGCGCCCCGGCCTCACCTTCGCCGACGGCACTCCCGTCACCGCCGAGGACGTCAAGTACTCCGTCGAGCGCGTCCTGAAGATCAAGTCGGACAACGGCACCGCCGCCCTGCTCTCCAACATCGACACCGTGGAGACCAAGGGCGACGAGATCGTCTTCCACCTCAAGACCCCCGACGCCACCTTCCCGTACAAGCTCTCCACCCCCGTGGCCGGCATCCTCAGCAAGGACAAGTACGCCGCCGACAAGCTCCGCGACGGCTTCGAGGTCGACGGCTCCGGCCCCTACACCATGAAGGCCGAGCGCGAGGGCGGGAAGGCCACCCGCTTCGTCTTCACCAAGAACCCGCACTACAAGGGCGACATCACGCTGCGCAACGAGCGCGTCGAGCTGCGCACCTTCGCCGACGCGGGCTCCATGGGCGCCGCCCTGGAGAGCAAGGACATCGACATGATGGCCCGCTCGCTCTCCCAGGAGCAGATCAAGGACCTGACCGAGACGTCCCGGGACGACATCCGCGTCACCGAGGTCCCCGGCCTGGAGATCCGCTACCTCGGCTTCAACACCGAGGACCCCTCCGTCCAGGAGAAGGCCGTACGCCAGGCCATGGCCGCCGTCATCGACCGCGGCGCCCTCGTCGACCGGGTCTACGGCCCCACCGCCGAACCGCTCTACTCGCTGATCCCCGCGAGCATCACCGGCCACGCCACCCCCTTCTTCGACGTGTACGGAGAGCCCGACACCACCCGGGCCGCCAAGCTCCTCAAGGACGCCGGCGTCCCCACCCCGGTCAAGCTGACCCTCCACTACACCACCGACCACTACGGCGCCGAGACCGCCCAGGAGTTCGAGGCGATCAAGAACCAGCTCGTCGCCACCGAACTCTTCGACGTCACCGTCAAGGGCGCCGAGTGGTCCCGGTTCCGCACCGCCCAGAAGCGCGGCGACTACGCCGTCTACGGCCTCGGCTGGTTCCCCGACTACCCGGACCCCGACAACTACATCGCGCCCTTCCTCGACCGCGACAACTTCCTGAACACCCCGTACGTCAACAAGGTCGTCCGCGACCAGCTCATCCCGCGGTCCCGCCGGCAGGCCGACCGCAACGCCGCCACCCCCGTCTACGGGCAGATCCAGAAGATCGTCGCCCAGGACGTGCCCGTCCTCCCCCTGTGGCAGGGCAAGCAGTACGTCGCCTCCCGCGCCGACGTCACCGGAGTCGAGTACGCGCTCAACACCTCCTCCGACCTGCTGCTCTGGGAACTGGGCCGCGGCACCGCCTGACCCCTTCGTTGTTCCGGCCGCGCACCGCGCGCGGCCGGCCTGGCAAGAGATCAAGAGGCAAGTTCTGTGAAGGCACACAACAAGTGGCTGACGGCACCGCTCGCCGCCGGCCTGTCCGCCGCCCTCCTCAGCGGTTGCGGTACCGAACAGGGGGCGGGCGCCGACGGAGCCGGCGGCACCGTGCGCGTCGGCATGTCCGACGAGATCCTCGCGACCGACCCGGCCGCCGGCTACGACCCCGGCTCCTGGCTCCTGTTCAACAACGTCTTCCAGTCCCTGCTGGCCTTCCCCAAGGGCGCCTCCGTGCCGGAGCCCGAGGCCGCGGAGAAGTGCGGCTTCGCCGCGGGCAGCAAGGTCTACCGCTGCACCCTGCGCCCCGGCCTGAAGTTCTCCAACGGGAACCCGCTCACCTCCGCGGACGTCAAGTTCTCCTTCGAGCGCACCCTCAAGATCGGCGCCCCGTCCGGCCCCACGCCCCTGCTCTCCACGATCGAACGGATCGAGACCCCGGACGAGCGGACCGTGGTCTTCCACCTGAAGGTGCCGGACGCCACCTTCCCCAGCAAGATCGCCTCCGGCGCCGGCTCCATCGTCGACCACCGCGAGTACCCGGCCGACGCCCTGCGCACCGACGGCAAGGCCGTCGGCTCCGGCCCGTACAAGCTCGACTCCTTCGGCGAGACCGAGGCCGTCTTCTCGCCCAACCCCGGGTACCAGGGGACCGCCAAGCCGAAGAACGGCGGCGTCACCCTGAAGCTCTACCAGGGCGACCGCACCGCCCTCTCCCGCGCCTTCGGCGCCGGCGAGATCGACGTCGCCTACCGAGGCCTCGCCGCCGACGACATAGCCACCCTGGAGGAGTCCGCCGCCACCGGCGACCAGGGCGTCGAGGTCGTCCAGGGCAGCAGCGCCGAGGTCCAGCACCTGGTCTTCAACATGAAGGACCCGGTCGCCGGCAAGCTCGCCGTCCGCAAGGCCATCGCCCACCTCGTCGACCGCGAGGCCCTCGTCCAGGACGTCTACAAGTCGACCGCCACCCCGCTCTACTCGATCGTCCCAGCGGGCATCGCGGGCCACAACACCGCCTTCTACGACACCTACGGCACCCCCGACGCCGCCAAGGCCAGGAAGGCGCTCCGCGACGGCGGCGTCACCGCCAAGGTCAAGCTCACCCTCTGGTCCACCCCCAGCCGCTACGGCCCGGCCACCGACCAGGAACTCAAGGCGATCGCCGGCCAGCTCAACGCCAGCGGCCTCTTCGACGCCGACGTCAAGTCCGTCCCGTTCGAGCAGTACGAGAAGGACATCGCCGCCGGCAAGTACGGCGTGTACGTCAAGGGCTGGGTGCCCGACTACCCGGACGCCGACAACTTCACCGGCCCCTTCTTCGGCGAGGGCAACGTCCTCGGCAACCACTACGAGAACGCCACCGTCACCGGCACCCTCATCCCGAAGACCTCCGCCGTCGCCGACCGCGCGGCCACGGCCCCCGAGTTCGGCCGGATCCAGGACCTCGTCGCCGAGGAGGTCCCCTTCCTCCCGCTCTGGCAGGGCAAGCAGTACGCCGTCGCCCGGGGCCAGATCACCGGCCTCGAGTGGACCCTCGACGCCTCGACCGTCTTCCGCTTCTGGGAGATCCGCAAGGGCTGACCCGTCCCGCACGACAGCAGGGGCCCGGCGCGCACCCCGCGCGCCGGGCCCCTCGTCGTCCGTCCCGCCGGGACGCGCTACTGGCCGCCGCCCGGACGGACCAGACCGCTCTCGTACGCGTACACCGCCGCCTGCACCCGGTCGCGCAGCCCCAGCTTCGTCAGCACGTGCCCCACATGGGTCTTCACCGTCGTCTCGCTCACGAACAGGTCCGCCGCGATCTCCGCGTTCGAGAGGCCCCGCGCCACCAGCTTCAGCACCTCCACCTCACGGTCCGTCAGCGTGGCCAGGGCGTCCGGCACCTGCTCCTCACCCGTCGGCAGATGGGCCGAGTACTTGTCGAGCAGCCGGCGCGTGATCGACGGAGCGAGCATCGCCTCGCCCGCCGCCACCACCCGGATCGCCTGCACCAGCTCGTTCGCCGGAGCGTCCTTCAGCAGGAAGCCGCTCGCCCCGGCCCGCAGCGCCTCCACCACGTACTCGTCCAGGTCGAAGGTGGTCAGCACCAGGACCTTCGCCGGCCCGTCCCGTCCGGGCCCCGTGATCTGACGGGTCGCCTCCACCCCGTCCATCCGCGGCATCCGGATGTCCATCAGGACCACGTCCGGCTGCAGCGCCCGCACCTGGTCCAGGGCCTGGAGACCGTCACCGGCCTCACCCACGACCACGATGTCCTGCTCCGCCTCCAGGATCATGCGGAAGCCGGTACGCAGCAGGGGCTGATCGTCGACCAGGAGGACACGGATCGTCACAAGGGCTCCTTCACGGACGGGGACCGGCTCACGGCCGGGCCGGGCTCAGGGCCCGGGCGGGTCCCCGCCCATTCTGCCCTGCCCCGTTCCGCCCGGCTCCGGCGGGCGCGCGGAGGCGATCTCCAGCGGATACACCGGGGGAGTGCCGCCGAACTCCGGGCAGACGGCCCGGTGATCGCACCAGCCGCACAGCTTCGTCGGCCGCGGCCGCCAGTCACCCGTCTCCGTCGCCGTACGGATCGCGTCCCACAGCGCGTGCAGCTTCCGCTCCACCCGCAGCAGGTCCGCCTCCACCGGGTCGTACGTGAGGACGTCCCCGCTGCCCAGGTACACCAGCTGGAGCCGGCGCGGCACCACCCCCTTCAGCCGCCACACCACCAGCGCGTAGAAGGTCATCTGGAACAGCGCGCCCTCGCTGTACTCGGGCCGCGGCGCCTTCCCCGTCTTGTAGTCGACGATCCGCACCTCGCCCGAGGGCGCCACGTCCACCCGGTCGATCACCCCGCGCAGCCGCAGCCCGGACTCCAGCTCCGTCTCCACGAACAGTTCCCGCTCGGCCGGCTCCAGCCGCGTCGGATCCTCCAGGGTGAACCACCGCTCGACCAGCCGCTCGGCCTCGCCGAGCCAGCCCGCGAGCCGCTCGCCCCCGGGATCCTCCGCGAACAGCTCGGCCAGCTCCGGGCGCGAGGACAGCAGCCGGTCCCACTGGCCCGGGATCATCGCCTTGGCCCGCGGCGCCGTCCGCTCCGCCGCCGGGTCGTCGAACAGACGCTCCAGCACCGCGTGCACCAGGGTGCCGCGCGTCGCCGCCGCGCTGGGCTTCTCCGGCAGCCGGTCGATCACCCGGAACCGGTACAGCAGCGGACACTGCATGAAGTCGCTCGCCCGCGAGGGCGACAGCGACACGGGCGCCCGCGGCCCGGTCCGCCCGTCCGCCCCGGCCTCCGACGCCCCGGACACCTCCGTGGCCGCCACCCCGGCCGTGCCGACGGCCCCCGACGGGCCCGGCACCACGGGCGCCCCCGTGCCCCCGGACGTCACCGACGGCCCGGGGACCCCCGGCACCGGCGCCGCGGACGGCACGGGGAAAGCCTCCCGCTCCGCCGTCCCGGCGGCCACCGCCGGCTCCTGCTCGCTCGTACTCATGACGAAGACCCTACGACCCGCCACCGACAGCGAGCCGCATACCATCGACCTGGGACCCCGTCGCACTGCATGATCGACCCGTGACGCAGCGACGCGGTCACGGCCCGCGACGAAAGGAACCCGTGAACCAGGACGAGTCCAAGCCGCAGCGGACCAAGGAACCCGGAGGCGGGATCCTGATGGGCCGGCCCTTCGGCGTGCCCGTCTACGTCGCCCCCAGCTGGTTCCTCGTCGCCGCCCTCATCACCTGGGTCTTCGGCGACCAGATCGAGCGCGTCCTGCCCGAACTCGGCGCGGCCCGCTACCTGGTCTCCCTCTTCTTCGCCGTCGCCTTCTACGCCTCCGTCCTGGTCCACGAGCTCGCCCACACCCTCGCCGCGCTCCGCTTCCGGCTCCCGGTGCGCCGCATCCAGCTCCAGTTCTTCGGCGGCGTCTCCGAGATCGAGAAGGAGACCGAGACCCCCGGCCGCGAATTCGTCCTCGCCTTCGTCGGCCCGCTGCTCTCCCTCGTCCTCGCCGGTGTGTTCTACCTCTCGCTGTACGTCGTCGAGCCGGGCACCGTCCCCGGCGTCCTCCTCGCCGGCCTCATGATCTCGAACCTGATCGTGGCGATCTTCAACCTGCTGCCCGGCCTGCCCCTCGACGGCGGCCGCATGCTCCGCGCCGTCGTCTGGAAGATCACCGGCAAGCCCATGAGCGGCACCGTCGCCGCCGCCTGGGTCGGCCGCGCGCTCGCCGTGGGCGTACTCGTCGGCGTCCCCCTCCTCACCCGCACCGGCCTCCTCGGCAACTCCACCGAGGACATCAGCGGCGTGGACACCGTCACCGACGCCCTCCTCGCGGCCATCCTGGCCGCCATCATCTGGACCGGCGCCGGCAACAGCCTCCGCATGGCCCGCCTGCGCGAGCACCTGCCCGAGCTCCGCGCCCGCAGCCTCACCCGCCGCGCCATCCCCGTCGAGCCCGCCACCCCGCTCTCCGAGGCCCTGCGCCGCGCCAACGACGCCGGCGCCCGCGCGCTCGTCCTCGTCGACGCCACCGGCGCCCCCACCGCCATCGTCCGCGAGACCGCCATCGCCGCCGTGCCGCAGCACCGGCGGCCCTGGGTCGCCGTCAGCACCCTCGCCCAGGACCTCACCGACGGCATGCGCGTCCCCGCCGAACTGACCGGTCAGCCCCTCCTCGACCACCTCCGCGCCTGCCCGGCCACCGAGTACCTGGTCGTCGAGGAGACCGGCGAGATCTACGGCGTCCTGTCCACCACCGACGTCGAGCGGGCCTTCGTCAAGGCCATGGCACGACCGTCCTCGTAAGCCCGGTACTCTGTTCACATGTCCGAACCGACCGGTGCCGCCCGCCGTCGCGGGCCCTTCAAGGTCGGGGACCAGGTCCAGCTCACCGACCCCAAGGGACGCCACTACACGTTCACGCTCGAGGCCGGGAAGAACTTTCACACCCACAAGGGTTCCTTCCCCCACGACGAGCTGATCGGTGCTCCCGAGGGCAGTGTTGTCCGTACCACGGGAAACGTCGCCTACCTCGCGCTGCGCCCCCTGCTCCCCGACTACGTCCTGTCCATGCCCCGCGGCGCCGCCGTGGTCTACCCGAAGGACGCGGGCCAGATCCTCGCCTTCGCCGACATCTTCCCCGGCGCGCGCGTCGTCGAGGCCGGCGTGGGCTCCGGATCGCTCAGCAGCTTCCTGCTCCGCGCCATCGGCGACAGCGGCATGCTGCACTCCTACGAGCGCCGTGAGGACTTCGCCGAGATCGCCAAGGGCAACGTCGAGCGCTACTTCGGCGGCCCCCACCCGGCCTGGCAGCTGACCGTCGGCGACCTCCAGGACAACCTGTCCGACACCGACGTCGACCGCGTCATCCTGGACATGCTCGCCCCCTGGGAGTGCCTGGAGGCCGTCTCCAAGGCCCTCGTCCCCGGCGGCATCCTCTGCTGCTACGTGGCGACCACCACCCAGCTCGCCCGCACCGTGGAGTCCATCCGCGAGTTCGGCTGCTACGCCGAGCCGCAGCCGTGGGAGTCCATGATCCGCAACTGGCACGTCGAGGGCCTCGCCGTCCGCCCCGATCACCGCATGATCGGCCACACCGGCTTCCTCGTCACCGCCCGCCGCCTCGCGGACGGGGTCGAGCCCCCGATGCGCCGCCGCCGCCCCGCCAAGGGCGCGTACGGCGAGGACTACGAAGGCCCCAACAAGGGCTGACGTCCCGACATCACCGGCACGCCGCCGCCCCGTTCCCGCCCCGCGCGCGGAACTCGGCGGCGGCGTCCTCGTGTTCGCCCGGTGCGCCGACCCCGGCTGTTCCCTCCCCCTGTGACGTGTGGCACGATGCCCGCAACTCCCTCGGCACCACCTCACAGGAGACCTCTCGCGTGCAGCCCTCCGCCGCCCCGGACCCCGTGGACCTCGCGCACACCCACGCCCGGCCGGCGCACTGGCTGGCCACGGCCGCCGCCACCGCCGCGGTCGTCGCCCTCGCGGCCTTTTTCCAGCCCGGCCCCGCGGGAGCCACCGCCACCGCCGGAGCCCCCGTCTCCGCCCGTCCCGCGCCCGCCCCCGCGGCCGCGGACGCCGCCTTCCCCCTGGAGTGCGGACCGGCGGGCCGTACCGTCGTCGGCAGGCAGGCCTCCGGCGACCTCGACGGGGACGGAAACCCGGAGACCGTCGCGACCGCGCACTGCGAAGCCGGCATCGGCACGCCGCCCAGCGGTCTCTACGTCCTCACCCGCGGCACGGAGCCCGGCGCGCCCGCCCGCGTGGTGGCGACCCTCGTCGAGCCCCGCCTCCACCGGCACGTCACCGAGCTCGCGATCCGCGACGGGGCGGTCCGCGCCACCCTGCTCGGTTACTCGTCCCCCGAGGTCCCGCGCTGCTGTCCCGACGAGAAGGAGCAGGTCGGCTGGGAGTGGCGGGGCGGCGTCTTCCTCCGCACCGCCCCCGCCGGCGCGGGCGCCTGACGCGTCACTCCGCGTCGGGGCCGTACACCTCCACCCGGTCCGCCACCCGGCGGACGTGGATGCAGTCGCCCGGGCACTCCTTCGCCGAGTCCACCACGTCCTGGAGGAGCGGCAGCGGCACCGGCGTGGTCGCCCCCGGCTCCTGGAGCAGCTCGTCGTCGGCGCTCTTCACATATGCGAGCCCGTCGATGTCGAGCTCGAAGACCTCGGGAGCGTACTGCGCGCAGATCCCGTCCCCCGTGCACAGGTCCTGGTCGATCCAGACCTCCAGCGCCTCTCCGGCGCCCACGGCCGGGGCCTCGTTCTGCACGGTCATGTCTCCTGCCGTTTCTGCTTCACGCGATAAGTCGGGCCACCTCTGACGGGTGTTGACCACTCACGACCATACAACCGCCCGCTTTCAGACGGTGAAGGGTGGGTATTCCCCAGGACAAGAGGGGAAGCGCAAGGGTGAAGATCGGACACACCCCGGAGTCTTTTTGATCTAGGGGTTTCAATCACCACCCACGCAGGTAGGGTCAGGAAGCGTCCAGCTCCCCTTGGAGGAGGTGAGGACCGTGGCAGCCCACGACGACGACATCAACCGCGGCATCCGGCCGGGGCGGGGGTCTGAAGACCCCGCCGGCCAGGTTGCCTATCTCGAGCAGGAAATCGCCGTCCTGCGCCGCAAGCTCGCCGACTCTCCGCGTCACACGAGGATTCTCGAGGAGCGGATCGTCGAGCTGCAGACGAACCTGGCCGGCGTGTCCGCGCAGAACGAGCGGCTCGCCAGCACGCTCCGTGAGGCCCGCGACCAGATCGTGGCCCTCAAGGAGGAGGTCGACCGGCTCGCCCAGCCGCCGGCCGGCTTCGGGGTGTTCCTGCAGGCGAACGCGGACGGTACGTGCGACATCTTCACCGGGGGCCGCAAGCTCCGGGTGAACGTGAGCCCCAGCGTCGAGCTCGACGAGCTCAGGCGGGGGCAGGAAGTCATGCTCAACGAGGCGCTCAACGTGGTCGAGGCCATGGAGTTCGAGCGCGCCGGGGACATCGTCACCCTCAAGGAGATCCTCGAGGACGGCGAGCGCGCCCTGGTGATCGGGCACACCGACGAGGAGCGGGTGGTGAGGCTCGCCGAGCCTCTGCTGGACGTCACCATCCGCCCCGGCGACGCCCTGCTGCTCGACCCCAGGTCCGGCTACGTCTACGAGGTGGTCCCCAAGAGCGAGGTCGAGGAGCTCGTTCTGGAGGAGGTCCCGGACGTCGACTACGACAAGATCGGCGGCCTGGGCAACCAGATCGAACTGATCCGCGACGCGGTCGAGCTCCCGTACCTCCACCCGGACCTCTTCAAGGAGCACGAACTGCGGCCGCCGAAGGGCATCCTGCTCTACGGCCCGCCCGGCTGCGGCAAGACGCTGATCGCGAAGGCCGTGGCCAATTCCCTCGCCAAGAAGGTCGCCGAGGTGACCGGTCAGCCCGCGGGGAAGTCCTACTTCCTCAACATCAAGGGCCCCGAGCTCCTCAACAAGTACGTCGGTGAGACCGAGCGGCACATCCGCCTCGTCTTCCAGCGTGCGCGGGAGAAGGCGAGCGAGGGCACCCCCGTGATCGTCTTCTTCGACGAGATGGAATCCCTCTTCCGCACCCGCGGCTCCGGTGTCAGCTCGGACGTGGAGAACACCATCGTCCCCCAGCTGCTCGCCGAGATCGACGGTGTGGAGGGCCTGGAGAACGTCATCGTCATCGGCGCCTCCAACCGCGAGGACATGATCGACCCCGCGATCCTTCGGCCCGGCCGGCTCGACGTCAAGATCAAGATCGAGCGTCCGGACGCGGAGGCCGCCAAGGACATCTTCGCGAAGTACCTCACGCCGAATCTGCCGCTCCACGCGGACGACGTCTCCGAGCACAGCGGTTCCAAGGAAGCCGCGGCGCACGGAATGATCCAGTCCGTCGTCGAGCAGATGTACGCGGAAACCGAGGAGAACCGGTTCCTCGAAGTCACGTACGCCAACGGCGACAAGGAAGTCCTGTACTTCAAGGACTTCAACTCCGGCGCCATGATCCAGAACATCGTGGACCGGGCCAAGAAGATGGCCATCAAGGCCTTCCTCGACCACAACCAGAAGGGCATCCGGGTCTCCCACCTCCTCCAGGCGTGCGTGGACGAGTTCAAGGAGAACGAGGACCTGCCCAACACGACCAACCCCGACGACTGGGCCCGCATCTCCGGAAAGAAGGGCGAGCGGATCGTCTTCATCCGCACCCTCGTCACCGGAAAGCAGGGCGCGGACACCGGGCGCTCCATCGACACGGTGGCCAACACCGGTCAGTACCTGTAGGAACGCGCGCCGGCTGCGGATGTCCGGAAAGCGGGCATCCGCAGCCGGCGCGTTCCACCCGGAAATTCCTCCCGGCAGCACCGGGAAATACCGCAAGTGATCCCCCCACGAGCGCGGAGCCGATCTAGGCTCATCGGTACCGAGACGCGCACAGTGAGCGCCGCCGGGCAAGGAGGGCCGCATGACCGTACGGCGAGTAATGGGCATCGAGACGGAGTACGGGATCTCCGTCCCCGGACACCCGAACGCCAATGCCATGCTCACCTCGTCCCAGATCGTCAACGCCTACGCGGCGGCGATGCACCGGGCGCGCCGCGCCCGCTGGGACTTCGAGGAGGAGAACCCGCTGCGGGACGCCCGCGGCTTCGACCTCGCCCGCGAGGCCGCCGACTCCAGTCAGCTCACCGACGAGGACATCGGCCTGGCCAACGTGATCCTCACCAACGGGGCCCGGCTCTACGTGGACCACGCCCACCCCGAGTACAGCGCCCCCGAGGTCACCAACCCCCGTGACGCCGTCCTCTGGGACAAGGCCGGCGAGCGGATCATGGCCGAGGCCGCCGAGCGGGCCGCCCAGCTCCCCGGCGCCCAGCCGATCCACCTCTACAAGAACAACACCGACAACAAGGGCGCCTCCTACGGCACGCACGAGAACTACCTGATGAAGCGGGAGACCCCCTTCTCGGACATCGTGCGCCACCTGACGCCCTTCTTCGTCTCCCGCCAGGTCGTGACCGGCGCGGGCCGGGTCGGCATCGGCCAGGACGGCCGCGAGCACGGCTTCCAGATCAGCCAGCGCGCGGACTACTTCGAGGTCGAGGTCGGCCTGGAGACCACCCTCAAGCGGCCCATCATCAACACCCGGGACGAGCCGCACGCCGACGCCGAGAAGTACCGGCGCCTGCACGTGATCATCGGCGACGCCAACCTCTCCGAGATCTCGACCTACCTCAAGCTGGGCACGACCTCGCTGGTGCTGTCGATGATCGAGGACGGGTTCATCACCGTCGACCTCGCCGTCGACCAGCCGGTCCGCACGCTCCACGAGGTCTCCCACGACCCCTCGCTCCAGTACCTCGTCACGCTCCGCAGCGGCCGGACGCTCACCGCGGTGCAGCTCCAGATGGAGTACTTCGAGCTGGCCAGGAAGTACGTGGAGGAACGGTACGGCGCGGACGCCGACGAGCAGACCAAGGACGTCCTCAGCCGCTGGGAGGACACCCTCACGCGGCTGGAGAACGACCCCATGAGCCTCGCCGGGGAGCTCGACTGGATCGCGAAGCGGGAGGTCATGGAGGGCTACCGGCGGCGCGACGGTTTGGACTGGGACGCGGCCCGGCTGCACCTGGTGGACCTCCAGTACGCGGACGTACGCCCCGACAAGGGCCTCTACAACCGCCTGGTGGCCCGCGGGCGCATGAAGCGGCTCCTGGACGAGACCGAGGTCGAGCGGGCCGAGACGGCCCCGCCGGAGGACACCCGGGCGTACTTCCGGGGCCGCTGCCTGGAGCAGTACGCCGACGACGTCGCCGCCGCCTCCTGGGACTCGGTGATCTTCGACCTGCCGGGCCGCGACTCCCTCCAGCGCGTCCCGACCCTGGAGCCGCTGCGCGGCACCAAGGAGCACGTGAAGGCGCTCCTGGACCGCTGCCGCACGGCCGAGGAACTGGTGCGCGTGCTTTCCGGGGGCTGATTCGTGACCGGAATGCGCGCCTGAAATAGCCGGGCACCGGGAATCATGGGAACAGTGCCCGGCCGCAGGAAGAAGCTGCGGAGAGAAAACCGGAAATCGAGGGGCCGATGTCAGACCCGGCTAGTAGGGTCTGATCTTGTACGGACTCAACCGAGCGGGCCGATTTCGAGCGGGGTGAGGGATATGGCGACCAAGGACACCGGCGGCGGACAGCAGAAGGCGACGCGTTCCACGGAGGAGGTCGAGGAGACCACCACGGAGGCGAGCTCCGACCTCAAGGAGCGCCAGGAGAAGCTCAACGAGGACGTGGACTCCGTCCTGGACGAGATCGACGACGTGCTCGAGGAGAACGCCGAGGACTTCGTGCGTTCCTTCGTCCAGAAGGGCGGCGAGTAGCCGCTCCCGCCCTCGTCGTCCTCCGTCCCCGGAGCCCCGGAAGAAGCCGTGGGCCCGGGGACGGATGACACGCCGTGCTACGGGTAAGGTCCGTGCACAGCAAGCAAGATCGGCCCGCGTGTCCCACGGCGGGTCTCTCCCACCCGGAAGGAATCGCGTGGAAGCCAACCCTCGTAGCATCGGGCGTCTGCCGGCGGCCTTCCTGACGCCGGGCTCGTCCTCGTTCATCGACTTCCTGACGAACCACTCGCCCGACCTGCTTCCCGGCAACCGGAAGCTGCCGGAGGGGATCGTCGAGGCGCCCCACGGCACCACCATCGTGGCCGCGACGTTCCCGGGGGGCGTCGTGCTCGCGGGTGACCGGCGGGCCACCATGGGCAACATGATCGCCCAGCGCGACATCGAGAAGGTCTTCCCGGCCGACGAGTTCTCCGCGGTCGGCATCGCCGGCACCGCCGGTCTCGCGGTCGAGATGGTGAAGCTGTTCCAGCTGGAGCTGGAGCACTTCGAGAAGGTGGAGGGCGCCACGCTCTCCCTGGAGGGCAAGGCGAACCGTCTCTCCACCATGATCCGCAGCAACCTCGGTATGGCCATGCAGGGCCTCGCCGTCGTCCCGCTCTTCGCGGGCTGGGACGAGGCCCGGGAGAAGGGCCGCATCTTCTCCTACGACGTGACCGGCGGGCGCTCCGAGGAGCACGGCTTCGCCGCCACCGGCTCGGGCTCCATCTTCGCGCGCGGCTCGATGAAGAAGCTCTACCGCGAGGACCTGACCGAGGAGCAGGCCACCACCCTGGTCGTCCAGGCGCTGTACGACGCGGCCGACGACGACTCGGCGACCGGCGGCCCCGACCTGGCCCGGCGCATCTTCCCGATCGTCACCGTCATCACCGAGGAGGGCTTCCGCAGGCTCACGGAGGAGGAGTCCTCCGCGCTGGCCCGATCGGTCACCGAGCGGCGCCTGGAGCAGCCCGACGGCCCGCGCGCCGCCCTGCTCTGACCCGTCGTCGCCCGTAGCAGCCCTTCAGACCGGAAGAAAGGGACGGTAGCCGGTGTCCACGCCGTTCTATGTCTCACCCCAGCAGGCCATGGCCGACCGGGCGGAGTACGCCCGCAAGGGCATCGCCCGCGGCCGCAGCCTCGTCGTCCTCCAGTACGCGGACGGCATCGTCTTCGTCGGCGAGAACCCCTCGCGCGCCCTCCACAAGTTCAGCGAGATCTACGACCGGATCGGCTTCGCCGCCGCCGGCAAGTACAACGAGTACGAGAACCTCCGCATCGGGGGCGTGCGCTACGCCGACCTGCGCGGCTACACCTACGACCGCGACGACGTCACGGCGCGCGGCCTGGCCAACGTCTACGCGCAGACCCTGGGCACCATCTTCTCCAGCGCGGGCGAGAAGCCGTACGAGGTGGAGCTGGTCGTCGCCGAGGTCGGCACGGAGCCCGAGGGCGACCAGATCTATCGGCTGCCGCACGACGGTTCGATCGTCGACGAGCACGGCTCGGTCGCGGTCGGCGGGAACGCGGAGCAGATCAGCACCTTCCTCGACCAGCGGCACCGCGACGGCATGTCGCTCGCGGAGGCGCTGAAGCTGGCCGTGCAGGCCCTCTCGCGCGACACCAACGGCACGGAGCGGGAGATCCCCGCCGAGCGCCTGGAGGTGGCCGTCCTGGACCGTACGCGCCCGCAGCAGCGCAAGTTCAAGCGGATCGTCGGCCGGCAGCTGTCCCGCCTCCTGCAGGCGGACGACGCGGCGGTGACGAAGACGGACGAGCCCTCCGACGAGGCCCCGGAGGAGTAGCCGCACCACGTCGAAGGGGCCCCGTCCGTCCGGACGGGGCCCCTTCGGCATGCCCGGCCTCAGCCGGCCGGCGGGGGACCGGAGGAGCCGCGCGCGGCCAGGGCGACCGGCAGGAGCCCGGACCGGGCCTCCTCGCCCGCGAGGACGGCGAGGAGCGCCTCCATGCCCCGCTCGCCGATCCGCTCGGCGGGCAGGGAGACGGTGGTCAGCTCGGGTTCCACGGCGGTCGCCAGGGCGAGGTCGTCGAAGCCGGTGACGGAGACGTCCTCGGGGACCCGCAGGCCGAGGCGCCGCAGGGCCTTGCAGGCACCGGCGGCGAGGATGTCGTCGTCGCAGATCAGCGCGGTCGGACGCGGGCCGGGTTCCGCGAGGACCCGCTCGGTGGCGGCCATGGCGCCGTGCACGTCCAGAGGGGCGCGGACGGTGCGCACGAGGGCGCCGGCGAGGGCCTCGTCGAGCGCGGCCGCCCGGACGTCGAAGGTCCAGGAGGGCACGGCCGAGGCCAGGTGCGCGAACCGGGTGTGCCCGAGCTCCCGGAGGTGGCGGGCCACCTGGCGCATGCCGTCGGCGACGTCCAGGTTGACGTGGGCGGCGGCCCCGGTGTCCGAGGGGTCGCTGTCCAGCATGACCAGGGGCAGGTCGGTGCCCCGGAAGGCCTCCAGGGCGTCCGCCGCCATCGAGGAGGCGATGATCCCGTCCAGGGCGGCGCGGGACGAGGCGAAGGGGTCCCTGGCCGGTCCGACGCCCTCGGGGGAGGGGTAGAGGACCACGCCGAACCCGTGCCGGGCGGCGACGGCGGCGGCGCCGGTGTAGACGCGGGCGAAGAACTCGTTGGTGAGCGCCGGCACGACGAGCAGGGCGGTGCGCGTCCGGCCGAGGCGGAGGTTGCGGGCCGCGAGGTTGGGCCGGTAGCCGAGCGCGGCGGCGGCCTCGCGCACGGAACCCGCGGTGCGCTCGGAGACCCGTCCCCGCCACTTGTCGCCGAGCACCAGGGAGACGGTGGCCTGCGAGACCCCGGCGGCGCGGGCCACGTCCCGGCTGGTGGGGCGGGCGCCGCCGGTCGGTTCGGGGGACTGCACGGGGGCCTCCGGGGCGGTGGGTGGGTGGGTCCGCGGGGCGCCGCGGGTGGACCGTCGTACCGCCGACATGGTACGTATGACTCCGGAAGTTATACGTAAAACCTCGGGCGCGTCCCGGGGGAGGGGAGACCGACATGGCCACCGAGGCCCCGGCACACGGCGGCTATCTGGACATCCTCAGGGCCCCGCACGCGGCCCGCCTGCTGACGGGCACCCTCGTCGGCCGGCTGCCCAACGGCACAGGACCCGTCGCGATGACCCTCTTCGTCCGCGACCAGGGCGGCAGCTACACCCTCGCGGGCGGCCTCATCGCCGCGTACGGCCTCGCCAACGCCGTCGGGCAGCCGCTCCTCGGCCGGGCCGTGGACCTCAAGGGCCAGCCCCGCGTCCAGCTGCCCGCCGCCGTCCTCTCCGCCCTCGGCATGGCCCTCTTCGCCCTCACCGGCATCGGCCACCTGCCCCTCGCCTACGCCGCCGTCGCCCTCGCCGGCCTCTTCACGCCGCCCCTGGAGGGCGGTCTGCGCGCCCTCTGGCCGAGCGTCCTCGGCCGCGAGGACCGGGTCCACCGCGCGTACGCCCTCGACGCGGTCGCCCAGGAGGTCATGTTCACCGTCGGCCCCCTCCTGGTGACGCTCCTCGTCGCGCTGCGCTCACCGGCGGCCGCCCTGCTCGTGATCAACGCCCTCGGAGTCCTCGGCGCCCTCGCCGTCGTCCTCTCCGAGCCGTCCCGCGCCTGGCGCTCCGCACCCCGCGAGGCCCACTGGCTCGGCGCCCTGCGGTCACCCGGTCTCCTCGCCCTGCTGGGCTCCTTCTTCTTCGTCGGGCTCGCGCTCGGCTCCATCACGGTCGCCGCCGTCGCCTACGCCGACGACCGGGGCGCCCCCGGCGTCTACGGCTGGCTGATGGCCGCACTCGGCCTCGGCGCCCTCGCCGGCGGTGTCGTCTACGGGGCCCGGCAGTGGTCCGGGGCCCCCGAGCGGCGGCTGCGCGGCCTCGTCCTGCTCCTCGCCCTCTGCTACCTGCCGCTGCTGCTCACCCCCGGCCCGGCGGCCATGACCGGCCTCTCCGTGCTGTCCGGCGTCTTCCTCGCGCCCGCCCTCGCCTGTGCCTTCGTCGTGGTCGACCGGCACGCCCCGCGCGGCACCGTGACCGAGGCCTTCTCCTGGCTCGTGACCACCTTCGGCGTCGGCGCCGCCCTCGGCTCCGCCGTCGCCGGACCGGCCGTCGAACTGGCCGGAACGGCCGCCGGATTCGCGGTGGCCGCGGCGGGCGGTCTCGTCGCCCTCCTGGTGCTCCTGGTCACCGGCCGCGCCCTGCGGGTCCCCCTCGACCCGGGCGCCGGAGCCGCCCCGGCCGGCCCCGCGGGACACGCGGACGCCGCGCGACACGCCGCCCCGGGGGATGCCCCGGCGGCCGTACGGACCGAAAAGAACGCCCGCTGAAGGAAAACGATCAGAACGGGAACGTCCAACCCGGTTTCAGCGCACGCCCTCAGGCGTAATGTTCAGACATGGACCGCCGCATTTTCGGGCTGGAGAACGAGTACGGCGTCACGTGCACGTTCAGGGGACAGCGCCGACTGTCACCTGACGAAGTGGCGCGCTACCTCTTCCGCCGTGTCGTGTCATGGGGCCGCAGCAGCAATGTCTTCCTGCGGAACGGCGCCCGCCTGTACCTCGACGTGGGTTCGCATCCGGAATACGCCACACCGGAATGCGACAACGTGACCGAGCTGGTCACCCACGACAAGGCCGGCGAGCGCATTCTCGAGGGCCTGCTCGTCGACGCCGAACGCCGCCTGCACGAGGAGGGAATCGCGGGCGACGTCTATCTCTTCAAGAACAACACCGATTCGGCCGGAAACTCCTACGGATGCCACGAGAACTATCTCGTCGCCCGGCACGGGGAGTTCTCCCGGCTCGCGGACATCCTCATTCCCTTCCTCGTCACGCGCCAGCTCATCTGCGGCGCGGGCAAGGTCCTCCAGACCCCGCGCGGCGCCGTCTACTGCGTCTCCCAGCGTGCCGAGCACATCTGGGAGGGCGTCAGCTCCGCCACCACCCGCTCGCGGCCCATCATCAACACGCGCGACGAGCCGCACGCCGACGCAGAGCGCTACCGCCGCCTCCACGTGATCGTCGGCGACTCCAACATGTCGGAGACCACCACGCTGCTCAAGGTCGGCGCCACCGACCTCGTCCTCCGCATGATCGAGGCCGGCACCGTGATGCGCGACCTGACCCTGGAGAACCCCATCCGGGCCATCCGCGAGGTCAGCCACGACATCACCGGTCAGCGCAAGGTCCGGCTGGCCAACGGCCGCGAGGCCTCCGCCCTGGAGGTCCAGCGGGAGTACTACGACAAGGCCTCCGACTTCGTCGACCGGCGCGGCATCCGCTCCGGCACGATCGCCCAGGTCCTGGAGCTGTGGGGCCGGACCCTCGACGCGATCGAGTCCGAGCGGCTGGACCGCATCGAGACCGAGATCGACTGGGTCATGAAGTACAAGCTCATCGAGCGGTACCGGGCCAAGCACAACATGACCATGTCGAACCCGCGGGTCGCGCAGATAGACCTCGCCTACCACGACATCCACCGCCGCCGCGGCCTGTACTACCTGCTGCAGAAGAACGGCCAGGCGGCCCGGATCTGCAACGACCTGAAGATCTTCGAGGGCAAGTCGGTGCCCCCGCAGACCACCCGGGCCCGGCTCCGCGGCGACTTCATCCGGCGGGCCCAGGAGCAGCGGCGGGACTTCACCGTCGACTGGGTCCACCTCAAGCTCAACGACCAGGCGCAGCGGACGGTCCTGTGCAAGGACCCGTTCCGCTCCGTCGACGACCGGGTGGAGAAGCTGATCGCCGGAATGTAGGACCGCCGGCCGTACGGGCCGCCGCCGGCCGCGTGGAGTCGTACGCGGCCACGGCGGTCGTACGGCAGCGCGAGGGCCCCGCACCTCGGGTGTGCGGGGCCCTTCGACGTCACAGCGAGGTCCCCTAGAGTGTCGGGACAACTACTGTGCCGTCTGAGATCTGAGGAACACGTGCGCCGACTTGCCGGCCTTCTCGCCGTCCCGCTGCTGCTGCTCTCGACAGCCGCCTGCGGCACGGAGGAAAAGGGCTCCGAAACCGCCGCGATGACCAACGGACTGCCCGCCATCACCGCGGGCGCGAAGTACGGGGAGAAGCCGACCCTCGCCAAGGGCGAGGGCGACCCGCCGAAGGAACTCAAGGTCAACGTCGTCAGCGAGGGCAAGGGCGCGGTCACGAAGAAGGGTGACGCGCTCCAGGTGAACTACCTGGGCCAGGCCTGGGACTCCACCACCCCCTTCGACAACAGCTTCGACCGCGGCCGCCCCTTCGACCTCACGCTCGGCGCCGGCCAGGTCATCAAGGGCTGGGACCAGGGCCTGGAAGGCCAGAAGGTCGGCAGCCGCGTCGAGATCGGCATCCCGCCGGAGCTCGGTTACGGAGCCCAGGGCCAGGGCGACATCAAGCCCAACGCCACCCTCGTCTTCGTCGTGGACATCCTCAAGGCGACCACGATCCCCAAGGCCGCCTCCGGCACCGAGGTCGCCCAGGAGAACAAGGACCTGCCGAAGGTCGGGACGAACACCGACGGCAAGGCCCCCTCGCTGACCGTTCCGAAGACGGACGCGCCCGCCAAGCTCGTGTCGAACTACGTGATCGAGGGCAAGGGCGAGGCCGTCAAGTCCACCGACACCCTGACCGTCCAGTACAAGGGCGTCCTGTGGAAGGACGGCAAGGAGTTCGACAGCTCCTACGCGCGCGGCGGCGTCCCCGCCACCTTCCAGCTGGCCGGCGTGATCCCGGGCTGGAGCAAGGGCTTGGAGGGCAAGAAGGTCGGCAGCCGCGTGCTGCTCGTCGTCCCGCCCGCCGACGGCTACGGCGACCAGGCGCAGGGACCGATCCCCGCGAAGTCGACCCTCGTCTTCACCGTGGACATCCTGGCCAAGCAGTAGCGGGGGGTCCCCGCTCGCGGGGCACACGCAGGGTAGGTTGTCCGGGTCGCGCGGTCACCGTGCGCGCGATCCATCAGTTGAGGAGCACACTGCAGTGAGCATCGAGAAGCCCGAGGTCGACTTCCCGGGCGGCGAGCCGCCGGCCGATCTGGAGATCAAGGACATCTGGGAGGGCGACGGCGAGGTCGCCGAGGCCCGCGACCTGGTCAAGGTCCACTACGTGGGTGTGTCCTTCGACTCCGGCGAGGAGTTCGACGCCTCCTGGAACCGCGGCGCCCCGCTGGAGTTCCAGCTCGGCGTCGGCCAGGTCATCCAGGGCTGGGACAAGGGCGTCCAGGGCATGAAGGTCGGCGGCCGCCGCCAGCTGGTCATCCCCGCGCACCTCGCGTACGGCGACCGCGGCGCCGGCGGCAAGATCGGCCCCGGCGAGACGCTGATCTTCGTCTGCGACCTCGTGGCTGTCACCAAGCGCTGACCCGCGCACCGTGCGACCGGTTCCGGTCGCCCCGGGGCCCCCGCCTCCCGAGGCGGGGGCCCTCGGCTTTTGCCCGGACACCCCGGGGCGGTACGGTCGGACGTCCGAGAACGGAAGACCGGGGAAGTGGGTGCAGGGCGTCGATGGCGATTGCCAAGGCCGAGCGGCTGATGAATCTGGCGCTGTGCCTGCTCGGGACGCGCCGCCCGCTGAGCAAGCGTGAGCTCCGCGGCTCCATCGAGGCCTACCTGGAAGCCGCCGGCGACGAGGCCTTCAACCGCATGTTCGAGCGGGACAAGGACGACCTGCGCGAGCTCGGCCTGGTCATCGAGACGGTCGAGAACCTCGACGGCGAGACCGGCTACCTGGCCCGCCGCGACTCCAACCGCCTGCCGCCGATCACCCTGGACGCCGAGGAGGCCGCCGCGCTCGGCCTCGCCGCCAAGGTGTGGCAGCAGGCCCGCCTCGCCGGCGCGGCCAGCGGAGCCCTCCAGAAGCTCCGGGCCGCCGGCATGCCCGAGGCCGACGACACGTACGAGGCACAGCCCAGCGCCCTCGAACCGCGCATCCCCGTCCACGAGGCGGCCTTCGAGCCGCTCATGCTCGCCTGCCGCGACCGCCGGCCCGTCGTCTTCGACTATCGCAAGGCCAACTCCGCCCGCCCCGAGACCCGCCAGGTCGAGCCCTGGACCCTCGAATGCTGGCGCGGCCACTGGTACCTGGCCGGGTGGGACCGGGACCGCGGCGCCGAGCGCGTCTTCCGCCTGTCCCGGATCACCGGCAAGGTCCGCTCCCGGGCGGGCGCCTTCACCGCCCCCGTCCCCGACGTCGTCACCGTCCGGGAGACCGTGGAGAGCTGGGCGGGGGAGACCGCCACCCGCTCCGCCCGCATCCGGCTCCGGGCCGGCTGCGGCTACCCGCTGCGGGCCCGCGCCCAGGCCGTGCACGAGGGCGCGGACGGCTGGGACGAGCTGGAGATCCCGTACGGGCACGGCCTCGACGCCTGGCTCGTCGAGTTCGGCCCGGACGTCGTCGTACTGGAACCCGCCGATCTGCGGGCCGATGTCGTGGACCGGCTGCGCGCCGTGGCCAAGGGCTGAAGGGGAGGCGTACCGCATGGCGGCCAACGCGATCGACCAGACGAGGCGGATGCTGTCCCTCGTCACCTACCTCCGCGAGCGCCCGGGGGCGCACGTCGCCGACGTGGCGCGCGCCTTCGGGATCACCGAGGACGAGCTGATCTCCGACCTGGACGTGCTGCCCATGTGCGGCACCAGCTTCCGCGGCGGTGACCTGCTCGACATCGACACCGACGGCGACCGCATCTGGTGGCACAACCCGGACGACGTGGCGGCCCCGCTGCGGCTCGCCGCCGACGAGGCCACCGCGCTGCTCGTCGCGGCCCGGGCCGTGGCCACCCTCCCCGGTCTGCGCGAGAGCGACCGGGAGGCACTGCTGCGCGCCACCGCCAAGCTGGAGGCGGCGGCCGGCGAGGCGGCGGGCGCCAGCTCCCGGCTCTCGGTCACCTTCGAGTCCGAGGGCGGTGTCTTCGCCGAGGTCGACCGGGCCATCTCCGAACGCAGGCGGCTCTGGCTCCGGTACTACTCGCCCGCCCGCGACGAGCTCACGGAACGGGAGGTGGACCCGATCCGGCTGTTCGCCGTCGGGCACACCTACATGGAGGCCTGGTGCCGCCTCTCCGAGGCGCGCCGGACCTTCCGCCTGGACCGGGTCGCCGAGATCCGGATCCTCGACGAGCACGCCGCGCCGCCCGAGCTGGAGCTGCGGGACCTCTCGGAGGGGCTGGTCCAGCCGTCGGCCGACGACCCCGAGGTCGTGGTCGAGGTCGGCCCCGGTGGCCGCTGGGTCGCCGAGTACTACCCGCACGACAAGGCCGAGGAACTGCCCGACGGCGGCCTGCGGATCACCCTGCGCACCCCCGACCCGGCCTCGCTGCGCCGGCTCGGACTGCGCCTGGGCAGCGACGGGCGGATCGTCGCCCCGGTGGCGCTCGCCGCCAGCGCCCGGGAGGCGGCCGCGGCGGCACTCGCCGCGTACGACGGGATCTGAGGTTCCGCCGGAGCCGGCCCCGGGTGCCACCGCGGGCCGGCGGCACCGGCGTACCGTCCGGGACACGCCGGAGCGCGTGCCCGCCGGCGGCGCGCCGGTCGCGAGGAACACGCCCGCCCCCCGGGGACTTGAAGGGCCGGGCGGGACGCTTCGCCCGTGAGGAGTACGGCCGAGCGGGCCACGCCGGCCGAGAGAGATGCGGCAGTCGAGGGAGATGAGCTGAATGTCCGTGATGTCCGGCCTGGTGGCGCCGACGGCCCCCGTCCTCTTCAAGGCGGCCTGCCCCGACTGCCGCTCCCGCTTCGAACTCTCCCCCTCCGCCCTGCGCCTGGCCATCGGCGCCAGCCGCCGCACCACCTTCTACTCCTTCACCTGCCCCGCCTGCGGCAGCGCCGTCCGCAAGCCCGCCGGCGAACGGATCGTGGAACTCCTCACCGGCGGCGGCGTCCGCACCCTCCGCCTCCACACCACCGCCTGAGCGCGGGCGCCGACGGTCTAGGCTCAGCACATGTTCTGGCCCATGCTCGCCATCGCCCTCGGTTTCCTCGGCCTCGCCGTCCTCGGCGTCCTCGGGATCAAGGTCTTCGTGGAGGTCCAGCGCCTCGGCCGTCAAGTGGCCCGCACCACACAGCGCATCCAGCGGGCCGCCGAGGACCTCGAGGACGCCGCCACCGACCTGGCCCGAACGGGCGAGGCCCTGCGCTGAGTCGGGGCCCTGCGCTGCGGGAAGACGCCGCCGGGGCTTCACGGCGGACGCAATCGCGCGTATGCACGGGCATTGCCCCGCGTTTACTCGTGCGGGTTACGATCGCAGACAGCGCGGTGGCCGGACCCTGTCCGGCCCGCCGGGCACCGCACGTCCATGTCGCCTCGGTGAAGAAGGTAAACAGCTATGGGTAGGCTCGGCCCCACCGAGATCATCCTCATCCTCGTCGTCATCATCCTGCTCTTCGGCGCCAAGAAGCTCCCGGACATGGCCCGCTCCCTGGGCAAGTCGGCCCGCATCCTCAAGAGCGAGGCGAAGGCGATGAAGTCCGAGGACCAGCAGAGCGCGCCCGCCGACCCGCCGCACCCCGGAGCCCAGGACCCGCAGCCCGCGCCGCGTACCATCCAGGCCGCTCCCGGCGACGTGACCAGCTCGCGTCCCGTGACGGAGCCCTCGGACACCACCAAGCGCTGACCCGGTCCGCCGCGGCCGCCGCACCGGGCGGCGGCCTGCCGCACGAGATGAGGACGTGGGTTGCTCAAGTCTGCCCGCAAGCAGGAGAGGGATCCCGAGGGCCGCATGCCCCTCGTGGAACACCTGCGTGAACTCCGCAACCGCCTGGCGAAAGGCCTGCTGGCCGTCGCGGCGGTGACGGTCGTTGCCCTCGTGTACAGCGAGGAGCTGATGCAGTTCCTGACGAAATCGGTGCCCACCTGCGCACCGGGCGTCACCAGTGACGGCGGCAACTGCGCGATCGTCTCCTTCAACACGCTGATGGCCCCCTTCAGCACGACGATCCAGCTGTCCCTGACGGTGGGCCTCGTCGTGGCCAGTCCCATCTGGCTGTACCAGCTGTGGGCCTTCGTCGCGCCCGGACTGCACAGGAACGAGAAGAAGTACACGTACGCCTTCGTCGGGGCCGCCGTCCCGCTGTTCAGCGCGGGCGCCTACCTCGCGTACCTCATCCTCCCCATCAGCGTGAAGGTCCTCATCAGCCTCACGCCCAGCGGCTCCGCGAACATCCTCTCGCTCGGTGACGTCCTCGACTTCACCCTGCGCATGGTGCTCGTCTTCGGCCTCGCCTTCGAGCTGCCGCTCATCCTGGTGATGCTCAATCTGACCGGTGTCCTCACCGGCCGCCGCATGGCCGGCTGGTGGCGCGGCGTGATCATGGGCGTCTTCGTCTTCGGCGCCGTCATCACCCCCACCACCGACCCCGTCGGCATGATCGCCCTCGCCGGGCCCATCACCGTCCTCTACTTCGGGGCCGTCGCCTTCTCGCTCCTCAACGACCGGCGGCGCCGGCGCAGGAACCCCGACGCCGAACTGGACGACGACGAGGCTTCCGTACTCGACCTCACCCCCGAGGCCGTCGGCGCCGTCGAACCCGTCTCCACCGTCCCCGCCCTGCCGGAGCAGGCGGCCGCCGAGCCCGAGGTGCGCGGGGCACAGCGCCCCGGCGGCTACGACGACATCACCTGAGCCGCTGCTGTGAGGTCCCCCCGGGCTCCGTCCGGGGGGACCTTTCCATGAGCGGCGACGCCGCCGGCACGTACCGTGTCCGCCCGAACACGCCGCGCGCCCCGGGGCCGGATCCCCGGGATAAAGATCGCGTCACTGTCGGAGGGGGCGGGTAGGCTCGAGAACAAGATGACAGAGGACCTCACACCAGCCGAAGCGTACGCAGCCGCTCGCGCCCGCAACGCCGAGCAGGCCACCGCGCTGGCCCCCTTCCGCGAGATGTACGAGTTCGGTCTGGACCCCTTCCAGATCGAGGCCTGCCAGGCACTCGAGGCGGGCAAGGGCGTGCTCGTCGCCGCCCCCACCGGCTCCGGCAAGACCATCGTCGGCGAGTTCGCCGTCCACCTCGCCCTCACCCAGGGCCGCAAGTGCTTCTACACGACCCCCATCAAGGCGCTGTCGAACCAGAAGTACGCCGACCTCGTCAAGCGGTACGGCAACGCGAAGGTCGGCCTCCTGACCGGCGACAACAGCGTCAACGGCGACGCCCCGATCGTCGTCATGACCACCGAAGTCCTCCGCAACATGCTGTACGCGGGGTCCCAGGCCCTCTCCGGCCTCGGCTACGTGGTCATGGACGAGGTCCACTACCTCTCCGACCGGTTCCGCGGAGCCGTCTGGGAGGAAGTGATCATCCACCTCCCCGAGTCCGTGACCCTCGTCTCCCTCTCGGCGACCGTCTCCAACGCCGAGGAGTTCGGCGACTGGCTCGACACCGTCCGGGGCGACACCGAGGTCATCGTCTCCGAGAGCCGCCCCGTACCCCTGTGGCAGCACGTCCTGGCCGGCCGCCGGATGTACGACCTCTTCGAGGAGGAGACCGACCACGGCGGCCGCGGCGCCGCCCGCCGCGAGGTCAACCCCGACCTCCTGCGCCTGGCCCGCACCGAGAACACGCGCACGTACAACCCGCGCGACCGGCGCCGCGGCAAGATGGTCCGGGAGGCCGACCGCGAGCGCGAGCGCCGCCAGCGCTCCCGCATCTGGACCCCCGGCCGCCCCGAGGTCATCGAGCGCCTCGACGCCGAGGGCCTGCTGCCCGCCATCACCTTCATCTTCAGCCGCGCCGCGTGCGAGGCCGCCGTCCAGCAGTGCCTCTACGCCGGGCTCCGCCTCAACGACGACGAGGCGCGCCACCGCGTCCGCGAGATCGTCGAGCAGCGGACCGCGTCGATCCCCGCCGAGGACCTCCACGTCCTCGGCTACTACGAATGGCTCGAAGGCCTGGAGCGGGGCATCGCCGCCCACCACGCCGGCATGCTCCCGACCTTCAAGGAGATCGTCGAGGAACTCTTCGTACGCGGTCTCGTCAAGGCGGTCTTCGCCACCGAGACCCTCGCCCTCGGCATCAACATGCCCGCCCGCTCCGTCGTCCTGGAGAAGCTCGTCAAGTGGAACGGCGAGCAGCACGCCGACATCACCCCCGGCGAGTACACCCAGCTCACCGGACGCGCCGGCCGCCGCGGAATCGACGTCGAGGGCCACGCGGTCGTGCTCTGGCAGCGCGGCCTCGATCCCGGCCACCTCGCCGGCCTCGCCGGCACGCGCACCTACCCGCTGCGCTCGAGCTTCAAGCCCTCGTACAACATGGCGGTCAACCTGGTCGACCAGTTCGGCCGGCACCGCTCGCGCGAGCTCCTGGAGACCTCCTTCGCCCAGTTCCAGGCGGACCGCTCCGTGGTGGGCATCTCCCGCCAGGTCCAGAAGAACGAGGAGGGACTCGCCGGTTACCGGGAGGGCATGACCTGCCACCTCGGCGACTTCGAGGAGTACGCGCGGCTCCGCCGCGAGCTGAAGGACCGTGAGACGGAACTGGCCAAGCAGGGCGCCGCCCAGCGCCGGGCCCAGGCCGCCGCCTCGCTGGAGAAGCTCAAGCCCGGAGACGTCATCCACGTCCCCACCGGCAAGTTCGCGGGCCTCGCGCTCGTCCTCGACCCGGGCATTCCCGCGGGCCGCACCAACGGCCACCGGGGCCTCGAGTACCACGACGGGCCGCGCCCGCTGGTCCTCACCGCCGAGCGGCAGGTCAAGAGGCTCGCCTCCATCGACTTCCCCGTCCCGGTGGAAGCCCTGGAGCGCATGCGGATCCCCAAGTCCTTCAACCCGCGCTCCCCGCAGTCCCGCCGCGACCTCGCCTCGGCCCTGCGCACCAAGGCCGCGCACCTCAACCCCGAGCGGCACCGCAGGCAACGGGCCGCGGCCGCCGACGACCGCGAGATCGCCCGGCTGCGCACCGAGATCCGCGCCCACCCCTGCCACGGCTGCGACGAGCGCGAGGACCACGCCCGCTGGGCCGAGCGCTTCCACCGGCTGCAGCGCGACACCCGGCAGCTGGAGCGGCGCATCGAGGGCCGGACGAACACCATCGCCCGCACCTTCGACCGGATCGTCGCGCTCCTCACCGAACTCGACTACCTGCGCGGCGACGAGGTGACCGAGCACGGCAAGCGGCTCGCCCGGCTCTACGGCGAACTGGACCTGCTGGCGAGCGAATGCCTTCGCGAACGGGTCTGGGAGGGGCTCAAGCCGGCCGAACTCGCCGCCTGCGTCTCGGCCCTGGTGTACGAGTCGCGGCAGGCCGACGACGCCGTCGCGCCCAAGCTGCCCACCGGCAACGCGAAGGCCGCCCTCGGCGAGATGGTCCGCATCTGGGGCCGTCTCGACGCCCTGGAGGAGGAGTTCCGGATCAACCAGGCGGAAGGCGTCGGGCAGCGCGAGCCCGACCTCGGCTTCGCCTGGGCCGCCTACCAGTGGGCCTCCGACAAGAGCCTCGACGAGGTGCTGCGGGAGGCCGGGATGCCGGCCGGTGACTTCGTCCGCTGGTGCAAGCAGGTCATCGACGTCCTCGGCCAGATCGCGGCCGCCGCGCCGGCGGACAACAGCACGGTCTCCAAGAACGCGCGGAAGGCCGTCGAGGGGCTGCTGCGCGGGGTCGTCGCCTACAGCTCGGTGAGCTGACGGGCCGTCCGGCACGACGGTGACACGGTCCGGGACGCCACCGGTCCCGGTCGACAGGAAGGGCCCCGGCGCGGCAGCGCGCCGGGGCCCTTCGCCGTCAACAGGACCGCGCGGGCGGCGCGTTGGGGAACCGCCGTCCGTCCACAGGCGGTTGTCCACAGGGCTGGCGCGGGGACGGGCGGTCGGCTTGCATGGACTCGCACACCCGCACAGGGGCACCGTCAGTTGGGGAGGGGACGTACGTGACCACGCAGACAGGTCCCGGCGCCGGGACACGCGCGCAGCCGGCCGCGACCATCACCGAGGGCCCGCGCGGCGTGCCGTTTCTCGGGAACCTGCCGGCTTTCGGAAAGAACCCCCTCGCCTTCTTCGAACAGCTCCGGGCCCGTGGAGACATGGTCCGCTGGCGCTTCGGGCGCGGTCCCGCCCTCTTCATCGCCGACCCGGACACCATCGGGGAGCTCCTCACCGAGGTCGAGCGGACCTTCGACCAGCCCGACCTCGGCATCGCCTTCCGCACCCTCCTCGGCAACGGCGTGGTCGTCGCCAAGGGCGCCGACTGGCGGCGCAGGCGCTCCCTCGTCCAGCCCTCCGTCCGCCCCAAACAGGTCCGCTCCTACGCGGCGACGATGAGCGAGTGCGCCGTCGCCCTCGCCGACCGGTGGACCGACGGGCAGCGCGTCGACGTCAAGAAGGAGATGGCGGCGCTGACCCAGCTCATCGCGGTCCGCACCATCTTCGGGGTGGACACGGCCGCCGTCGCGGGGGCCATCGGCCGGGCCATGGACGTCGCGCAGAAGGAGATCGGTGCCGAGTTCAGCGGCATCGGCGCCCTGCTGCCGGACTGGGTGCCCACCCCCGGGCGCGCCCGCGTCAAGCGGGCCACCGCCGTCATCGACGCCGAGGTGTCCCGGGTGGTCGCCCGCCACCGGGCCGGTGACACCGACCGTCCCGACCTGCTCAGCCGGCTCCTCGCCGCCCGTGACGAGACCGGCGCCCCGCTCTCCGACCGGGAGATCCGCGACGAGACCGTCACCCTGTACATCGGCGGGCACGAGACCACCAGCTCCACCCTCGTCTGGGCCTGGTACCTCCTCTCCCGCAACCCCCGGGTCCGCGCCGCCCTCACCGAGGAACTGGACCGGGTCCTCGCGGACCGCGAGCCGGGACACGACGACTACGCCTCCCTGCCGTACACGCAGGCGGTGGTGAAGGAGACGCTCCGGCTCTATCCGACGGTCTGGCTCATCACCGGTATCGCCAGAAAGGGCGCCACGCTCGCCGGCGTCCCCGTCCCGGCCGGCACCCGCGTCTGGTCGAGCCAGTGGGCCACCCACCGTGACCCCCGCTGGTACGGCGACGCGGAGGCGTTCCGTCCCGAACGCTGGCTCACCGACGAGAACGGTGAGTCAGCCGAACGGATCCCCGAGTACGCCTGGTTCCCGTTCGGCGGCGGCCCGAGGGTCTGCCTCGGCACGCGCTTCGCCCTGGTCGAGGCGGTCCTCGTCCTGGCGGTCCTGGCCCGCCGCCACCACCTGGACGTGGCCGCGGGCGAGATACACCCCGTCCCGAGCCTGACCCTCCAGCCGGACCGCGAGGTGATCGCCACGGTGCGGACGAGGACCTGACCGGCCCTCAGGGCGCGGGGAGCGCCGGGGGCTTGGAGGCGAGCGCCGTGGCGAGGGCCCGCAGCTCGTCCGCGCGGAGCACGCGTCCCCCGAAGCCGGGCAGCGGGACGTGGAGGGTGCCGGTCCAGGAGGACGGAATCGCCCCGGCCCCGTGCACCGCGCCCGCCAGTGTCCCCGTGACGGCGGCCACGGTGTCGGTGTCCCCGCCCAGGTCGACGGCGGCCGTCAGGGCCTCCACGAAGCCGCGGGTGGTGCGCAGCGCCCAGACGGCCGACGCGAGGCAGGGCCAGACGGCTCCGTTGAACTCGGTGGCGTCCGCCGGGGACCAGTCGGGCGCGAGGACGGCCGCCCAGCGTGCTCGCTGGGCGGGGGCGACCTCGGCGAGCGCCTCGGGCAGGGCCGCGAGGGGGTCACCGCCGAGGAGCGCCACGCGCACCAGCTCGTGCAGGAGCGCGGTGCCCTCCCAGGCCGCGGGGTCACCGTGGGTGAGGGCGGCGATCCGCCGGGCCGCGTCCATGGTCACCGCCCGGCCGGCGGGCGCGAAGTGGACGGCGGAGGTCGAGGCCCGCATCAGCGAGCCGTTGCCGGCCGCCCGGCCCTCCCGCCGGAAGTCCCGCGCCGCCGCCCGGTCCCACGGATCGGGGCCGAGGAGGACCCGCTCGGTCTGCAGACCGATGTCCTTGGGGTCGGCCGCCGCCCACCGCCGGAACCGGCCGAACAGGTCCTGAGGATCCAGCCCGCCGCGCTCGAGAAGGGACTCGCCGACCAGAACGGCCATCTGCGTGTCGTCCGTCGCCTCCCCCGGATCCCAGCCGCCACCACCGCACAGCTCACCGATGCCGTCGGGGAAGCGGGCGCGGTAAGTCCCCGGTGGCCCGAATTCGAAGGGGGCGCCCAGAGCGTCGCCGACGGCCGCACCGAGAACGGCACCGGCGGCCCGGTCGAGGGAAATCATGAACGCATCCTGGCAGGTTCGGCGGGCGGCACCCCGGCCGGGTCGGCGGCGGGCGATGCGGGCAGCGACCGCGCGGGGGAGCGGAGGGAGAGGGCGGAACCGGCCAAGGCGGCGAGGACGATCACCCCGGCGGCGGCGAGGGTGAGGCCGTCCGGTTCCAGCAGGGGCTGACCGCGCAGAGCCTGCCAGGTCAGCAGGACAAATGCCGCCGCGTACGCCCCGGCGACGGTCACGACCAGCCGCAGTCGGGTCCGGTCGTCGGCGAGACGCCCGAAGCGGGGGGCGAGCACGGTGAGGACGAGCAGCAGCAGGGGGAGCAGCTGGAGCGCGTGCATCCCGAAGAAGTGGGCGACCCGCAGATCGCCGCCGGTCACGGCCCACCCCGTCACCGGCATGGAGGGGCCGCCGTCAGGGACACCGACGCTGTGGGCGCCGACGACGGGCGGGTTCTCGGCCGCCCGCTGCTCCGGCGTCGGCCGCACCATCAGGAAACCGACGGCGGCACCCGCGAGGGCGATGAAGGAGGAGAGGCGGACGGCCCAGGCGGTGGCGCGATCGAGGATCCGGGCGCGGAGCAGCAGCACGGCGACGACCAGGGCGGCCACCCAGAGCACGACAACGGTCAGGCCCATGATCCGGAAGACGGTGGCGTCGAAGGGTGTCGCCTGATTGAAGTGGCTCCGTGTGCCCCTTACCACCTGGAGGGTGATGAGGACCATCTCCACCGCACCGGCCACGGCCACCACGGTGCCCGCCCACCACCCGGCCCGCCGGGCGTGCGGCAGCAGCGACAGCATCCAGGCGAGGGAGAGCGCGTAGGCGACGAACGAGACCGCGAACTTCAGCGGCTTGAACCAGATCGGCGCGCCGACGAGTGTCCGGTCGTCGATGAGGAGACCGCCGGCGCAGACGAGGGCGAACAGGACCATCGCTCCGGCGAACCACAGGAGGGGCCGATGGAGGCGGTGATCGGACGCGGGCAGGTACGAGGACATGCGAATCCCCCCAAGAATAGATAGTGGCACTTGCTGCTATCTGATAGCGCCACTATCTATGATGGAGTGCGGGTCGGCAAGGCCCGGGAGGATGGGGAAAGGTGAACGCGCCGTGCGCATCGGAGAATTGAGCCGCAGGACCGGGGTCTCGGTGCCCACGATCAAGTTCTACGTACGGGAGGGCCTGCTGCCCGCGGGCCGGCTGACGAGCCCCAATCAGGCCTCGTACGAGGAGGCCCACGTACGGCGCCTCCGGCTCATCAGGGCCCTCCTTGATGTCGGCGGCCTGTCTGTGGCGGCGATCCGCGAGGTGATCGCGGCCATCGACGACCCGGAACGGCCCGTGCACAAGATGCTCGGCGAGGCCGCCGCCCGCCTCGTCCCGCGGTACGAGCGCGCCTCGGACGGGGATTCCAGGGCCGGGAACCCCGCGGAGGGGAGCGCCGCCGTGGCCCGCGAACGGGTGGAGGAGATCATCGCGGCGCGGGGGTGGCGGGCGTACCGGGGCAACCCCGCGGGGGAGGCCCTCGTCGCGGCGCTCCAGGCCCTCGAAGAGGTCGGCCACGGCCGGTTCGCCGAGGTTCTGGACGTCTATGCCGAGGCTGCGGAAAAGGTGGCGCGCGCGGACCTGGAGTACGTGGCGCGCAACGTGGCCCGTGAGGACTTGGTCGAGAGCGTCGTCGTCGGCACCGTCCTCGGCGACGCCGTCTTCGAGTCCCTGCGCCGCCTGGCCCACGTCGACGCCTCGGACCGCCTCTTCGGCCGCGAGGGGGCGCCGGGGGCGGCCCCCGGGCCGGTGGTGCCCGACGTCGGCTGAGGGACGGGTGCGTGTCCATCCGTGTGACGCGGCCGGCGCCACCCGCTCCGGGGGGACCGCCGTTCCCGCCCGGTTCTGCGGCGCCTCTCATGCATGCGCGAGGCCCCCGTCCGCTGCCGGGGAGGCGGCGGGCGGGGGCCCTGGGGCCGAGGGAGGGCGGTCAGCGTTCCTGTTCGCGTTCGACCTGCTCGTTCCACTCGCGCTTGATCGCACGCCAGGCCTCGTCCGTCTTGCCCTGGCGCCAGTAGCCTGAGATGGACAGCCGCTCACGCGGGACGTTCCGGTCGAGGCGCAGGTGACGGCGGAGTTCCTTCACGAACCCGGCCTCGCCGTGCACGAAGGCGTGGACATCGCCCGCGGGGAAGTCCAGGCCCCGCACGGCCTCCACCAGGGCCTCGCCGACCGGGCGGTCCCCCCGGTGCAGCCAGGTCACGTCCACACCGGCCGCCGCGGCGAACTTCTGCTCCTCCGCCGCGTCCGCGACCTCCAGGAACGCGTGCACCCGCGCCCCCTCGGGAAGCCGCTCCAGCGCCACCGCGACGGCCGGCAGCGCGCTCTCGTCACCCACGAGCAGGTGCCAGTCCGCCGCCGGATCCGGAGCGTACCCACCACCGGGCCCCAGGAAGCGCACGGTCTCGCCGGCCCGGGCCCGCGCGGCCCACGGCCCGGCCAGGCCCTCGTCGCCGTGGACGACGAAGTCCACGGTCAGCTCGCGGTGGACCGGGTCCCAGGCCCGCACGGTGTACGTCCGCGTCGTCGGCCACTGCTCCCGGGGGAACTCCGCCCGGATCCGCTCCATGTCGAAGGGCTCCGGGTAGTCCACCCCCTCCGGGGCGAACAGCAGCTTCACGTAGTGGTCGGTGTACTCCCCGGCGTCGAAGTCGGCGAGTCCGGGACCGCCGAGGACCACCCGCACCATGTGCGGAGTGATCCGCTCGGTGCGCACCACGCGGGCTTCGGTGGCCTTCGGTGCCTTGCGTGCGGGCTGCTCTGCCACGACGGGCTCTCCTGACTCTGCGTACTTAGGCATACCTAAGCTAGCACCCTGGCGGAGGATCCGACACCGCGTCAGCGGGCGGCGAGCACCGGAAGCAGCCGGCCCACCGCCCCGCCCAGCCCCCAGCGCGCCACCAGCGCCTCCAGGGCCGCCGGGTCGCGGGGCGCGTCCGGCAGCGCCGGGTCGAACTCCGGCAGGGGCGCATCGGAGGCGACCCGCACCACCGTCGGCGCCACGTCCAGGTAGGCGGCTGCCTCCACGATCCCGCGCCGCTTGGCCGGCGTGAGCTTCGACGTCCGGTCCACCGCCGCCGCACGGACCCCCGCCAGGTCCCCGTACTCCGTGATCAGCTGCGAGGCCGTCTTCTCCCCGATGCCCTTCACCCCGGGGAGTCCGTCGCTGGCGTCGCCCCGCAGGGCGGCGAAGTCCGCGTACTGGTCGGGCCGCACCCCGTACTTCGCGGCGATCAGCTTCCCGTCGACCAGGTCGCAGTCACCGACGCCCTTGCGCGGGTAGAGGACCCGTACCTCCCGGGCGTCGTCCACCAGCTGGAAGAGGTCGCGGTCACCGGTCACGATGTCCACCGGTCCCGTGGCGCGCGCGGTGAGCGTGCCGATGACGTCGTCGGCCTCGTACCCCGCCGCCCCGACCCGCGCGATCCCGAGCGCCGCCAGCACCGCCTCGATGACCGGCACCTGCGGCGACAGGGTGTCCGGGATCTCCTCCTCGTCCGGGCCGGTCTCCGTCTCCGCCGCCACCCGGTGCGCCTTGTACGAGGGGATCAGGTCCACCCGCCACTGCGGACGCCAGTCGTCGTCCCAGCACGCCACCAGGTCGTCGGGCCGGTGGTCCTGCACGAGCCGGGTGATGAAGTCGAGCAGGCCGCGCACGGCGTTGACCGGGGTGCCGTCGGGGGCCCGCACGGAGTCGGGCACACCGAAGTAGGCGCGGAAGTAGAGGCTGGCGGTGTCGAGGAGCATCAGGCGTCGCGTCACAGCGCCCGATCTTAGGCTCGCCCCCGCCTCGCCGCGTCCGGCCGCGCCCGCGCCCGCCCGAGCCCCGAGCCCCCCGCCCCCGCCCCCACCGCCCCGGGCCGAGGCCCGAGCCCCCCCCGCCCCCACCGCCTCGGGCCGAGACCCGCGCCCCCCGCCCGTCACCGAGGCGGCGCCGTGACGCCCGTCACCTTTGCGTTTGCCCTCCGGGGCGCAGGGCAGGGGCTCGCGCGGAGCGGACCCGGTACGAGTTTCAACCAAGGATGTCGTACGCGACGGGCGCCGCGGGCCGATCCCGCCCCGCTCCACGGCCCGGCCGCGCGGGGGTGGCAGGGCCGTTCTTCATTGCTACCCGTGAGGTGTATGTGTCCAGGCTCCAGGCCGACCACTTGTACAAGGTGTTCGGCAGACGCCCCACCGACCAGTCCGAAGCCGTCCGCAGGCTCGCCGCCGGCGACGCAGACCGCGACGAGCTGCGCGCGGAGGGGACGACGGCCGCCGTCGTCGACGCGTCCTTCACCGTCGACCCCGGTCAGATCTTCGTCGTGATGGGCCTGTCCGGCTCCGGGAAGTCCACGCTCCTGCGCATGCTCAACGGACTGCTGGAACCCACCGCGGGCCGGGTCCTCTTCGACGGCCGCGATCTCACCGCGCTCTCCCCCCGCGAACTGCGTGCCGTCCGTGCCCGGAAGATCAGCATGGTCTTCCAGCACTTCGCGCTGTTCCCGCACCGCACGGTCCTGGAGAACGCCGCCTACGGACTGGAGGTGCAGGGCGTCCCGCGCGCCGAGCGCGAGCCCCGCGCCGCCGAGGCCCTCGAACTGTGCGGCCTCGCCGGCTGGGAGAAGTCCTGGCCCGACGAGCTGTCCGGCGGCATGCAGCAGCGCGTGGGCCTGGCCCGCGCGCTCGCCACCGACGCCGACCTGCTCCTCATGGACGAGTCGTTCAGCGCCCTCGACCCGCTCATCCGCCGCGACATGCAGGACCAGCTCCTGGTCCTCCAGAAGCGGCTGAAGAAGACCATCGTGTTCATCACCCACGACCTCAACGAGGCCATGCGCATCGGCGACCGCATCGCCGTCATGCGGGGCGGCCGGATCGTCCAGCTGGGCACCGCCGAGGACATCCTCGTCCGCCCCGCCGACGACTACGTCGCCTCCTTCATCCAGGACGTCGACCGTTCCCGGGTCCTCACCGCCGCCGCCGTCATGACGGACGACGAGGCCCCCGCGGACTGCGCCGCCGACTGCCCCTGCCGGCCCGTCGGCCCCGACACCCTCGTCGCCGACCTGTGCGCCGTCTCCGCGCTCGCCCCGCACCCCGTGACCGTCCGGGACACCGACGGCTCCTTCCTCGGCGTCGTACCGGCGGACCGGCTCCTCGGCGTCATGGGCGGACTGACCACCGAGGAGGTGGCCCGTGCCTAGGCTTCCCCTCGGCCAGTGGGTCGACAGTTCCGTCGACTGGCTCCAGACCCGGCTCTCCTGGCTGTTCGACGCCATCAGCACCGGCGTCACCGGCCTCTACGACGGCATCGACGCCGTCCTGTCCGCCCCCGAGCCCCTCCTCTTCGCCGGCATCCTCGCCGTCGTCGCCTGGTGGCTGCGCGGGCTCGCCGCCGGAGTCCTCGCCTTCGCCGGATTCGCGCTCGTCGACTCCGTCGAGCTGTGGGAGGACGCCATGGCGACCCTCTCCCTCGTCCTCGTCGCGACCCTCGTGACGCTGGTGATCGCGGTCCCGCTCGGCATCTGGGCCGCCCGGTCCAAGACCGTCAGCGCCGTCCTGCGGCCGGTCCTCGACTTCATGCAGACCATGCCGGCGATGGTCTACCTCATCCCCGGCATCATCTTCTTCGGCGTCGGCGTCGTCCCCGGCATCATCGCCACCATCGTCTTCGCGCTGCCCCCGGGCGTCCGCATGACCGAACTCGGCATCCGCCAGGTCGACGGCGAACTCGTCGAGGCCGCCGAGGCCTTCGGCACCACCCCGCGCGACACCCTGGTCCGCGTCCAGCTCCCGCTGGCCCTGCCCACGATCATGGCCGGCGTCAACCAGGTCATCATGCTCGGCCTGTCCATGGTCGTCATCGCCGGCATGGTCGGCGGCGGCGGACTCGGCGGTGCCGTCTACCGCGCCATCGGCAACGTCGACATCGGCCTCGGCTTCGAGGCCGGCGTCTCCATCGTCGTCCTCGCCATGTACCTCGACCGGATCACCGGCGCCCTCGGCCGCCAGGTCTCCCCGCTCGGCCGCCGCGCCCTGGCCAAGGCCCGCGCGCTGACCGCCGGCCGCCGCGGCGCCAAGCTGTGGGCCCACCGCCCGCAGCCCGTCACCGCCCTGGTCGGCGTGGTGGTCCTCGCCCTCGCCGCGAGCGGCGCCGGCCTCTGGGGCGGCAAGGGCGCCTCCTCCACCACCGCCTCCGGCCCCGGCGGCGGTCACGGCAAGAAGATCAGCATCGGCTACATCCCCTGGGACGAGGGCATCGCCTCCACCTTCCTCTGGAAGGAACTCCTGGAGCGCCGCGGCTACGAGGTCGAGACCAGGCAGCTGGAGGCCGGCGCCCTCTACACGGGCCTCGCCGGCGGACAGCTGGACTTCCAGACCGACGCCTGGCTGCCGGTCACCCACGCCCAGTACTGGGAGAAGTACCGGAACAAACTGGAGGACCTCGGCTCCTGGTACGGGCCCACCTCCCTCGAACTCGCCGTCCCCTCCTACATGAAGGACGTGAAGTCGCTCGCCGACCTCAAGGGCAAGGCGGACACCTTCAAGGGCCGGATCGTCGGCATCGAGCCGAGCGCCGGAATGATGGGCATCCTCAAGGACAAGGTCCTCAAGGACTACGGCCTGGAGGGCGAGTACCGGGTCGTCGACGGCTCCACCCCCGGCATGCTCGCCGAGCTGAAGCGGGCGTACGACCGCAAGGAACCGGTCGTCGTCACCCTCTGGTCCCCGCACTGGGCCTACTCCACCCACGAGCTGACCAAGCTCGCCGACCCCAAGGGCTCCTGGGGCAAGGGCGACGGCGTCCACACCCTCGCCCGTAAGGGCTTCGCCAAGGAGAACCCCGAGGTCGGCGCCTGGCTGAAGAACTTCGAGCTGAGCGAGAAGCAGCTCACCGACCTCGAAGCCGTCATCCAGGAGACCGGCAAGGGCAAGGAGCAGGAAGCGGTCCGCACCTGGCTCGACCGCAACAAGGGCCTGGCGGAGAAGCTCGCCCCCCAGTGACCCGTCCGGCGGCCGTCCGGGCCGCCGTACGACTCCTGTCCGAAAAGGGGCGGTCGCCGAACGTGTTCGGCGACCGCCCCTTTTCGCCACGACGCGAAACCCCGCCCCAAAGCTGCGTAAGGTGCAGGTAACCGGCCGGTACACACGAGGACGAGGGAGGGAGCCGACATGGACGAGAAGGAGCCGACCCGCGTGGGCGCGGCCGTCAAGAGGCGCCGCCGCACGCTCCAGCTCACCCTGGCGGTCGTCGCCTCCCGCAGCGGACTGTCCGTCCCCTTCCTCAGCCAGGTCGAGAACGAGCGCGCCCGGCCGAGCCGCCGCTCCCTCGACCTGCTCGCCGAGGCCCTGGAGACCACGGCCGGCGAACTCATCGCCGCCGCCGAGGCCACCCGCACCGTCGACGTCGTCCGCGCCGGCGAGCACGCCCCGGGCCTGCCCGAAGGCGTCCGGCCGCTCGTCCGGGGACGCCACCAGCTGCACGCCATGGAGTTCACCGGAGAGCAGGACGCCGGCCGCGAATTCCAGCACCGCAACGACGAGTTGCTGTACGTGGCGGACGGCGCCGTCGAGATCGAGGCGGAGGGGCGGGCCCACCGGCTCGGCCGGGGAGACACCCTCTACCTGTCCGGCGGGGTACGCCATCGCTGGCGCGCCACGGAACCCGGCACCCGGCTCCTGGTCGTGGCCGTCGCCGACCACGTGGAGGCGGAGGAGACGTGACCGCCCGGGCCACGGACATGAGACGCCGGGCCACGGACATGAGCGCGGTGGTCCCGGGCGTGGGCCCGGTGGTCCCGCTCCTGAAGCCGATGGCCCCGGGCCGTGCGGCATGAGGGTCGTCTCCCTCGTCCCGTCGCTCACCGAGGCCGTGGCGGTCTCCGCTCCCGGCGTCCTCGTCGGCGCGACGGACTGGTGCGCCCGCCCCGCCGGCCTCGACGTCGTACGGATCGGCGGCACCAAGAACCCCGACGTCGCGGCGGTCACCGCCCTCGCCCCGGACCTGGTCCTCGCCAACGAGGAGGAGAACCGCACCCCGGACCTGGACGCCCTGCGCGCCGCCGGGCTGCACGTCCTCGTCACCGAGATCCGCACCCTCGACCAGGGGCTGCGCGAACTGGACCGCGTCCTGGCGGCCTGCGGCACCCGGACCCGGCCCCGCTGGCTGGACGAGGCGGAGTCCGCCTGGCGGGCGGTGACGCCGGACGGCCCGCGCACCGCCGTGATCCCCATCTGGCGCCGCCCCTGGATGGTCCTGGGCCGCGACACCTTCGCCGGGGACCTGCTGACCCGCCTCGGCGTCCGCAATCTCTACGGGGACCATCCCGAGCGCTACCCGCGCGTCCCCCTCGACGAGCTGCGCGCCGCCGCGCCCGACCTGGTCGTCCTGCCCGACGAGCCGTACCGCTTCACCCGCGAGGACGGCCCCGAGGCGTTCCCCGGCACGGCCGCCGCGCTGGTCGACGGCCGGATGCTCACCTGGTACGGGCCGTCCCTGGCCGAAGCGCCCCGGGCGCTGTCCCGGGCCCTGCGAGCAGCACACCGCTGACCAGGCCTCCGGCGGTGCGGACCGCCGCCACCAGCCAGGCCGCGACGAGGAGCGCGTACAGTCCGGCCGCCGCCCACCGGAACCCGGCGAGACCGGTGTGACGGGCCAGCGCCTCCGCGCCGGTCACACAGGTCCCGACGGGGAAGGTGAACGCCCACCAGGACAGCGCGAACCCCATGCCCCGCCGCCGGGCCCGCAGCACCAGCGCGCCCGCGAGAGCCAGCCACAGCAGGGCGAAGCCCATGACCGGCACGCCGTAGAGCACGGCGAAGGCGGTGAAGCCGTGCGCGTACGACGCCGGCAGCACGCCCCCGGCGGTGTCGGCGAAATGGCCGACGGCGGTGACCGACTGCCCCAGCGGGCCGAGCACCAGGAACAGGGACGGCGTGAGCGGGAGCGGCAGCGGGCCCCCCGTCACGAGCCGCCCGAAGACGAGTGGCAGGACGAGCAGCGTGGCGAACAGGCTCACGCCGAACAGCGCGTAGCAGCCGAGGAGCAGGGTCTCCCGGGCCTCCCCGGCCGGCAGGTGGGGGAGGAGGAGGGGCCCCTGCGCCGCCGAGACCATCGGCGGGACGACCGGCAGCAGCCACGCCGGGGTGGCGTCCTCGATCCGGTGGCGCACCACCATCAGGTACGGCACGGCCACCGCCGTCACCAGTCCGAGCAGCGTGCCGGCGCAGAACAGGACCGTGTCCAGGGCGACGGCGGCCGGCAGCCCGATCCGGTCCCGCCCGACGTTCAGGGCCCCGCCTCCGACCGACAGCAGCGCCATCGCCGCACAGCCGTGGAACGGGGCCGTCGCCGGGTCCAGGAGGTGGGCGCGGGCCTGGTCGCGGTGGCGCGCCCAGTGGACGGCCCGCGCGGCGACGAGGACGGTCAGCATCACCAGGGACAGGGCCCAGACGAGGGTGGCGGCGGGACGGAGCCCGGGTATCGGGAGGGGGAGCGCGGCGCCCGCGGTGGCGACGACGGCGGTGCCCATGACGGAGGCGTACCACTGGGGGCCGAGGTGCCGCACGGACCGGACGGTACGCGGGGAGGGGGCCGGGGGTAGGACGGACACCGTGCGGGCGGATCCGGGGCCCGGGCCCCGGTCGGCGCCGGGCGCGGGCGTGCGGGTCTCCGGACGGAAAGGTGCGTGGCTTGCCATGGTCCTGACTCTCTCCCGCCGGTCCCGCCCCCACCAGGGACGTCCCGCCTATGAGGCCATAAGCTGGGTTTATGAGCAGTGAGCCGGGCGAGACGCCGCACCCCCTGTCCCACCGGGTCCCCGACCTCGGCGCGCTCGAACTCCTGCTGGCGGTCGCCCGGCACGGCAGCCTCGGGGCCGCCGCCCGGGAGGTCGGCATCACCCAGCCCGCGGCCAGCAGCCGCATCCGCTCGATGGAACGGCAGCTCGGCGTGGCGCTGGTCGACCGTTCGCCGCGCGGGTCGCGTCTCACCGACGCGGGCGCCCTCGTCACGGACTGGGCCCGCCGGATCGTGGAGGCCGCGGAGGCCTTCGACGCGGGCGCGCAGGCCCTGCGGACCCGCCGCGACTCGCGGCTGCGGGTCGTCGCCTCCATGACCATCGCCGAGTACCTGATGCCGGGCTGGCTGATCGCCCTGCGCGCCGAGCGGCCCGGCACGGCCGTCTCGCTCCAGGCCGGGAACTCGGCGGCGGTCGCCGAACGGCTCCTCGCCGGTGAGGCGGACCTCGGTTTCGTGGAGGGTCTCGCGGTGCCGGACGGTCTCGACGGGGCCGTCGTCGCCCACGACCGGCTCGCCGTGGTCGCCGCGCCCGGCCACCCCTGGGCCCGCCGACGCCGACCGCTGGACCCGGCCGAACTGGCGGCGACCCCGCTGGTGCTCCGGGAGCGCGGCTCGGGCACCCGCCAGGTCCTGGACGCGGCCCTCGCCGCCCATGGCGGCCTCGCGGAGCCGCTCCTCGAACTCGCCTCCACCACCGCGGTCAAGGCCGCCGCCGTGAGCGGTGCCGGCCCCGCCGTACTCAGCGAACTCGCCGTCGCGGAGGAACTCTCCTCCCGGCGCCTCGTCGCCGTCCCGGTCCAGGACGTCCTCCTCCGCCGCGACCTCCGCGCCGTCTGGCCCACCGGTCACCGCCCCACCGGCCCGGCCCGCGACCTGCTCTCCCTGACGAGGGCCCGCCCGCGCGGCTGACGAGGGGAGGGCGGGAACCGCGCGCCCGCCCGTGCCCCTGCCGCTCGGGCGGCGGGCCTTTCGCCGCCGCGCGGCTCCGGCCCCGTCCCCGGATCGTGGCCCCGCCGCCGCGCGGCTCCGGCCCCGTCCCCGGATCGTGGCCCCGCCGCCGCGCGGCTCCGGCCCCGCGTCCCTCAGACCGTGCCGGCCCGGTGCGTGATCCGGCCGTTGAGGACCGTCAGGAGCACCGGGACGTCCGGCAGTTCGGTCGCCGGGACCGTCAGCGGGTCGTCCGCGAGGACCGTCAGGTCGGCGCGGTGGCCGAGGGCGAGACGGCCCGCCTCGTGCTCCTCGCCCGCCGCGTAGGCGGGGGCCGTGGTCATGCCCCGCAGTGCCTCCAGCGCCGTCAGTGCCTGCCCGGGTCCGTGCGGCGGCAGGCTGAGGTCGCGCCTGGGGCGGCGGTGCCGGGCCCCGGCCATCACGCCGAGCGGCGGGAACGGCGCGATCGGCCAGTCCGACCCCAGCACCACCGTCGCCCCCGAGTCCCACAGGTCCCGGCAGCGCCAGGCGCGCGAGGCCCGCTCCTCCCCGAGGCGGCGCGACCAGTTGTCGGTGTGGTCGGCTCGCGTGAAGTCGCAGCAGTGGGTGGGCTGCATGGACGCGAGGACCCCGAGCTCCGCGAACCGGTGCAGCGTGTCGTCCGGCACCGTCTCGATGTGCTCCACCCGGTGCCGTACCGCGCCCCCGCCGGAGGCCTGCGCCTTCTCGACGGAGTCGAGGACGTGCCGTACCGCCGCGTCCCCGATGGCGTGCGTCGCCGTGGGCACCCCGGCCCGGTGCAGTTCACCGACGATCCGGGTGTACGCCTCGGGGTCGGGCCAGAACGCGTGCGTGGACTCGCCGTGGCAGTCGGGCCGCTCCAGCCACGCCGTGCCGTTGTCGATCGTCCCGTCCATGAACAGCTTCACGCCCGCGACCCGCCACAGGGCCCCGCCCGTGCCCTGCTGCTCGATGAGCGCGCGTACGGCAGCGGCGTCCGCGCCGGGCTGGCACCAGGGCGCCACGCGCAGGCGCAGCGGCAGCTCCCCGGCCGCGTCGAGGTCGGCGTACAGGTCGAGGCTCGCTCCGTTGGCGTCCATGGCGTGGCCGCCGGTCAGGCCGGCCGCGGCCATGGACCGCAGCGCCGCGGCGAGTCCCTCCCGGCGCTCCTCGGCGGTCGGCTGCGGCGCCACCCGCTCCACCAGTGCGCAGGCGGCGTCCTCCTGGAGGAGCCCGGTCGGGCGTCCACCGGCGTCGCAGACGATCTCGGCGGAGGCCTGCTCGAAGGTGCGGGGGCCGTCGATCCCGGCGAGTTCGAGGGCCCGCCGGCTGGCGAGGGCGGAGTGCGCGTCGAACAGGAGGAGGAAGGCGGGGATGCCGTGGAGGACGGAGTCGAAGGGCGCGATCCCGACCGGTACGTCACCGAACACGTTCGGGTCGAGTCCCCAGCCGAACAGCCACTCCCCGCGCCGCAGCCGCCGTGCCCCCAGGGACAGCGCGGCCCGTACGTCGGCGAGGTCCGCGCACTCCGACAGGTCGAGACCGGCCGTCAGTTCGGCCCCGCTGACCGGGTGGATGTGGCCGTCCACGAAACCGGGCGTCACGACGCCGCCCTTGAGGTCGACGACGGTGGCGCCGGGGTCCGCGAGCGCCCGGATCTCACGGTCGTCGCCCAGCGCGGAGATCCGGCCTTCGGTGGACACGGCGAGCGCGGTCTCCGGCAGGAACAAGCCCGTGGCGGGGTCGAGCAGCCGGGCGGAGTGAAGGACGAGCGGGGTGGTGCGCACAGGGGCTCCAGAGCAGGAGAGGGGAGGGGAGGAGGAGGGGTGGGAGGACCGGGACGCAGGAGGGAGGGGGCCGGGATTCAGGAGGTACGTGTCGGGGCCGGGGCGGTCCCACCCGCATCCGGAATCGGCGCGGCGTCCGTCAGCGCGCCGGCCGCGAGCCCCAGTTCGCGTTCCGCGGTGGTGACGGCCAGGCGGGTCACCGCCTCCGGACGGTCGGCGCGGTCGGAGTTGGCGTGGGCGCCGAGGCCGTCGAGGACGACGAGGATCTGGATGGCCGTCGTGCGCGGGTCGTCCGTGCGGAACTCGCCGCGCTCGACGCCCTCGCGGATGAGCGCCTCGAGCCGGTCGTCGGAGGCGAGCTCCATCTCGGTGACCCGGTCGCGCAGCACGGGCCGGTAGCGGCTGAGGTGCCGGGCGTTGATCCACAGGCGGCTGATGTCGTCGTACGCCTCGCCGGTGGAGAGGGCGAAGTACCGCGCGAGGTACTGGGTCGGCGTCCCGTGGGGCCGCTCGGCCGGCAGCAGGGAGTCGAGTTCGCCGAGCGCGGCCACGGCGAAGGCCTCGGCCACGAGCTCCTCCGCCGAGGGGAAGTAGTGGCTGATCAGTCCGGGGCGCACGGCGAGTTCCTCGGCGATCCGCCGGAGGGTCACACACTCCAGGCCCTCGGTGAGGGCGACCCGGGCGGCGGTCCGCACGATCTCTGCCCGGCGGGCCTCCGGAGATTTCCGAACTCGCTTGCGCTCAACGCTTGACGGCATACCGGGGATGCTATTGAGTGTGCGACCAATAAGCAACCAGGTGGGCACGACACGCACCGGAGGGCCGCATGGCTTCCACGATCCCCGACCCGCTCCCGCGCCCCGAGAGCGACCGGGCCACCCCGCCGGTGACCGAGCGGCCCGGCCGCGTCGAGGCCCACGGCATCGACCACATCCCCGACGCCGAACGCCACGGTCACCCCCGCGCCCTCTTCTCCGTCTGGGCCGCGGCGAACGTGAACTACCTCAGCCTCGTCATCGGCGGAGCCCTGATCCTCATGGGCCTGACCCTCGGCCAGGCCCTGGCCGTGATCGTCGTCGGCAACCTCTTCTGGCTGTTGACCGGCCTCCTCGCCACCTCGGGTCCCGCCGCCGGCGCGCCGAGCGAGGTGATCACCCGCGCGCTGTACGGCGTGCTCGGCAACCGCGTCAACAACGCGATCGGCGGCTGGCTCGTCTCCGTCTGCTACTTCGCGCTCAACCTGGCCGCCGCGGCGACCGCCGCCTTCGCGCTCGTCGAGCGGACCGGCCTCACCGCCACCACCCCGGTCAAGGTGGCCGTCATCGTCGCGATCGCCGCCCTCACCCTGGCGATCAGCGTCTACGGCCACGGACTGATCATCAGGCTGTACCTGCCCATCACGCTCGCCCTCGCCGGCGCCTTCACCGTCGTCGCGTTCGCGGTCCTCCGCCACGCCGACTTCTCGTACGCCCCCGCCGAGCCGCTGACCGGCGTGGACCTGTGGGCGGTGGTGGTCGCGGGGACGACGCTGGTCGCCTCGGGCCCGCTCTCCTACACGACCAGCGCCGACTTCTCCCGCTACCTGCCGCGTACGACCCCGGCGAAGGCCGTCGCGGGCTGGACGGCGCTCGGCGCCTTCGTGCCGAGCGTCGTCGTCTGCTCGCTGGGGGCGCTCGCGGCGACGGCGGTCGACATGACCGACCCCCAGAACGCGCTCCAGAAGATCCTGCCGGGCTGGTTCGCCCCGGTCTTCCTGATCGCCCTGGTCCTCGGCACCGTCTCCCTCAACGCGCTCACCGCGTACAGCGCCGGTCTCGCCCTCCAGGCCGTCGGCCTCCGCGTCCGCCGGACCGTCAGCGTCCTCTTCGACGGCGCCGCCGCCGTCGCCCTCACCCTCTACGGCCTGCTGGTCTCCCACTTCCTGGACACCGTCAGCAACGCCCTCCAGGTGATCGTGGTCCTCATCGGCCCGCTGACGGCCGTCTACGCCACCGACATCCTGCTGCGCCGCAACCGGTACGACGGCGTCGCCCTCGCGAACGAGACCCCGGGCGGCCCCTTCTGGTTCACCGGCGGGGTCAACGTGCCCGGGGCCGTCGCCCTGCTGGGCGGTGTGGCGGCCGCGGCGCTCTGCGTGAACACGCTCTACACCGGTCCGGTGGCCGGGGCCCTCGGCGGCATGGACCTCTCCCTGCCGGCCGGCATGGCCGTCTCCGCGCTCCTGTACGCGTCCCTCGGCCGCCGCGCGGTGGCCGCCACGGCCCGCTGATCACCGGGCGGCCGGAGCCCGTCCCGGCCGCCCCGCACCCCCCGCCGGCCCTTCCGCCCCTTCCGCCCCTTCCGCCCCTTCCGCCCCTTCCGGTCCGGAGGGCGTACCCGTCACCCGCCCACCGTGGCGACGGCCGCCGTCCCGACCTCCCCGGCCCCCGGCGTCCCCTCCCCGTTCCCGGGCCGGACCCCGGCCCCGGGGAGGGCCACCCCGGCGGTCCCGGCACGCGCCCTCGCCGTCCCGGTCGCCCGTGCCGCCGCCGCTGCGACGAGCCCCCGCATCACCCGCGCGTCCTCGCCCATCTCCGGGTGCCACTGCACGCCCAGCGCCCAGGCCGGGTCGGCCAGCTCCACCGCCTCGACCGTGCCGTCCTCCGCGTGGGCGGCGACCCGCAGCCCCGCGCCCAGCCGGTCCACGGCCTGGTGGTGGTAGGTCGGCACCTCGGCCGGCTCCGGTACGAGCGCGGCGTACCGGGTGCCCGGCACCGGCGCGACCGCGTGGCGGCCGATCACCCCGACCGCCTCCGCATGCCCGTCGACGTGCTGCGTCAGTGTGCCGCCGAGTGCCACGTTCAGCAGCTGCATGCCCCGGCAGATCCCGAGCAGTGGCGTGCCGGACGCGAGGGCGGCGTCGATCAGGGCCAGCTCCCAGGAGTCCCGCTCCCGGGCCGGCGGGCCGGTACGGGGGTCGGGCTCGGCCCCGTACCGTACGGGCTCCACGTCCGCACCGCCCGCGACGACCAGACCGTCGAGCCGGGCCACGACGGCCGCCGCGGCGGCCGGCTCGTCGGGCGGCAGCAGCACCGCGAGACCGCCGCCCTCCCGGACGTGGCGGGGGTACGCGGCGGGCAGCAGCGTCGCCGGCATGTCCCACACCCCCCACCGCGCCCGGTCCAGATAGGTGGTCACACCGATGAGCGGCTTAATCACGGGGATTCCTCCGGGGTGCGGGCGTTCGGGGCGGGCGCGGCGGGTCGGTCGCGTTCGAGCTCGGCCTCGGCGGCGGCGAGCGCCGCGAACTCCTCCTCGGGCGCCCGGGCCACCAGGCGGTGCCGACTGTAGAACGCGAAGTAGGCGAGGGCGATCACGTACACCCCGAGGGCCATGAACGCCGCCGTCCGGTCCACCAGGAAGGTGGCGACGAGCGCGGCGAGCGCCAGGACGAGGGCGACGGACGAGGTCACCGTCCCGCCGGGCGTCCGGTACGGCCGGTGCAGCCCCGGCTCGCGCCGCCGCAGCACGATGTGGGAGAGCGCCATCAGGGCGTACGAGATGGTGGCGCCGAAGACGGCGATGTTGAGCATCCGGGCCCCGTTCCCGGAGCCGGCCGCCAGCGCGAAGCCGATCGCGCCGGGAATGATCAGGCCCAGGTAGGGGGACCTGCGGCGGCTGGTGAGGGAGAGGAAGCGGGGCAGGTAGCCCGCCCGGGAGAGGGCGAACAGCTGGCGTGACCCGGCGTAGATGAGGGAGAAGAAGGAGGCGACGAGCCCGGCGAGGCCGGCGTAGTTCACGAACCGGCTCAGCGCCGTCGGCTCACCGTCGCCCTGGAGCGCCACCACCAGCGGGTTGCCGGCCTCCTGCACGGCGGCGGAGCCGCGCGCCCCGGTGGTCGCGAGGAAGGTCATGACGGCGAGGAGCACCAGCACGCCGAGCGAGAGGGCGAGCGCCCTCGGCAGCGACCGCACCGGGTCCTTGGCCTCCTCCGCGGCGAGCGGAACCCCTTCGACGCCCAGGAAGAACCACATGCCGAAGGGGAACGCGGCCCAGATCCCGAGGAGCCCGAACGGCAGCCAGGAGTTCGCGCCCCAGGCCGTGGTGTCCACCGGGATGTCGTTCAGGCGGTCCACCCGGAAGTCGGTGAAGGCGCCGAACGCGAAGACGAGCAGCGCGGCGACGGCGACGGCGGTCACGATCAGACTGAAGCGCAGGGCCTCGCCGACGCCCCACAGGTGGATGCCGATGAAGAGGGCGAAGCAGACCAGGTACACCGGCCAGCCCGACTCCAGTCCGAACAGGCCGAGGGATTCGACGTAGTCGCCGATGAAGAGGGAGATGGCGGCGGGGGCGAGGACGTACTCGACGAGGATCGCGGTGCCGGTCAGGAAGCCGCCCCAGGTGCCGAGCGCCCGGCGCGCGAAGCCGTAGCCGCCGCCCGCCGTGGGCAGGATCGCGGAGAGCTCGGCGAGCGCGAAGACCAGGCAGGCGTACATGACGCCCATGAGGACGGTGGCGACGGCCAGTCCGCCGAAGCCGCCCTTCGACAGGCCGATGTTCCAGCCGGAGAAGTCACCGGAGACGACGTAGGCGACGCCCAGCCCCGTCAGCAGCAGCCAGCCGGCGCTGCCCCGGCGCAGGGAGCGGCGGGCCAGGTAGTCGTCGTCCCCGGAGGGCGCCGCGGAACCACTCGCCGGGGCGGTTTCACCGGTGGTTCCAGGGGTACGTCCCGAGGGGTTCCCGGTCGCGCCCCCGGTCGTTTCGTCGAGCGTCATGGCAGCGTCAGCTCCCCGCAACGGGCCTGGTGTCCAATGGATCAGTCCCATACCTTTGCGTCGGTGGAGTGGCGAGCGCAAGCCCCCGCGCGTAACTTCCGGATCACGCGAGGAAGCCCCGCAGCAGCGCCGCCGTGCCCGCGCAGTGCTCCCGCGTCACCTCCCGCGCCGCGTCCGCGTCCCCGTCGAGCACCGCGTCCACCAGGGCCGCGTGCTGGTGCTGGGAGTGCTCCAGGTTGCGGACGAGCAGGGGGATGCAGTCCAGGAGGCCGTTGACGGTGGCCCGGACGGCCGCGTACTGCGCCGTCAGCGTCGGCGAGCCGGAGAGCTCCGCCAGCGCGAGGTGGAACAGGGTGTCCTGGCGCCGGTAGTCGTCCAGCGGGGCGTCGTGCGTGGCCGCCAGCGCGGCCCGCAGCCGCTCCGTGCCCGCCGCGTCGAGGCCGTGCGCCGCGCAGAGGCCGGCCGCTCCGACCTCCAGGACCTCGCGGAAGCGCAGGGTGTCCTCGATGTCGACGGCGGCGATCCGGCGGCGCAGCTCCTCCTCGCCGGCCGTCCGGGTCCGGGGCAGGACGAACGTCCCCCCGTACCGGCCGCGCCGGCTCTCCACGAGGCCCTGCTCCTGGAGGACCTTGAGGACCTCGCGCAGGGTGACCCGGCTGATCCCCATCCGGTCGGCCAGTTCCCGCTCGGCGGGCAGCCGTTCGCCGCCCGGCACGAGACCGAGCCGTACGACCTGGAGGATCTGCTCCAGGGCCTCCTCGAAACCGTTCCCCGCGCGCACCGGCCGCAGCACGGGCGTCAGCCGGTCCGGCACGTCACTCGTACGGGCCACGTTCTCGTTTCCCCTTCCCGGGCACTTCACAAGCAATGGTCTTCGTACATACCTTATGGCTCCCGGCAGGCCGAAGGAGGAGTCATCCCGTGGCAGTCCGCACAGCCCCGCTCACCGTCGAGGAACTGCGTGCCCTCGTCGCGAGCGGCGAGATCGACACCGTCGTCCTGGCCTTCCCCGACATGCAGGGGCGGCTCCAGGGCAAGCGGTTCGCCGCACCGTTCTTCCTCGACGAGGTCCTCGGCCACGGCACCGAGGGCTGCAACTACCTGCTCGCCGTCGACACCGAGATGAACACCGTCGACGGCTACGAGATGTCCTCCTGGGAACGCGGCTACGGCGACTTCGCCATGCACCCCGACCTCACCACCCTCCGCCGCGTCCCCTGGAACGAGGCCACCGCCATGGTGACCGCCGACCTCGCCTGGGGCGACGGCAGCCCCGTGGTCGCCGCACCCCGCCAGATCCTCCGCCGCCAGCTGGACCGGCTCGCCGGGCACGGCCTCACCGCCCACGTCGGCACCGAGCTCGAGTTCATCGTCTTCAAGGACACCTACGAGCAGGCCTGGGACGCCGGCTACCGCGGCCTCACCCCCGTCAACCAGTACAACATCGACTACTCCGTCCTCGGAACCGGCCGGGTCGAGCCGCTGCTGCGCCGCATCCGCAACGAGATGACCGGCGCCGGCCTCACCGTCGAGTCCGCCAAGGGCGAGTGCAACCCCGGCCAGCACGAGATCGCCTTCAAGTACGCCGAGGCCCTCGTCACCTGCGACCGGCACGCCGTCTACAAGACCGGCGCGAAGGAGATCGCCGCCCAGGAAGGCGTCTCCCTCACCTTCATGGCCAAGTACAACGAGCGCGAGGGCAACTCCTGCCACATCCACCTCTCCCTCCAGGACGCGGAGGGGCACAACGTCATGGCCGGGGACGACCCGCACGGCATGTCCGCGACCATGCGCCACTTCCTCGCCGGACAGCTCGCCGCCCTCCGCGACTTCTCCCTCCTCTACGCGCCGAACATCAACTCCTACAAACGGTTCCAGCCCGGCTCCTTCGCCCCCACCGCCGTCGCCTGGGGCCACGACAACCGCACCTGCGCCCTCCGCGTCGTCGGCCACGGCCGCTCCACCCGCTTCGAGAACCGGCTCCCCGGCGGCGACGTCAACCCCTACCTCGCCGTCGCCGGCATGGTCGCGGCCGGACTCCACGGCATCGAGCAGCGCCTCGAACTGCCCCCCGCCTGCACCGGCAACGCCTACACCGGCGACTACGCGCACGTCCCCACGACCCTGCGCGAGGCCGCCGAGCTCTGGGAGACCAGCGAGATCGCCAAGGAGGCCTTCGGCGCCGAGGTCGTCGCCCACTACCGCAACATGGCCCGCGTCGAACTGGACGCCTTCGACGCCGCGGTCACCGACTGGGAACTGCGGCGCTCCTTCGAACGCCTCTGAGCGACCCGCCCGCCCCCACCGCGAACCCCCACCGCGAACCCCGCCCGCAGCACCCGCGCGAAAGGAATGAGGACCAGGGAGTGGAAGAGTTGCTCCAGGTACTGAACCCGGCGACCGAGGACGTCGTCGCCACCGTCCCCGCCGCCACCCCCGCCGACGTCGACGCCGCCGTCCTCCGGGCCGCGGCCGCCCAGCGGGGCTGGGCGGCGGCCGCACCCGCCGACCGCGCACGGCTGCTCCGCCGCTTCGCGTCCACCGTGGACGAGCACATCGAGGAACTCGCCCTCCTGGAGGTCCGCGAGGCCGGACACACCCTCGGCAACGCCCGCTGGGAGGCCGGCAACGTCCGCGACCTCCTCGACTACGCCGCCGGGGGAGTGGAGCGCCTGAACGGACGCCAGATCCCCGTCCCGGGCGGACTCGACGTCACGATCCTCGAACCCCTCGGGGTCGTCGGCGTCATCGCCCCCTGGAACTTCCCCATGCCGATCGCCGCCTGGGCCACCGCGCCCGCCCTCGCCGCCGGCAACGCCGTCGTCCTCAAGCCGGCCGAGACCACCCCCCTCACGGCCCTCCGCCTCGCCGAACTCGCCCTCGCCGCCGGACTCCCCGAAGGCCTCTTCCAGGTCCTCCCCGGCACCGGCCCCGTCGCCGGGAACGCCCTGGTCGAACACCCCGGCATCGCCAAGATCGTCTTCACCGGCTCCACCCGCGTCGGAAAGTCGATCATGGCGAAGTGCGCGGACCGGGTGAAGCGGGTCACCCTCGAACTCGGCGGCAAGAGCCCGAACATCGTCTTCGCCGACGCGGACGTCGAGGCGGCCGCCGCCGCGGCGCCGATGGCCTTCCTCGACAACAGCGGCCAGGACTGCTGCGCCCGCACCCGCATCCTCGTCCAGCGCGCGGTGTACGACCGCTTCCTGGAGCTGCTCGCCCCCGCCATCGAGGAGATCGTCGTCGGCGACCCGGCCGACGAGCGCACCCTGATGGGCCCGCTGATCTCCCGCGCCCAGCTCGACCGCGTCCGCTCCTACGCCCCCGACGACCTCGACGCCATCCGGGGCAAGGCACCCGAAGGCCCCGGCTTCTGGTTCCCGCCCACCGTCCTCACCGGCGTGCCCGAGGACGCCCCCTGCGCCGTCGAGGAGATCTTCGGCCCGGTCGCCGTCGTCCTCCCCTTCGAGGACGAGGCCGACGCGATCCGTCTCGCCAACGCCACCGAGTACGGCCTGTCCGGCTCCCTCTGGACCCGGGACGTCGGCCGCGCCCTGCGCGTCTCGCGCGCCGTCCGCGCCGGGAACCTCTCCGTCAACTCCCACTCCAGCGTGCGCTACTGGACCCCGTTCGGCGGCTACCGCCAGTCCGGCCTCGGCCGGGAGCTCGGCCCCGACGCCCTGACCGCCTTCACCGAAACCAAGAACGTCTTCATCAGCACGGAGGCCTGACCGCATGAGCACCGAAGAGATCGTCTGCCGCCGCCTCGTCGGCCGTACCGCCGTCATCACCGGGGCCGGCAGCGGCATCGGCCTCGCCACCGCCCGGCGGCTCGCCTCCGAAGGCGCCCACGTCGTCTGCGGCGACATCGACGAGACCGCGGGCAAGGCCGCGGCCGAGGAGGTCGGCGGCACCTTCGTCAAGGTCGACGTCACCGACCCGGAGGAGGTCGAGGCCCTGTACCGCACCGCCTTCGAGACCTACGGCTCCGTCGACATCGCCTTCAACAACGCCGGCATCTCGCCCCCCGACGACGACTCCATCCTGGAGACCGGCCTGGAGGCCTGGAAGCGCGTCCAGGACGTCAACCTGACCTCCGTCTACCTCTGCTGCAAGGCCGCCCTGCCGTACATGCGCCGCCAGGGCAAGGGCTCCATCATCAACACCGCGTCCTTCGTCGCCGTGATGGGAGCGGCCACCAGCCAGATCTCCTACACCGCCTCCAAGGGCGGCGTCCTCGCCATGTCCCGCGAGCTGGGCGTCCAGTTCGCCCGCGAGGGCATCCGCGTCAACGCCCTCTGCCCGGGCCCGGTCAACACCCCCCTCCTGCGGGAACTGTTCGCCAAGGACCCCGAGCGGGCCGCCCGCCGCCTGGTCCACATCCCCGTGGGCCGCTTCGCCGAGGCCGAGGAGATCGCCGCCGCCGTCGCCTTCCTCGCCAGCGACGACTCCTCCTTCGTCAACGCCAGCGACTTCCTCGTGGACGGCGGCATCTCCGGCGCGTACGTCACGCCCCTCTGACCCTTCCGGTCCCCCCACACCCCCCACCCGGCAGCCGGGCGTCGCGAGACGCCCGGCTGCCGCGCGCAGGGGACCGGACGGCATCGAGGAGGGTCAGAGGAAGGTCTTGCCCTCGCCCCGGTACGTGGGCACGGTGTCCGTCACCCGGTCGCCCTCCACCAGCCGCAGGCTGTCGAACCGCTCGCACAGTTCGCCGGCCTTCGCGTGCCGGAACCACACCTTGTCACCGATCCGCAGGTCGTCGGCCGGCGAGCCCAGCAGCGGGGTCTGGACCTCACCAGGGCCCTCCTGCGGGTCGTACCGCAGTCCCTCCGGCAGGTACGGCACGGGCAGCCGATCCTCGCCCGCCACCCCCGACGCCGGATAGCCGCCGCCGAGCACCGTCACCACGCCCACCCCGGGGCGGCGCACCACCGGCTGGGCGAACAGGGCCGCCGGACGGCCGCTGAAGGAGGAGTAGTGGTCGAAGAGGCGCGGCACGAACAGGCCCGAACCGGCGGCGATCTCGGTCACCGCGTCCTCGGCCGCCGTGTGCTGCACACTGCCGGTGCCGCCGCCGTTCACGAACTCCAGGTCCGGCGCCACCGCCCGCACCGCGCGCACCACGGCCGCCCGGCGCTGCGCCAGCTCCCGGCGCGCGGCCGCCTGCATCAGCCGGACCGCCCGCGACCGCAGCGGCCGGCCCGCCACCGCGTCCCCGACCCCGGCCACATGTCCCTCGTACGCCATGAGCCCGACCAGCCGGAAGCCCGGGCGGCGCTCGACCGAGCGGGCCAGCTCGGCCAGCTCCGCCGGGGTGCGCAGCGGCGAGCGGCGCGCCCCGACCCGTATCCGCCCGCCGAGGAGGTGCAGCGCGGTGTCCAGCTCCAGACAGACCCGGACCTCCTCCCGGCCGCCGGACCGGGCGGCGTCGATCAGATCGAGCTGCGCCACGTCGTCGACCGTCACGGTCACCGCCGCCGCCAGTTTCGGGTCCCGGGCCAGCTCCCCGAACCCGGCGCGGTCGGCCGACGGATAGGCCAGCAGCACGTCCTCGAAGCCGGCGCGTGCCAGCCACAGCGACTCGGCGAGCGTGAACGACATCACGCCGGCGAACCCCGGCCGCGCCAGCACCCGCTCCAGGAGCGCCCGGCACCGTACGGACTTGCTCGCCACCCGCACCGGTTTGCCCGCGGCCCGCCGTACGAGATCGTCCGCGTTGGCGTCGAACGCCTCCAGATCGACGATCGCCACGGGCGCGTCGAGATGGGCGGTGGCCCGGTCGTACCGGGAACGGTCGGCGGCGCGGGGAGTCATGGCCCGAGCTTGCCAGACGGGTTTACGGGTGGGTAGCCCCTGAGTTCCCGTGCGGCGGGGAACAGCCCGTAGAGTGGCGGGCATTGTCGACACGAGCAGGGGGACGGGGATGACCGACAACCACCCGCACCCGTCCTCCCGGATCACCGAAACCCTCCTCCACCCCCCGCACCTCCCGGGCCCCATGCCGCCTCCGGCCGCCCCGCCCGCCGGGCCGGCGCCGGACGCCCGCCGCACGGCCCCCGAGCCCGGACAGGCCTCCCGGCCCCCGCATGCGCCCGCCCCCACGCCGCCCCCCTCGGCCGGCCGGCCCAGGGCCGCCGCCGCTCCCGGCCCCGGACCCCTGCCCGCGCCGGCCCCCGGGCGAGCCGTCCCCCCGCCGCAGGAGCCGGACGTGGAGACGACGACCCGGCTGCGGCCCGTGCGCGAGCCGTGGGGGAGCCCGGCCGCCAGGCCCGTACGCGGGACGGCGTACGAAGCCGACCCGTACGGGTACCCCGGCGCGGAGAGCACCACCCGGCTGCGGCCCGTGCGGCCGAAGCGCACCGGACGGGCGATCGCGGTCGCGAGCTGCGTCGTGCTCGGGGTCGGACTCATCGGCGGGGCACTCGCCGGCGTCTGGCTGGCCGCCGCCGAGCCCGGGAAGCCCGCCGAACCGGCCGGCTACAGCGAGGCCGCGAGCCTCTGGCACAACGCGCCGGTCGACACCCTCTTCCCCCGTACCGTCGCCGGTCCCGGCGCCGGCCCCGGCACCGCCGCCCGCACCTGGACCCGGATCGTCGTCGCCCCGGACACGCCCTGCACCCCCGCGGCCCTCGCGCCGAACCTCCTCGCCACGCTCCGCCCGCTCGGCTGCGAGCGGGTGCTGCGGGCCACCTACACCGACGCCACCGCCAGCAGCGTGATCACCGTCGGCCTCGTCTTCACGGGGGCCGACGCCCCCACCCAGGGCACCCTCGCCGCCCGCGGCCTCGCCACCCGCCTCGGTGAAGACGTGCCACCCGCCCTTTCCGGCCCCGGCACCGTCGCCGCCGACTTCGGCCCCGCACAGCGTGCCGGCTGGTGGCTCACCACCCCCGCCGACCTGCCGGTGGTCGTCACCGCCGTGTCCGGGTTCGCCGACGGCCGCGCCGTCGACCGCCCGCAGCGCGCCGACACCGCCATGGGCCGGGGCCGTACCGACGCCGTCGCCCAGGCCGGCCTCGGCCACGAGGCGAAGGCCGTCACCGAACGCTTCACCGCGCTCCTGCGCTCCACCGTCGCCGCCACGCAGAAGAAGGAGGGGGAGCGCCGGTGACCCGCGCCCGTACGAACCCGGCCCGGGCCGTGGCCACCGCGCTCCTCGCCGGCGCCCTCACCGTCGTGCCCGTCGCCACCGCCCACGCCGACCCCGTCCGCGACCGGCAGTGGGGCCTGCGGACCCTGCGCACGGCCGAGGCCTGGCGCACCACCAAGGGCGAGGGCGTCACCGTCGCCGTCCTCGACACCGGCGTCGACGACCGGCACCCGGACCTCGCCGGATCCGTCCTGCCCGGCCGCGACCTCATCGGTTTCGGGGCCGCCCGAGGCGACCGCTCCTGGGCCCGCCACGGCACGGCCATGGCCGGCATCATCGCCGGGCACGGCCACGGCCCCGGCGGCGAGGAAGGCGTCCTCGGCGTCGCCCCCGGCGTCAAGATCCTCCCCGTCCGGGTGATCCTCGAAGGCAGCGACAAGGCCCGGGAGAAGGCCCGCAGAACCAAGGGCTCCGCCCTCGCCGAGGGCATCCGCTGGGCCGCCGACCACGGCGCCGACGTCATCAACCTCTCCCTCGGCGACGACTCCAAGTCCGCCCACGCCGACGCGGGCGAGGACGCCGCCGTCCAGTACGCCCTCGCCAAGGGCGTCTCCGTCGTCGCCTCCGCCGGCAACGGCGGCGAGAAGGGCGACCACATCTCCTACCCCGCGGCCTACCCCGGCGTCATCGCCGTCACCGCCGTCGACCGGCACGGCGTCCACGCCTCCTTCTCCACCCGCCGCTGGTACGCCACCGTCAGCGCGCCCGGCGTCGACGTCGTCATCGCCGACCCCGACCGCCGCTACTACGAGGGCTGGGGCACCAGCGCCGCCGCCGCGTTCGTCTCCGGCGCCGTCGCCCTCGTCCGGTCCGCCCACCCGGACCTCACCCCCGCCCAGATCAAGCAGCTCCTCATCGACACCGCCCGCAACCGCCCGCGCGGCGGCCGCAGCGACGCCAAGGGGTACGGGACGGTCGACCCGGCCGCCGCGATCCGGGCGGGCGCGCGGATCGAGGGCGGCGACCCGAAGAACGCCTCGGCCGGATTCCGCGGGCGGTACTTCGGGCCCGGCCCGCAGCCGCCCGCCGAGGAGAGCCGGTCCTTCGGACTGCTCGCCCCGGCGGCCGGCGGACTCGGCGCGCTGCTCCTGCTCGCCGCCTTCGCCCTGCACCGCGCGAACCGCCCCCGCTGACCCCAGCGCCCGGCCCGCCCCCGCCGGGACCCGGCGGCCGGGACGCCGGGCGGCGGCGGTTAGGCTCGGTGCGTGGCGCTCAAGAACATCCCGGACCCCGGTTTCTCCGACGACGACGGCACCGCCGACCCGCGGCTCGCCGCGGCCCTGGCGGCCTGGGCGGAGGACCGGACCGCCCACGGCCCGGTGCTCGAGGCGCTCCGGGACGCCCGGCTGCTCGTCCCCGTCGTCGCCGTCCTCGGCGAGGTCGAGGTGGACCCCGCGACGGGACTGCGCCAGGAGAAGACCAGCGACATGGCCGTGCCGACGCTCACCGCGGGTGACCGCAGGGCCCTGCCCGCCTTCACCTCGATCGCCTCGCTCGCCCTGTGGGACCCGGCCGCCCGCCCGGTCGCCGTCCCCCTGCACCAGGCGCTCGCGGCGCTCGTCCACGAGAAGGCCGACACCCTCGTCCTGGACCTGGCGGGCCCGGTGCCGTACCAGGTGACCGGTCCGGCCCTGGTCGCCCTCGCCGAAGGCCGGACCAGCACCGATCCGCTCGACGACCCCGCCGTACGGGAGGCGGTCCGGGCGGCCGTCGCCGCCGAGCCCGAGGTGCTCCGCGCCCACCTCGGCCCGGGGCAGGCCGACGGCACCCTCGCCCTGGTCCTCGACGGGGCGGCGCCCCCGGCCGAGGCCGCCCAGCGCGTGGCCCGGGCCCTGGCCGCCGACGAAACACTGAGGGCCCGCCTGGTGCGGGGCCTCGACCTGGCACTCCTGCCGGCCTCGGCCACGCCTCCGGGCGAGCCCTTCTACGTACGGGACTGACGGACCACCGCGCCGGGGCGCGGTCCGCCGCTTCCCGCTAGCCGTACACCGGCCCCGTGTACTTCTCGCCCGGGCCCTGGCCCGGCTCGTCCGGGACGAGGGAGGCCTCGCGGAAGGCGAGCTGGAGGGACTTCAGGCCGTCCCGCAGCGGGGCCGCGTGGAAGGAGGAGATCTCCGTCGCGCCTGCGTCCATCAGACCGGCCAGCGCGTGGATCAGCTTGCGCGCCTCGTCGAGGTCCTTGTGGACCTCGCCCTCCTCGGTGAGACCGAGCTTCACCGCGGCGGCGCTCATCAGGTTGACCGCGACCGTCACGATCACCTCGACGGCCGGCACCTCCGCGATGTCACGGGTCATGGCGTCGAAGTCGGGGGTGTCGCCGGCACCGGCGGCGGGGGAGCCCGGGGAGTCCGGGGAAACTGCGGAGTCCGTGGACTCGTTCTGGGGCGTCTCGCTCATGCCCCACACGATATGCCGGTCCGCCCGGCCGCCCCGACCGCCGTCCCTGTTCGCGGACCGGAACGACGCCTGGTAGCCTTGTGTAACGACCGGCCGGACACCTACGTGCCCGGCCCACAAGTGGAGGCTCCGTACTCCCACCTGACCGCCCTCACGGGCGGCGGGTCACCGGTCAGGTGGTCCCCATCGTTCCGTACGGACGATGGAACCGCCCGAAGCGCGCCCCGCGGCGGACCGTGGTGGTGCTCCGGTTTTCCATGGAGCCCCGCCTGTGTCCCGTCCGGGGCATTTTTGATGTACCGGCGCGGTTGGTCTCACTGACTGAACACGTGACGTGTCCGTCCGCCAAGGCGGTCGCGTGGTGCAACCGAGGAGGATCCATCAGCGCCGAGCCCCGCATCAACGAGCGGATTCGCGTTCCCGAGGTGCGTCTTGTCGGCCCCAGCGGCGAGCAGGTGGGCATCGTCCCGCTTGCCAAGGCCCTGGAGCTCGCTCAGGAGTACGACCTCGACCTGGTCGAGGTAGCGGCGAACGCCCGCCCGCCCGTGTGCAAGCTCATGGACTACGGGAAGTTCAAGTACGAGTCGGCCATGAAGGCCCGTGAGGCGCGCAAGAACCAGGCGCACACGGTCATCAAGGAGATGAAGCTCCGGCCGAAGATCGACCCGCACGACTACGACACCAAGAAGGGTCACGTCGTACGGTTCCTCAAGCAGGGCGACAAGGTCAAGATCACGATCATGTTCCGTGGTCGTGAGCAGTCCCGGCCGGAGCTCGGTTACCGACTGCTGCAGCGCCTGGCGGAGGACGTCCAGGACCTGGGCTTCATCGAGTCGAACCCGAAGCAGGACGGCCGGAACATGATCATGGTTCTGGGTCCGCACAAGAAGAAGACCGAGGCGATGGCCGAGGCGCGTGAGGCCCAGGCCGCGCGCAAGGCGGAGCGCCAGGGCGGGTCGCCCGAGGCGGCTCCCGAGGCCGACGCCGAGGAGGCTTCGGCCGAGCCTTCGGCCGAGAACACCGAGGCGTGATCCCAAGGGGCTGCCCCGCGGGCAGCCCCCGGGTCCCGCCCGGTCCACCCAATCGAAGAATTGACGCTCCCGGTTGTCCGGTGCCCGCACCGGGGGAGCGCCACTGACGAGGAGATAACGGCGCCATGCCGAAGAACAAGACGCACTCCGGTGCCAAGAAGCGCTTCAAGGTCACCGGCTCCGGCAAGATCCTGCGGGAGCGCGCCGGCAAGCGCCACCTGCTCGAGCACAAGTCGTCCAAGCTGACGCGTCGCCTCACGGGCAACGCCGAGATGGCCCCGGGTGACTCCGCCAAGATCAAGAAGATGCTGGGCATCTGACCCTGATCTCCCGCCCTCGGCGACGAGGGCATCCGGTCGAGACCGGGACCCATCCGATTTCCGGGTCGTGTGAGCACCACCACGGCCCCGCTACAAGGAGTTAAGAAGTGGCACGCGTCAAGCGGGCAGTCAACGCCCACAAGAAGCGCCGGGCGATCCTCGAGCAGGCCTCCGGCTACCGTGGTCAGCGCTCGCGCCTGTACCGCAAGGCCAAGGAGCAGGTCACCCACTCGCTGGTCTACAACTACAACGACCGCAAGAAGCGCAAGGGCGACTTCCGTCAGCTGTGGATCCAGCGCATCAACGCCGCTGCCCGCCTGAACGGCATGACGTACAACCGCCTCATCCAGGGTCTGAAGGCCGCCAACATCGAGGTGGACCGCAAGATCCTCGCCGAGCTGGCCGTCAACGACGCCAACGCGTTCGCCGCGCTGGTCGAGGTCGCGCAGAAGGCTCTGCCGGCCGACGTCAACGCCCCGAAGGCCGCCGCCTGATCTTCCAGGCCGCAGTACCTCTGCCCGGACCCGCAGGCGCGCACGCGCCTGCGGGTCCGGGTGCGTCGGCGCCCCGGCCACGGCCCGTGGCCGACGGAACGCCGCGCGTCCCGGCCACGGCCCCGCCGACGGCTCCCGGCCTCGCGGACCACGCCCGGCCCGCCGCCGGTCCGGCACGAGCCGGCCGCCACCGCCCGGACCCGGCCGCCCCCGGGGCCGCCGCCCGCACCCGCCCCGCCCGGCCCGCCGTTCCCGGACTCCCCGGAGCCGGACCCGAAGAGAGAACCGCCGCACCCCATGGTCACCCCCGAGCTGATCTCCCCGCGTTCCCCGCGCGTCGTCGCCGCCCGGCGGCTCGCCAAGCGCAACTTCCGGGGCAAGGACCGCCTCTTCATCGCCGAGGGCCCGCAGGCGGTCCGCGAGGCCGTCGAGCACCGGGGCACCACCGGCGAGCCGACCCTCGTCGAACTCTTCACCACCGTCGAGGCCGCCGAGCGCTACAGCGCCATCGTCGAGGCCGCCCGCGCCGCCGGCGCCCGCGTGCACCACGCCTCCGACGCCGTCCTCGCCGAGGTCTCCCAGACCGTCACCCCGCAGGGCCTCGTCGGCGTCTGCCGCTTCCTGGACTCCCCGTTCGAGGAGATCCTCGCCGCCCGACCGAAGCTCGTCGCCGTCCTCGCCCACGTCCGCGACCCCGGGAACGCCGGCACCGTCCTGCGCTGCGCCGACGCCGCCGGCGCCGACGCGGTCGTCCTCACCGACGCCTCCGTCGACCTGTACAACCCGAAGTCCGTGCGCGCCTCCGTCGGCTCCCTCTTCCACCTGCCCGTCGCGGTCGGCGTGCCCGTCGAGCAGGCCGTCGCCGGACTCAAGGAGGCGGGCGTACGGATCCTCGCCGCCGACGGGGCCGGCGCGCACGACCTGGACGACGAGCTCGACGCCGGCACCATGGGCGGCCCCACCGCCTGGGTCTTCGGCAACGAGGCCTGGGGACTGCCCGAGGAGACCCGCGCCCTCGCCGACGCCGTCGTCCGCGTCCCCATCCACGGCAAGGCCGAGAGCCTCAACCTGGCGACCGCCGCCGCCGTCTGCCTGTACGCCTCCGCGCGCGCCCAGCGGCCCCGCGGCCCCCGCGCCACCGCCTGACACCGCTTTCCGTAACCCCGGGGCTCCGCTCCGTCGCCCTCGCCCAGTAGAGTGACGCACTCGGGGCCCACTGCGAGCAGCACGGAGGGGTGGGGACGGGATGACGGTCGGTACGGACAGTCCTGCGGACGCGGGGGGCGCCCCGCCGCCTGCCCCGGGAGGCCCCGGTCAGGACGCCGCCGAGCCCACCGGGACCGCCCCCGTACCCGACCCGGCCGTCCAGGAGCGGGTGTGGGAGCAGCCGTCCGGCGGGGCCTTCGCCGGACTGCACCCCGACGACCTCCCCGACGGGCTCGTCGTCGCCGACGAACACGGCCGCGTCATCTGCTTCAACGCCGCCGCCGCCCGCATCACCGCCGTCCCCGCCGACCGGGCCCTCGGCATGCCGCTCGACCGGGCGCTGCCCCTGGAAGACCTCAAGGGCCGCCGCTGGTGGGCCCTGACCGACCCGTACGGAGGCCTCGCGACCCGCCGCGGCCAGCCCGAACGCGACCTGCTCCTCCCCGGCGGCCGCGAGGTCCTCGTCTCCGCGCGGTACGTCCGCGAGCGGCCCACCGGCCCCGTCCGCCGGGTCGTGGTCTGTCTGCGCGGCACCGACGCCCGCCGCCGCAACGAACGCAGCCACGCCGAACTCATCGCGACCGTCGCCCACGAACTCCGCTCCCCGCTCACCTCCGTGAAGGGCTTCACCGCCACCCTCCTCGGCAAGTGGGAACGGTTCACCGACGACCAGAAGCGGCTGATGCTGGAGACCGTCGACGCCGACGCGGGCCGCATCAAACGGCTCATCGCCGAACTCCTCGACATCTCCCGGATCGACTCCGGCCGCCTCGAGGTGCGCCGGCAGCCCGTCGACATCGCCGCCGCCGTCGGCCGCCACGTCCAGGTGCACACCACCGGCGGCCAGTCCCCCGACCGCTTCTTCGTACGGATCCGGCCGGGACTCCCGGCGCTCTGGGCCGACCCCGACAAGATCGACCAGGTCCTCGGGAACCTCCTGGAAAATGCGGTGCGGCACGGAGAGGGAACCGTCACCATCGAGGTGGCCCCCACCACGGCGGGCGACGACGGAGAAGAGGGGACGGAGGTCACCGTGAGCGACGAGGGCCCCGGCATCCCCGAGGAGTCGATGAGCCGTGTCTTCACCCGCTTCTGGCGGGGCAGCAAACGCGGCGGCACCGGTCTCGGCCTCTACATCGTCAAGGGCATCGTCGAGGCCCACGGCGGCACCATCACCGTCGGACGCGGCCCCCGCGGCGGGGCCGAGTTCCGATTTACCCTGCCCGTGGGCACCCCGGCGCACCTCCTCTGACGTCTCACCTGACGAGACCGTACGAGGCCGGAAGCCGCCCGGGCCGCCCACGGGCTCATTCGCGTCCCCGCGCCCCGTTAGACTCGACCTTTGGCACGTTTGCGCCCTTGTCGTCGAGCGGGGTCGCCCCAGCCAGCCAAACGGAAGACACGGGAAGAGATGTCGGCACCCAATAAGTCGTACGACCCGGTCGAGGTCGAGGCCTTGAAACCGGAAGAGATCGAGCGCATGCGGGACGAGGCGCTCGCCGCCTTCGCGGCCGCAGGCGACCTCGACGCGCTCGCGCACGCGAAGACCGCCCACACCGGCGGCACCTCCCCGCTGGCGCTCGCCAACCGGGAGATCGGCGCCCTGCCCCCGCAGGCCAAGGCCGCCGCCGGCAAGCTCGTGGGCCAGGCCCGCGGCGCCGTGTCCAAGGCCCTCGCCGCCCGCCAGGCCGAGCTGGAGGCCGAGCGCGACGCCCGTGTCCTGGTCGAGGAGGCGGTGGACGTCACCCTTCCGTACGACCGCGTCCCGGCCGGCGCCCGCCACCCGCTCACCACCCTGATGGAGCGCGTCTCCGACGTCTTCGTCTCGATGGGCTACGAGGTCGCCGAAGGGCCCGAGGTCGAGGCGGAGTGGTTCAACTTCGACGCCCTCAACTTCGTGCCCGACCACCCGGCGCGCCAGATGCAGGACACCTTCTTCGTCCGGGGAACCACCCCTGAGGGAACGGCCACCAGCGGCGACGAGTCCGGTGTCGTCCTGCGCACCCACACCTCGCCGGTCCAGGCCCGCACCCTCATCGACCGGGAGCCCCCGGTCTACGTGGTGTGCCCCGGCCGCGTCTACCGCACCGACGAGCTCGACGCCACGCACACCCCGGTCTTCCACCAGATCGAGCTGCTCGCCGTCGACGAGGGCCTCACCATGGCCGACCTCAAGGGCACCCTCGACCACATGGTCCAGGCGCTCTTCGGCTCGGACATGAAGACCCGGCTCCGCCCGAACTTCTTCCCGTTCACCGAGCCGTCCGCCGAGATGGACATGCTCTGCTACGTCTGCCGCGGCGAGTCCGTCGGCAACCCGGACCGTCCCTGCCGCACCTGCGGCAGCGAGGGCTGGATCGAGCTCGGCGGCTGCGGCATGGTCAACCCGAAGGTGCTCGTCGCCTGCGGTGTGGACCCCGAGAAGTACAGCGGCTTCGCCTTCGGGTTCGGCATCGAGCGGATGCTGATGTTCCGCCACAACGTGGAAGACATGCGAGACATGGTCGAGGGTGACGTCCGGTTCACCCGGCCGTTCGGGATGGAGATCTGATGCGGGTCCCGCTTTCTTGGCTGCGGGAGTACGTCGACCTGCCGGCGACGGAGACCGGCCGGGACGTACAGGCCAAGCTCGTTTCCGCCGGCCTCGAGGTCGAGACGGTCGAGCAGCTCGGCGCGGGCCTCACCGGCCCGCTGGTGGTCGGCAAGGTCCTCACCATCGAGGAGCTGACGGAGTTCAAGAAGCCCATCCGCTTCTGCACCGTCGACGTCGGCCCGGCCAACGGCACCGGCGAGCCCCAGGAGATCATCTGCGGCGCCCGTAACTTCGCCGAGGGCGACAAGGTCGTCGTGGCCCTGCCCGGCGCCGTGCTCCCCGGCGACTTCCGGATCGCCGAGCGCAAGACGTACGGCCGGGTCTCCAAGGGCATGATCTGCTCGGGCGACGAGCTCGGCATGGGCGACGACGGCTCGCACGGCATCATCGTGCTCCCGCCGGAGCACGAGGTCGGCACCGACGCCACCGTCCTGCTGGAGCTGTACGACGAGGTCCTCGACATCGCCGTCACCCCGGACCGCGGCTACTGCCTCTCCCTGCGCGGAGTCGCCCGCGAGGCGGCCATCGCGTACGGGCTGCCGCTGCGCGACCCGGCGCTCCTCGACGTGCCCGCGCCGAACTCGTACGGCTACCCGGTCCAGATCTCCGACCCCATGGGCTGCGACCGCTTCACGGCGCGCACCGTCGTGGGCCTGGAGCCCGAGGCCCGGTCGCCGATCTGGCTCCAGCGCCGCCTCCAGAAGGCCGGCATGCGTTCGATCTCGCTCGCCGTCGACGTCACCAACTACGTGATGCTGGAGCTCGGCCAGCCGCTGCACGCCTACGACCGCACGCGGCTCGACGGCCCCATCGGCGTCCGCCGCGCCGAGGCCGGCGAGAAGATCACCACCCTCGACGGCACCGTCCGCGTCCTCGACGCCGCCGACCTCGTCATCACCGACAACCGCGGCCCCATCGGCATCGCGGGCGTCATGGGCGGCGCCAACACGGAGATCGCCGAACCGGTGGCCGACCCGGAGACCGGCATCGTCTCCGGCACCACCGAGGTCGTCATCGAGGCCGCGCACTTCGACGCGATCTCGATCGCGCGCACGGCCCGCCGCCACAAGCTGTCCTCCGAGGCGTCCAAGCGCTTCGAGCGCGGTGTCGACCCGCAGGCCGCCGCCGCGGCCGCCCAGCGCTGCGTCGACCTGCTCGTGCTGCTCGCGGGCGGCACGGCCGAGGCCGGCGTCACCGAGGTCGTCGCGCCGTCCGCGCCGCGCACGATCACCATGCCGGCGGACCACCCCGACAAGGTCGCGGGCGTCGCCTACGGCCGCGAGACCGTCGTCCGCCGCCTCCAGGAGGTCGGCTGCGACGTCTACGGCCAGGACGAGCTCGTCGTCACGGTGCCCTCGTGGCGCCCCGACCTCAACGAGCCGAACGACCTCGCCGAGGAGGTCATCCGCCTGGAGGGGTACGAGAACCTGCCCTCCACGCTGCCGAAGCCGCCCGCCGGCCGCGGTCTCACCGAGCGCCAGCGTCTCCACCGGCGCGTGGGCCGCGCCCTGGCCGGCGCCGGCTACGTCGAGGCCCTGAACTACCCGTTCATCGGCGAGCAGGCCCTCGACCACCTCGGCCTCGACGAGGACGACGCCCGCCGCCGGGTCGTCACCCTCGTCAACCCGCTGTCCGACGAGGAGCCCGCGCTCCGTACGACGCTGCTCCCGGGCCTGCTCGGCGCGCTGCGCCGCAACGACAGCCGGGGCGGCCACGACCTGGCGCTGTTCGAGACGGGTCTCGTCTTCCGGCCGCAGGGCGAGTCGGGCGTCGCCGTCCGCCTGCCCGTCGACCGCCGTCCCACCGACGAGGAGATCGCCGGCGTCAACGCCGCGCTGCCCGCGCAGCCGCGCCGCGTCGCCGTCGTCCTCGCCGGAGCCCGCGAGCAGGCCGGCTGGTGGGGCAAGGGCCGCCCGTCCGACTGGGCGGACGCGGTCGAGGCCGGCCGCACGGTGGCCGCCGAGGCCGGCGTCGAACTGCACATCAGCGCCGACCGGCACGCCCCGTGGCACCCGGGCCGCTGCGCCGCGTTCCACGTGGACATCGACGGCGAGAAGGTCCTGGTGGGCCACGCCGGCGAACTCCACCCCCGCGTGGTGAAGGCCTTCGGCCTGCCGGCCCGGTCCTGCGCGATGGAGATGGACCTGGACCTCCTGGCCCGGGCGAACGAGGGCCCCGTCAAGGCCCCCCGCATCTCCTCCTTCCCGGTCGCCACCCAGGACGTCGCCCTGGTCGTCGCCACCGACGTCCCGGCCGCCGAGGTCGAGTCCGCGCTCCGCGAGGGCGCCGGCGAACTCCTCGAGTCCATCCGGCTGTTCGACGTCTACACCGGCGACCAGCTCGGCGAGGGCAAGAAGTCCCTGGCGTACGCCCTGAAGTTCCGCGCCCAGGACCGCACCCTCACGGTCGACGAGGCCACCGCGGCCCGCGACGCCGCCGTCACCCTGGCCTCCACCCGCACGGGAGCCACCCTCCGCGGAGCCTGACACCCCGCACCCGCCCCGAGGGCCGCCCCGGAACACTCCGGGGCGGCCCTCGGCCGTTGTTCCCTCTGGCCAGCAGTGACCGGGCCGCGGAGGAACCACTGCGACGTGGCCTGTTTTCAGAGGCTCGTGGCCGATTATTGGCGTTCCAGGTAAAGCGACCGCTGTACGAAGTGGAGCCTGATAATCTGCAGAGTTAGCTGCCAGGAGGGGAACACCCGGTACCATGCCAGTAGTCACGCCTGCCGACTTAGTCTTGCTGCACATCTCGACCAGCAGTAGTGCTGCGCTCTCCGCGTTTCCGGTGGGGGGAAGGTACCCCTTTCCGGTCGCTCAGCTTATTCAGCAGGCTGTGACGGACCGCCTGCTGCTCGCGGGAGAGCATTTACGGTCCGGGGATCACCTTCTTTTCGCGGGGCAGTACAGGTCTGCCATCAGCCGCCACTACTACGCGATGTACCACGCGGCTCGCGCGATCGTGTTCGCGGAGAAGCGTGGTGACGACTTCGAGAGGCACCACATCCTCCCGAGAAATCTCCCCACGAACCTTCCGGACAAATCGGTGCGTGAGGTCGAGCTGACAAACGCGCGCCTCCTGCGGAATCAGGCAGATTACGATGCCTACCCGGTGAGTGAGTCCGAGTGGGCCGGAGATGCGCGAGCGCTTTCGGTAGCCGCGGCCAATTTTATGCAGGCGTGCCAAGATTTTGCCTCGACGAACGGTTATGTCTGATGACGTACGTAGATTATGAATCCTTGATCGCAGAGTCGCTCGAAGAGGCGAACATTTCCATTGTCAAGGTGGATGAGCGCTCCTTTCCGGGGGAGCGGTGGTTCGTCGTATGGGTGAACGAAGACGCGCTGGTCGCGGCGCAGAGCCTGGCCGGCTCCATCGAGCAGGCGCTGAACGCGGTCTCCGACGTGGCCAACCAGTCGATGGTCGTCACCTTCCGACCTCATCGAGCAGAAGAGAAGAAGACGGTCGAGGTCGAGCCCAAGGGGCTCCTGTCCGGCCCCAAGGTGGATCAGCTGATCCAGTTGCTGGAGGCGCGTTCGCGCACCTCCGACGCACTGCCCAGCCTCAAGTACATGGAGGATCCCCGCGCCAGTCTCGCGGCCATCGGGGCGTCCAGGCACCACCTGGTCTTCGGTCGACGTGGGGTGGGGAAGACCGCGCTGCTGCTGGAAGCGAAGCGGATGGCGGAGAGGGACGGCCGCGTCACGGCTTGGATCAACGCTCATACATTCCGGCTCCTCGACGTACCGAGTGCTTTCCTCGCGATCGCGGAAGTCACCCTCAATGCGTTGATTCAGTACGCAGGGTCGTCCCAAGGGGACTCCTATGCGCGACTGAAAGAAGTGCATACGAGGGTGTCGGGGCTCCGTGAGGGAGTGCGTTCCGGCGATGTCGTTCTGGGAGAGATGGTCGCCGACCTCAACAGATCCCTGCGAGCCATCCTCCGTGAAGGGCTCGTCCGCCTCTACCTCTACATCGACGATTTCTACCTGTTCCCCGAAGAATCTCAGCCGCACCTCCTCGACTGCGTGGCCGGTATGCTGCGTGATTGCGACGGCTGGATCAAGGTGGCCAGTATTGAGCGGCTGACCCGATCCTTCGAACCCTCGTCCAAGAGCGGCATCGAAATCCCGCACGACGCATCGAAGATCGACCTGGATGTGACCCTCGAAGATCCGGCCTCGACGCAACGCTTTCTCGAGTCCGTGCTGGCAAATTACGCGACCACAGCGGGGCTGGCGAAGCCCTCGAGTATCGCGCAGACGGCAGCTCTGGGGCGACTCGTGCTGGCCTCCGGAGGTGTCCCGCGTGACTATTTGAATCTCTTTGCCTCATCCATTGTCGCCGCCCGCTCGCGAACCAAGGCGCGGGAAATCGGCAGGGAAGACGTGGCCGACGCGGCGGGTAGGGCGGCGCGCAGCAAGATGAGGGATCTCGAGCAGGACGTCTCGAGCCATAGCGCGGGAAGTCTACTGGCGGCCCTGAATGTCCTTTCGACCGCGGTTCGCGGGGCAGGATTCACCTACTTCCGCGTCAACGTCGCCCAGAAGTCCCACTCGTTCTACGAGCTGCTGGCGCAACTTGTCGACCTTCGATTCGCCCATCTCATCCAGTCGAGTTTGTCGGACCAGCACAAGCCGGGCGTCAAGTACGAGGCCTACATCCTCGACCTCAGCCAGTATGCCGACGTCAGGTTGAAGCGGGGCTTGGCCATCCTCGATCTCAAGGACGGCAAGTGGAGCTTCCGCAGAAGCGGCAAGGCCGGCACGCAGAAGCAGCTGCCGGGCACCCTCCTTCGTGACGAGCTGAGGCGTGCACCCGTGATCGACCTGGAAGGGCTGGCGAAGAAGGTTTCCGAGCAGATCGGATTCTTCTGATCAGCACGGCAAGGGCGGATGTGCGAACGGATCGCCCGTTCGGGTGGGGACCGTGCTGAGGGATTCCCCGCCGGCCTCCGTACGGCAAGAATCGAGGCGGCCGCAGGGGCGGGCCTGTGTGCCGCAGGGCCTTCGGGCGCTGGCGGGGCTCGGGAAGGGCCGTGCATGATCCGTACCAGGTCGTTGGCCGTCGATGGCTCCCGGTTCCGCCGGCTGGCCGCCCTCGCCCTTCCCACCGCGTGGGGCGCGGTGGCCGTGGTCTGGAAGTTCGGGTGTCCGCTGGCCCGGCAGCCGGGGCTGCCCACGCGGATCGCCACCAGTGTCGTGTTCCTGGCGGTCGGCACCGGGCTCGTGCTCGGTATCAGCCGGGGGCTGGTCCGCGAGCTGGCGCGGGTGCGGGCCGTCGCCGACGCGGCGCAGCGGGTGCTGCTGCGGCCGCCGCCCGCGCGGCTCGACGGACTGACGCTGGCGGCCGGGCAGTTGTCGGCGACCCGGGGTGCCGCGGTGGGCGGGGACCTGTACGAGGCGGTGGCCACGCCGTACGGGGTGCGCATCGTCATCGGGGACGTACGGGGGCACGGGCTCGGCGCGCTCGGGGCCGTGGTGGCGGTGCTGGGGAGCTTCCGCGAGGCCGCCCATGACGAGCCCGAACTCGCCGGTGTACTGCGGAGGTTGGAGCGGGCGCTGGCGCGGCACCTTCGGGAGCGGGCGCGGGACGAGCATCCGTCGCGGGGCGGGAACGACCCGGAGCATCCGGTGGTCGAGGAGTTCGTGACCCTGCTGCTCCTGGAGGTGCGGGCGGACGGGCGGCTCGCCGTCCTGAACTGCGGTCACCCCGGCCCGTACCGCCTCGGCCGCCGCGTCGAGCGCCTCCCGGTCGGGGAGCCGCTGCCGCCGCTCGGCGCCTTCCCGCTGCCCGACGCCCTCGTGCCGTACTCCGCGCCGAGGCTGCTCCCCGGCGAGACGCTCGTCCTGCACACGGACGGTGCGGAGGAGGCCCGCGACCGGCGTGGCCGGTTCTTCTCCCTGGGTGACGAACTCGGCCGGTCCCCACGCGAGGCGCCCGCGGCCCTGGTCCGGCGGGTCCGGGCCGCGCTGCTCCGGCACACGGGCGGCCGGCTCGCGGACGACGTGGCGCTGCTCGTCGTCCGCAACGACCGTGTCCGGGTGCCGTCGCAGCCCGCCGAACCCGGGCTGCGGCGGCCCCGGCCGGCCCCGTCGCCCCACTGCTGAGCAGGGCACGGGCCGGGGTGCCGCCCGCCCCGCCACGGAGTGTCGGGCAGATCGGCGGGGCGGGCGGCGCGGACCGGGCGGCGGCACTGTACGAGGGGGAGCCGGCGGCCCGGTCGTCGTCGCCTTGCGGCGTACACCTCAGTCAAGCGGTTCGGGCCGGTGCGGGGGAGCGCGCGCGGACCGGAGGAACGGGTGCTTCGTTCACACCCCGTGCGAAAACGACCCGTACGAAATCGGCCACCGCTACGCTGAGTTCACCGAGCGACCGGAGGGGCCATGCAGCCCAACACCCTGCTCGACGCCCTGCTCGACGAAGCGGGCGTCTCGAACGCCGGACTCGCCGCCCGCGTGAACCGGGCCGGCCGGGCCAGGGGCCTCGCCCTGCGTTACGAACACACCGCCGTCGCCCGCTGGCTGAAGGGCCAGCGGCCGCGCGGCCAGGTGCCGGACCTGATCTGCGAGGTGCTCGCCGCGCGCCTCGGCCGGCCCGTGACGCTGGACGACATCGGCCTCGGCGTCCCCGGCGGACCGCTGCCGGCCCCCGGTTCGCCGCTCTCCGGTTTCGTGGAGCGGGCCGCCGCCCTCTGGCGCTCCGACGAGCAGCAGCGAGCGCACATCGTCGCCGCGCAGGCGGTCACCGGCACGCCCGCGGTGATGCCGGTGTGGGAGTGGGAGAACCCGCCCGAGGACGTGGACGTCTCCCGCGAGGGCCGCACGATCGTCTCGGCGGCCGACATCGTGACGCTGAGCGCGGCCCGGTCCCACTACGAGCAGATGTACCGCAAGGCGGGCGGCATAGCGACCCGCGGCCGGATCGTCGGTTTCCTCACCGCCGAGGCCGCTCCGCTGCTGCGCGGTTCCTACGGCGACGCCCTCGGGCGCCGGCTGCACCGGGCCACGGGCGGCCTGGTGGCGGTCGCCGGCATCTGCGCGTACGACGCCGACGCGCACGGCCTCGCCCAGCGCTACTTCCACCAGGCGCTGCGGCTGGCGAAGGCGAGCGGGGACCGGGCCTTCGGCGCCTATGTGATCGCGCTCCTGGTCAACCAGTCACTGTTCACCGGGGAGTACCGGCAGGCCGTCGCCTTCGCGGAGGCGGCGCTGCGGGCCGCCGGTCCGCGGATCACGCCGGCGCTCGCGGCCGATCTGACGGCGATGCAGGCGAAGGCGTACGCGCGGCTCGGTGACGCCCCCGCCGCCCTGGCCTGCATCCGGCGGGCCGAGGCGGAGGCGGAACGGATCAGTCCGGAGGGGGAGCCGGCCGAGACCGGGTACGTCCAGCCGGGGCTCGTCAACGTGCAGGTCGCCGAGGCGCTCCTCAGTCTGGGTGATCTTCCGGCGGCGTATGCGCACGCCGCGACGGCGGTGGGGGCGCCCTCGCACGACCGGGGCCGGGTGCACCGGCTCGCGATGCTGTGCCAGGTGGAGCTCCGCCGGGGCGAGTGCGACGCGGCGGCGCGTACGGCGGCGGAGATGACCGAGCGGGCCTGGGGCATGGAGTCGCGGCGGCTGCGCGAGCGGCTGCGGCAGGTGCGGGACGATCTGCTCGCGAGCGGAGGCGGAGAGGCACGCGAGGCCGCGGCGGTGATCGAGGGGACGCTGCGCGTTCCCCTGTGAGCCGTCGCCCTCCAACGGCCTCACCGACGCCCGCCTCCGCCTCTACTGGACGGACCACGCCACCTGCACCGGACCGCCCGAGGACGCCTTCGAGTCCTCCGCGCCGCGCGGGGATCCCGATCAAGCACGTGCCCGACATGATCGCCCGCGGCCGGATCCCGGCGGCGAACCTGGCCGCCGGACCGCTCATGCCCCACCATCTCCGCCTCGGCTGACGGGCCGCACGGGGCCCCGGACGCGCCGGACGGCCCGTACCTGTGCGGGTGTACGGGCCGTCCGGCCGGAGGGATGGTTCGGGGGAGCGTCAGGAGTACGGGTAGAAGCCCGAGCCCGTCTTCCGGCCCAGCCGGCCCGCGTCCACCATGCGCTGCAGCAGCGGGGGAGCGGCGTACAGGGGCTCCTTGAACTCCGTGTACATCGAGTCGGCGATCGAGGCGATCGTGTCGAGGCCGATCAGGTCCGAGAGCTTCAGCGGGCCCATCGGGTGGGCGCAGCCGAACTCCATGCCGTTGTCGATGTCCTCGCGGCTCGCGATGCCCGACTCGAACATGCGGATGGCGGACAGCAGGTACGGCACGAGCAGCGCGTTGACGATGAAGCCGGACCGGTCCTGCGCACGGATCGCGTGCTTGCCGAGGACCTTCTCGGCGAAGGCCTGCGCCCGGCTGATCGTGCCCTCGGAGGTGGTGAGGGCGGGGATCAGCTCGACGAGCTTCTGCACCGGGGCCGGGTTGAAGAAGTGGATGCCGATGACGTGGTCGGGACGGGAGGTCGCCACGGCCAGCTTCACCAGCGGGATGGAGGAGGTGTTCGAGGCCAGGATGGCGTCCGGCCGGGTCAGCACCTGGTCGAGCACCTGGAAGATCTCGGTCTTGACCTGCTCGTTCTCCACGACCGCCTCGATGACGAGGTCGCGGTCGGCGAACTCCCCGAGGTCGGTGGTGAAGCTGAGGCGCCCGAGCGCCGCGTCGCGCTCCTCCTCGCTGATCTTGCCGCGCTCGGCGGCCTTCGCCAGCGAGTTGTAGAGCCGCGTACGGCCGATCTCCAGTGCCTCGCCGGTCGTCTCGGCGACCTTCACCTCAAGCCCGCTACGGGCACACACCTCCGCGATGCCTGCGCCCATCTGGCCGCAGCCGACCACTCCGACGCGCTCAATGTCGGCCATGGAGTCCGTCACCTCGTGCCTCTCGCTCTCCTAGCGGCGGGCCCGTGTGATTCCGGAGCGTCCGCCTCGACCCCACGACGTTACTCCGATTCGCGCGATGATCGATCGCCGGGGAGGCGGGCATGCTGTCCGGGAAGGTGTGACGTATCCGACACAAGAGGGGTACAAGTGCGGCCTATCGGCAGAAGAGGGTTCGTGACCGGCGCCACAGCGGCGGCGCTCACCGTGACGGGCGCCACGGCGGCGGGCGGAACGCCGGGTCCGGGAAGAGTCACGTCGGGCGGCGCCTCCGCCCCGTACGGCCCCGGGGAAGGAGCCGGTCCGGGCGGGCGGACGGCGGACACCGCGGACGTACGGAAGTGGCCCTACCGCGTGCCCGAGTTCCGGGGCGTGTGGGTGGCGACCGTCGCCAACCGGGACTGGCCGTCCCGGACGGGGCTGTCCGCCGCCGAACAGCGGGCCCAGCTCCTCGCCCATCTCGACCAGGCGGTCGAGCGCCGCCTCAACACCGTCGTGCTCCAGGTCCGGCCCACCGCCGACGCCCTGTGGCCCTCGCCGTACGAGCCCTGGTCCCAGTACCTCACCGGCACCCAGGGCAGGGACCCCGGTTGGGACCCGCTGGGCACCGCCGTCGAGGAGGCCCACGCGCGTGGCCTGCGGCTGCACGCCTGGTTCAACCCGTACCGGGTGGCGAACCACACCGATCCCGGCCGGCTCGTCCCCGACCACCCGGCGCGGCTCCACCCCGAGTGGGTGCTGCCCTACGGCGGGAAGCTGTACTACGACCCCGGGCAGCCGGAGGTCCGCCGCTTCGTGCAGGACGCGATGCTGGACGCGGTACGGCGCTACGACATCGACGCCGTCCACTGGGACGACTACTTCTACCCGTACCCGGTGGCCGGCCAGACCTTCGGCGACGACGAGACGTACGCGCGGTACGGCGGCGGCTTCCGCGACAAGGCGTCCTGGCGGCGGAACAACATCGACCTGCTGGTCTCCGAGACCGCCGCGCGCGTCAAGGGGATCAGGAAGGACGTGGCCTTCGGGATCAGCCCGTTCGGGGTCTGGCGGAACGCCGCCACCGACCCGGCGGGTTCGGACACCAGCTCCGGGGTCCAGACGTACGACGACCTGTACGCGGACACGCGCAAGTGGATCCGCGAGGGCTGGATCGACCACGTCGTGCCGCAGCTCTACTGGCATATCGGACAGTCCGGCGTCGACTACGCGAAGCTGGTGTCGTGGTGGGCGGGCGTGGTGAGGGGCACCGGCGTCGGCCTGTACATCGGCGAGGCCCTGTACAAGGCGGGCGATCCGGCTCAGGTGAGGGCCTGGCAGGACCGGACGGAACTCTCACGGCACCTGACGCTGGCGGGGGAGCACCCGGAGGTCGGCGGCCACTGCTTCTTCGCGGCCCGTGAGGTCACCGCGGACCGGATCGGGGCGATGGCCACCGTGGTGGCCGACCACTACCCGACCCGGGTGCGCGCACCGCGCCGCTGACGGTCGTCCGGACCGTCGCCGCCCGGTTTCTCAGACGGGGCGTTCCGGATGGCGTACGACGGTGTCGGGGCCCGGCGACATGAGGGCCTCGTGGCCGTCGTCGTCGAACTTCACGCGGTACGGGGGAGTTCCGTTCTCGCCCAGTACCTGCAGAATCTCGGCCGTACGGTCGTGCTGACCGACCGTACGGCCGTGCACCAGCAGTTTGTCGCCCACGCGCGCCTGCATCGGGGACCTCCTCGCGGCCGGGGCTTCGTCTGGGGTCTGTCTCTCTCGGGGGAGTGCAGGGGCTTCTGCCTGCCATTGTCACTCCGCTCACCCCCGGCCGTCGCGTCAGCTCCTGGCCCGCTGGGTGACCGCGATGCAGACGAGAACCCCGCCGGCGGCGAGCGGAGCCGCCAGCGGCAGGTCCTCGCCCAGCAGGAAGACGGACCAGAAGAGGGTGAGCAGGGGCTGGGCGAGCTGGAGCTGGCTCGCCTTCGGGATGCCGATCGCCGCCATGCCCCGGTACCAGACGTACAGCCCGAAGAAGGTCGAACCGGCCGCCACCCACACCAGGCCGATCACGCCGTGGGCGGTGAGGCGCACCGGCTCCAGGGCAAGGGCGACCGCCGAGGCGGGCACCATCAGCGGCAGGCAGAGGACCAGGGCCCAGCCGATGACCTGCCAGCCCGGCATGAGCCGGGCGAGCCGGCCGCCCTCGGTGTACCCGGCCGCGCAGACCAGCAGCGCGCCGAAGAGGTACAGGTCGCCGGCGGACAGTACCCCGCCGCTCTGGTGGACGGTGAAGGCGAGTACCACGGCGGCCCCGGAGACGGCCGCGATCCAGAAGGTACGGGACGGGCGCCGGCCGGTCCGTACCGCGGCGAAGGCGGCCGTGGTGAGCGGCAGCAGACCCACGACGACGGCGGCGTGCGAGGTGGTGGAGGTCCGCAGGGCCAGGGTCGTCAGGAGCGGGAACCCGATCACCACGCCGCCCGCGACGACGGCGAGACCCGCCCAGTGGCGCCGGTCGGGCAGCGGCACCCGCCCCACGAGGAGGAAGGCGCCGGCGATCAGGGCGGCCAGCGTGGAACGGACGGCCACCAGGGACCAGGGGCCGAAGCTCTCCAGGCCCCACACCGTGGACGGGAAGGTCAGCGAGAAGGAGACCACCCCGAGGGCGGCGAGCAGGGTGCCGGTGCTCTGCGGAGAAGTCGCCACCGCTATCGCCTTCGGGGAAGTAGCGCTATTCTGTGCTGTCATGCATGAGCGTAGCAGCGTGGCGGAACTGGCGAAATCCTTGAGAGCGGAACTCGACCGCTACTCGCCGGGAGGAAAGCTGCCGTCGAGTCGTGCGCTCGTCGAGCGCTACCGGGTCTCGCCGGTGACCGTCACCCGCGCCCTCGCCCAGCTCGTCGCCGAGGGGCTCGTCGTCACCCGGCCCGGCGCAGGAGCCTTCCGCGCCGAACCGCGCCACGCCGCGCCCGTCACCGGCGACACCTCCTGGCAGGAGGTCGCCCTCAGCGCCGACACCGCCACCGAACTCGTCCCCCGCTCCGTGGACGCCTCCGGGGTCCTCGCCACCCTGGCCGCACCCCCGCCCGGTGTCGTCGAGTTCAACGGCGGCTATCTGCACCCCTCGCTCCAGCCCGAGCGCGCCCTCGCCGCCGCCCTCGCCCGCGCCGGCCGCCGGCCCGGCGCCTGGGACCGCCCGCCCACCGACGGCCTGCCCGAACTGCGGGCCTGGTTCGCCCGCGAGATCGGCGGCGGCGTCACCGCCGCCGAGATCCTCATCACCGCCGGCGGACAGTCGGCCCTCACCACCGCCCTGCGGGCCCTCGCCCCGCCCGGCGCCCCCGTCCTCGTCGAATCGCCCACCTACCCGGGCATGCTCGCCGTCGCCCGCGCCTCCGGGCTCCGCCCCGTGCCGGTCCCCACCGACGCCGACGGCATCCGCCCCGACCTCCTCGAAGCCGCCTTCCGCGCCACCGGGGCCGGGGTCGTCGTCTGCCAGCCCCTCTTCCAGAACCCCACCGGCGCCGTGCTCGCCCCGGAACGGCGCCGCGAGGTGGTCCGCATCGCCCGTGCCGCGGGCGCCTTCGTCGTCGAGGACGACTTCGCCCGCCGTCTCGTCCACGAGGACGCCGGGCCGCTGCCGCCGCCGCTCGCCGCCGACGACCCCGACGGCGTCGTCGTGCACGTCTGCTCGCTCACCAAGCCCACCTCGGCCAGCCTCCGCGTCGGCGCGCTCGCCGCCCGGGGGCCGGTCCTGGAACGCCTCCGCGCCATCCAGGTCGTCGACAGCTTCTTCGTCCCCCGGCCCCTCCAGGAAGCCGCCCTCGAACTCGTCGGATCCCCGGCGTGGCCACGCCACCTGCGCGCCGTCTCCCAGGAGCTCAGGAACCGCCGGACCGTCATGACCGGCGCCCTCGCCCTCCACCTCCCCTCCCTCGCCCTGCCCCACGTCCCCTCCGGCGGCTACCACCTGTGGCTCCGCCTCCCCGACGCCCTGCCGGAGGCCTCCCTCCTGGCCGCCGCCCTGCGGGCCGGGGTCGTGGCCGCCCCCGGCCGCCCCTACTTCTGCGCGGAACCGCCCGCGGGACACCTCCGGCTGAGCTTCGCCGGCGTCGCCGGCCCCACGGAGATCGCGGAAGGCGTCCTCCGCCTGAGGACGGCCGTCGACGAACTCACCGGCGGTGCGGGCGCGGGGCGGGCGGAACACCCCTCCGCGGACTGAGCCCGGGGCTCGGCGGTCCCGGGGCGGTACGGCGGGGCAGGAGGCGCGGCGGAGGGGACGGGCCACGGGAGCGGAGCCGGGTACGCCGCCGGCGCGGGGCGACGCCGGCGACCGGCTAGCCTGAGGGCACGATGAACCGTCTGACCACGTCATGGGGCACCTTCACCCTCACCCGCCACCCCGAGGACCCGCGCGACCCGCTGCGTGCCTGGGACGCGGCCGACGCATACCTCCTGGGCCACCTCGCCGACACCGGCACCGACCTCTCCGGCACCGTCGCCGTCCTCGGCGACCGCTGGGGCGCCCTCACCACCGCGCTCCACGCCGCCGCACCCGGCGCCCTCGTCCAGATCTCCGACTCCTACCTCGGCCGCCGGGCCACCCGCGACAACCTCGCGCGCGCCGGCGCCGCCCCCGACGCCGCCCGTTTGCTCACCACCCAGGACCCGCCGCCGGAACGGATCGACGTCCTCCTCGTCCGGGTCCCCAAGAGCCTGGCACTCCTGGAGGACCAGCTGCACCGGCTCGCCCCCGCCGTCCACGAGGGCACGGTGGTCGTCGGCACCGGCATGGTCAAGGAGATCCACACCTCCACCCTCCGCCTCTTCGAGCGGATCCTCGGCCCCACCCGCACCTCCCTCGCGGTCAGGAAGGCCCGGCTGATCCACACCACCCCGGACCCGGCCGCGGACCCGGGCCCGAACCCGTGGCCGTACCGCTACGCCCTCCCCGCCGACACCCCGGCTCCCGCGCTCGCCGGGCGCACCGTCACCAACCACGCCGGCGTCTTCTGCGCCGACCGCCTCGACATCGGCACCCGTTTCCTCCTCGGCCACCTCCCCCGGGACCTCGGCCGGGCGCGGGTCGCCGACCTCGGCTGCGGCAACGGCGTGGTCGGCCTGGCGGTCGCCCTCGCCGAACCCGGCGCCGAACTCGTCTTCACCGACGAGTCCTACCAGGCGGTCGCCTCCGCCGAGGAGAACTTCCGCGCCCACGCCGGTGCCGACCGCGAAGCGGAGTTCCTCGTCGGCGACGGCCTCGCGGACCTCCCGCCCGGCTCCCTGGACCTGGTCCTGAACAACCCGCCCTTCCACAGCCACCAGGCGACCACCGACCGCACCGCCCGTCGTATGTTCGCCGATGCCCGGCGCGCCCTGCGCCCCGGCGGCGAACTCCGGGTCGTCGGCAACCGGCACCTCGGCTACCACGTGACCCTGCGCCGGATCTTCGGCAACAGCGAACTCGTCGCGAGCGACCCCAAGTTCGTCGTCCTGCGCGCTGTCAAACGCTGAGCCCGCCGGGCCCGCGCGTCGGGTCCCGGGGGCCGGGCCTCAATGCCCCCAGGTCCTGGAGCAGAGCACCAGTCGGTAGCCGTCGGGATCGGCGACCGTCACCCCGTACTCCTCCCAGTACGGGTTGTGCGCGGTCACCCGCGTCCCGCCGGCCGCCAGCAGCTTCTCCACCTGCTCCTCCTCCACGGGCGCGCCGAGATAGACGACGAACAGGTCCTCCACCGTCGGTCTGGGTTCCACGGGCCGCTCCGGGTCCCGGGTCAGCTCGAAGTGCCACGTCCCGTCGGCGGGCCCGACCATGAGCAGGTCGTGCTCCCCCCGGGCCCGGGCGGTGCTGCGCCACAGCACGTCGAGCCCGAGCCCGTCCACGTAGAAGCGTTCGGCGGCGACGAGATCCCGCGAGGGGCGGGCGACCCGTACCCGGGTCTGCGCATCGATGATCATGCGTCGAGACTAGGCCGCCCCCGGCCCCGTCCGCCTCAGGGAACACCCCGGTCGCCCCCGGAGCCGCCCCTGACACCCGGTCAGGGCCGACCCGGAGACGCCCGGCCCGGCGCCACGGAGCACGGGCCGCCCCACGGCGCTCCGGGCACACGGCGTCCCGGCCCCACGGCGTCCCGGCCCCACGGCGCTCCGGGCACACGGCGCCCCGGCCCCGGGGCGCCCCGGGGCCCCCGCCGTCACGCCAGGGCGACCAGCTCCCGGTACTCCTCGTTCCACAGGTCCTCGTCCGCGTCCGGCAGCAGCAGGACGCGGTCCGGGCGCAGGGCGTCGAGCGCGCCCTCGTCGTGGGTCACCATCACGAGGGCGCCCGGGTAGGTGCCCACGGCGGCCAGCACCTCGTCGCGCGAGGCCGGGTCGAGGTTGTTCGTCGGCTCGTCCAGGAGCAGCACGTTGGCCCCCGAGTGGACGAGCGCGGCCAGCGCGAGCCGCGTCTTCTCGCCGCCCGAGAGGACCCCGGCCGGCTTGTCCGCCTCGTCGCCCCTGAACAGGAACGCCCCCAGGACGGTCCGCACCTCACCGTCCGTCAGGGCCGGCGCGGCCGCCGCGAGGTTCTCCCGGACCGTGCGCCCCGGGTCCAGCGTCTCGTGCTCCTGGGCGAAGTAGCCGAGCCGCAGCCCCGGCCCGTGGACGACCCGCCCCGCGTCCGGCGTCTCCCGCCCCGCGAGCAGCCGCAGGAGGGTGGTCTTGCCTGCGCCGTTGAGGCCGAGGACGATCAGCCGGGAGCCCCGGTCCACCGCCAGGTCCACCCCGTCGAGCACCGGCCGCCCCCCGTACGCCTTGGTGAGCGAGACGGCGCCCAGCGGCGTCCGGCCGCAGGGGGCCGGTTCCGGAAGCCGGATGCGGGCCACCCGCTCGGTCTGCCGCGCGGGGGCGAGCCCGGCGAGCATCCGGTCCGCCCGGCGGGCCATGCTCCGCGCCGTCGTGGCCGTCGCCACCCGCGCCTTCATCCGCTCCGCCTGGGCGTGCAGCGAGGCCGCCTTCCGCTCGGCGTTGGCCCGTTCCCGTACCCGCCGCCGCTCGTCCGCCTCCCGCTGCGCGAGGTACGTGTCCCAGCCGGTGTTGTGGACGTCGAGCGCGCACCGGGCCGGGTCCAGGTGGAAGACGCGGTTGACGGTGTCCGCGAGCAGCCGGACGTCGTGGCTGATCATCACCAGACCGCCCCGGTGGGCGGTGAGGAAGCCGCGCAGCCAGCCGATCGAGTCGGCGTCCAGGTGGTTGGTCGGCTCGTCGAGCAGCAGGGTGTCCTCGCGGCCGTGCCCGGCGAAGAGGATCCTGGCCAGTTCGACCCGGCGCTTCTGCCCGCCGGACAGCCGCCCCACCGGCCGGTCCATGACCTCGGGGGGCAGACCCAGCCCGGCGGCGACGCGGGCGGCCTCCGCCTCGGCGGCGTACCCGCCGCGCGCCTGGAACTCGGACTCGGCCCGGTCGTACGCGGCCAGCGCCCGGGCGTCCGCGTGCTCGGCGAGCCGGCGCCCGGCGTCCGCGAGCCGCCGGACCGCGCGGTCCAGGCCGCGCGCGGAGAGGATGCGGTCGGTGACGGTGACTGCCGGATCGGCCGCCCGCGCGTCCTGCGGGAGGTGGCCGACGGAGCCGGTCCGGGTGACGGTTCCGGCGGCCGGGGCACGCAGCCCGGCCAGGGTGTCGAGGAGGGTGGTCTTGCCCGCTCCGTTGCGGCCGACGAGGCCGACGCGGTCGCCGGGGGCGACGTGGAAGGAGACGCCGGACAGCAGGAGCCGGGCGCCGACGCGCACGTCGGCACCACGAACGGTGATCATGGGGTAACGCTCCGAAAAGGCTTGAGGACACACGGGTGGCGTGGAAGCGGGTCCTCAGCTAGGAAATTCGGGGCGTAGACATGCCGTCCAGGTTAAGGGGGGCGCCCGCCCTGTGCGCGGGATTTTCGCCCCGTCGGCCCGGCGTCCCGGAAGGCGCAGGTCAGCGGCGCGCCGCGCTCACGTCGGGAACCGCGCGCCGGCTCTTCCCCCCGGTGCCCCCGATCGTCGTTGCATAAAACTACAGGCCGACGTATAGTCATGCCATCCATGAGGAGGGTTCTTCGATGACGGTACGAGCAGCAGTGGCGGGTGCGAGCGGTTACGCGGGAGGCGAGCTCCTGCGTCTCCTCCTCGCGCACCCCCACGTGGAGATCGGCACCCTGACCGGCCATTCCAACGCCGGCCAGCGGCTCGGGGCGCTCCAGCCCCACCTGCTGCCGCTCGCCGACCGCGTCCTCGCGCCGACCACCGCCGAGGAGCTCGCCGGGCACGACGTCGTCTTCCTCGCCCTGCCGCACGGGCAGTCCGCCGCCGTCGCCGAGCAGCTCGGGCCCGACGTCCTCGTGGTCGACATGGGCGCGGACTTCCGGCTCAGGGAGCCCGCCGACTGGGAGACGTACTACGGCTCCCCGCACGCCGGGACCTGGCCCTACGGCCTCCCCGAACTGCCGGGTGCCCGTGCGGCGCTGGAGGGGTCCAAGCGCATCGCGGTGCCCGGCTGCTACCCCACCGCCGTCTCGCTCGCCCTCTTCCCGGCATACGCCGGCGGGCTCGCCGAACCCGAGGCCGTGATCGTCGCCGCCTCCGGGACCTCCGGCGCCGGCAAGGCCCTCAAGCCGCACCTGCTCGGCAGCGAGGTCATGGGCAACATGTCGCCCTATGGGGTCGGCGGCGGCCACCGGCACACCCCCGAGATGATCCAGAACCTCAGCGGACCGGCGGGGGAGCGGGTCACCGTCTCCTTCACGCCCACCCTGGCGCCCATGCCCCGCGGCATCCTCGCCACCTGCACCGCCGCCGCCCGGCCGGGCGTCACCGCCGAGGCCGTACGGGCCGCGTACGAGAAGGCCTACGCCGACGAGCCGTTCGTCCACCTGCTGCCGGAGGGGCAGTGGCCTGCGACCGCGTCCGTGCACGGTTCCAACGCCGTTCACGTCCAGGTCGCCCTCGACGCGAACGCGCACCGGATCATCGCGATCAGCGCCATCGACAACCTCACCAAGGGCACCGCCGGCGGCGCGGTGCAGAGCATGAACATCGCCCTCGGCCTCCCCGAGGACACCGGACTTTCCACGATTGGAGTCGCTCCATGAGCGTCACCGCAGCGCAGGGATTCACGGCGGCGGGCATCGCCGCCGGGATCAAGCAGAACGGCAACCCGGACCTGGCCCTCGTGGTCAACACCGGGCCCCGCCGCGCCGCCGCGGGAGTCTTCACCTCCAACCGCGTCAAGGCCGCCCCCGTCCTCTGGTCCCAGCAGGTCCTCGCCGACGGCGAGCTGACCGCCGTCGTCCTCAACTCCGGCGGCGCCAACGCCTGCACCGGTCCGCAGGGCTTCCAGGACACCCACGCCACCGCCGAGAAGGTCGCCGAGGTGCTCAGTGCCCGCGGCACGGAGACCGGCGCCGGGGACGTCGCCGTCGCCTCCACCGGCCTCATCGGTGTCCTCCTCCCCATGGACAAGCTCCTCCCCGGCGTCGAGAAGGCCGCGGCCGAACTCTCCGAGCACGGCGGCGAGAAGGCCGCCATCGCCATCAAGACCACCGACACCGTCCACAAGACCGCCGTCGTCGGCCGGGACGGCTGGACGGTCGGCGGCATGGCCAAGGGCGCCGGCATGCTCGCCCCCGGTCTCGCCACCATGCTCGTCGTCCTCACCACCGACGCCGACCTGGACTCCGCGGCCCTCGACAGCGCCCTGCGCGACGCCACCCGCGTCACCTTCGACCGGGTGGACTCCGACGGCTGCATGTCCACCAACGACACCGTGCTGCTCCTCGCCTCCGGTGCCTCCGGCGTCACCCCCGCCCAGGACGAGTTCGCCGAGGCCGTGCGGGCCGTCTGCGACGACCTCGGCCGCCAGCTCATCGGCGACGCCGAGGGCGCCAGCAAGGACATCAAGGTCGAGGTGATCAACGCCGCCACCGAGGAGGACGCCGTCGAGGTGGGCCGTTCCATCGCCCGCAACAACCTCCTCAAGTGCGCGCTCCACGGCGAGGACCCCAACTGGGGCCGGGTGCTCTCCGCCATCGGCACCACGAGCGCCGCCTTCGAGCCCGACCGCCTCAACGTCGCCATCAACGGCGTCTGGGTCTGCCGGAACGGCTCGGTCGGCGAGGACCGCGACCTCGTCGACATGCGCTACCGGGAGGTCGTGATCACCGCCGACCTCGCCGCCGGTACCGCCTCCGCCGTCATCTGGACCAACGACCTCACCGCCGACTACGTCCACGAGAACAGCGCCTACTCGTCATGACCAACGCCACGCGGAAGCACACCGCGCTCCCCAAGGCCGAGATCCTCATCGAGGCGCTGCCCTGGCTCACCCGCCACCACGGCAAAACCGTCGTCATCAAGTTCGGCGGCAACGCCATGGTCGACGAGGAGCTCAAGGCCGCCTTCGCCCAGGACGTCGTCTTCCTGCGCCACGCCGGCCTCAAGCCGGTCGTCGTGCACGGCGGCGGCCCCCAGATCAGCGCCGCCCTCGACCGGCACGGCCTGGTCAGCGAGTTCCGGGCCGGGCTGCGGGTGACGACCCCCGAGGCCATGGACGTCGTACGGATGGTCCTCGCCGGCCAGGTCCAGCGGGAGCTCGTCGGGCTGCTCAATCAGCACGGCCCGCTCGCCGTCGGCCTCACCGGCGAGGACGCCCACACCATCACCGCCACCCGCCACCGGCCGGTGATCGACGGCGAGGCCGTCGACATCGGCCGGGTCGGCGAGATCACCGCCATCGACACCGGCGCCATCGAGGCGCTCCTGGAGGACGGCCGGATCCCGGTCATCTCCTCCATCGCACGCTCCCAGGACGACGGACATGTCTACAACGTCAATGCTGATACGGCGGCTGCGGCTCTCGCTGCGGCGCTGGGTGCCGAGACCCTGATGGTCCTGACCGACGTCGAGGGCCTCTACGAGGACTGGCCGAACAGCGACGAGGTCATCAGCCGGCTCACCGCGAGCCAGCTGGAGAAGCTGCTGCCCGAGCTCTCCAGCGGCATGGTCCCCAAGATGGAGGGCTGCCTGCACGCCGTACGGAACGGCGTCACCACGGCCCGCGTCATCGACGGCCGGGTCCAGCACTCCATCCTGCTGGAGATCTTCACCGACGAGGGCATCGGCACGATGGTCGTGCCCGACGGAACCATCGACCGGCGACGCGCCACCGAGGGGGAGTCATGAGCGGCAACCAGGAACTGACCGAGCGGTGGCAGGGCTCGCTCATGGACAACTACGGCACCCCCCGGCTGCCCCTCGTCCGCGGTGAGGGCGCCCGGGTCTGGGACGCCGACGGCACGGAGTACCTGGACTTCGTCGGCGGCATCGCCGTCAACGCCCTCGGGCACGGCCACCCGGCCGTCGTCGAGGCCGTGAGCCGGCAGATCGGCAGCCTCGGCCACGTCTCCAACCTCTTCGTCGCCGAACCGCCCGTCGCCCTCGCCGAACGCCTCCTCGGCCTCTTCGGCCGGCCCGGCCGGGTCTTCTTCTGCAACTCCGGCGCCGAGGCCAACGAGGCCGCGTTCAAGCTCGGCCGGCTCACCGGCCGCCGCCACATGGTCGCCACCGACGGCGGCTTCCACGGCCGCACCATGGGGGCGCTCGCCCTCACCGGCCAGCCCGGCAAGCAGGGCCCCTTCCTGCCACTGCCCGGCGACGTCACCCACGTCCCGTACGGCGACACCGAGGCGCTGCGCGCCGCGGTCACCGAGGACACCGCCTTCGTCATCCTCGAGCCCGTCCAGGGCGAGAACGGCGTCGTCGTGCCGCCCGCCGGCTACCTGCGGGCGGCCCGGGAGATCACCCGCGCCACCGGCACGCTCCTCGTCCTCGACGAGGTGCAGACCGGCATCGGGCGCTGCGGCCACTGGTTCGAGCACCAGGCCCACGAGGGCGTCGACCCCGACGTCGTCACCCTGGCCAAGGGCCTCGGCGGCGGCCTGCCGCTCGGCGCGACCGTCGCCTTCGGTCCGGCGGCGGAACTGTTCGGCCCCGGCCACCACGGCACCACCTTCGGCGGCAACCCGGTCGCCTGCGCCGCCGGCCTCGCCGTCCTGGACACCCTCGCCGCCGACGCCGCCCTCGACCACGTGAAGGCGGTCGGCGAGCGGCTGCGGAGCGGAATCGAGGCCCTGGGGCATCCGTTGGTCTCCCACGTCCGTGGCGCGGGTCTGCTCCTGGGTATCGTGCTCACCGGGCCCCTCGCACCCCAGGTGCAGCAGGCGGCCCAGGACGCCGGCCTCCTGGTGAACGCGCCCGCGCCCGACGTCGTACGGATCATGCCTCCGCTGGTCCTCTCCGACGCCGAGGCCGACGCCTTCCTCCGGGCGCTGCCCGGCGTCCTGGACGTGGCGAACGGGCAAGGACGAAGCGGAGAATGAGACGACGATGACCGACGCGCAGGAGAACCAGCACTGGGGGACCCCCCAGGCGGAGCCTGGAGCAGGACCGTCCGTTCCGCAGACCCGTACCGCCCGCCACCGCAGGATCGTCGACATCCTCAACCGGCAGCCGGTGCGCTCGCAGAGCCAGCTCGCCAAGCTCCTCGCCGACGACGGGCTGAGCGTCACGCAGGCGACGCTCTCCCGCGACCTGGACGAACTGGGCGCGGTGAAGATCCGCAACACGGGCGGCGAGCTGATCTACGCGGTCCCCAGCGAGGGCGGTTTCCGCACCCCGCAGGCCCCGCTCGGCGAGTCCGCCAAGGAGGAGCGGATGCGCCGCCTCTCCGGCGAGCTGCTGATCTCCGCCGAGGCCTCCGCCAACCTGGTCGTCCTGCGGACCCCGCCGGGCGCCGCCCAGTTCCTCGCGTCGGCCATCGACCAGGCCGAACTCCACGCCATCCTCGGCACGATCGCGGGTGACGACACCCTGCTGCTCATCTCCCGCGATCCGGCCGGCGGCCAGGCCCTGGCCGACCACCTGCTGCGCCTCGCGCAGAAGGAGCGCTGACCCGCTCCCGTACCAGGCCTCTCAGTACCGTGTGATCGCCGTCGGACCGCTCCGCGTTCCGACGGCGATGTGCGGTCGGCGCGCCGGCTCCGCCCAGTCCAGGATCGCGCGCATCGCCTCCTGCGGCACGGACACGCAACCGGCCGTGGCGCCCCGCCCGTTGACGTGCAGGAAGATCCCGGCGCCCCGCCCGCGCACCGGCCGGTCGTAGTTGAAGCCGATGACCAGCGCGTGGGCGTACTGGGCGCGGTACGTGACGAGGTGTTCGGCCTCGGCGGCGCGGCAGTCCGGCGGCAGACCCTCGACCCAGCGGTTGTACGCGCGCGCGTCGTTGTCCTGGCACCACCAGGAGCGGTCGGTCACCCGGCGGTACCGGTAGGCGGTGCCTCCCGGCGGGGGAGCGATCCCGAAGGCGTACGGGAGCCGGTAGAGCCCCGTCGGCGTCGTGTTCGTGCCCTGTCGCCGGGTGGCGCCCTCCACGAGGCCGCCCGCCCCGAAGCGGGCGGGCGCGGACCCCGCCCTGACCCAGCGCCCGCCGCGCCGGTCCCACCAGCTCACCGTCCCCGTGGTCGCTCCCGCCTCGGGGGCCTGGGCGGTGATGAGCTGGGAGCCGCCGCCGGTGTCCGCCATGCGCGCGGGCAGCGGGACCGGAGGCGGCGCCGCCCCGAGGGACAGCAGGGCGGCGCCGAGTACGAGAAGGGTGCGCATGGCCGCGACGCTAGGCGCGCCGGGGCCCCCGCGCACGGCGTACGGGGCTGTTCGGCGGGCGCGGCACGGCTTTCACCCGTAAGGGGAGCGATGGATTGACGAATCATGCATCACTCTGCATACTCATGCATGACGTGGTCGCGGTCCACGATCACCCCGCGTTCGACTGAGGAGCACAGCTGTGAGCAGCAACAACGGTGACGTCCGGCTCTGGGGCGGCCGGTTCGCCGACGGTCCCGCCGAGGCCCTGGCGAAGCTGTCCGCGTCGGTCCACTTCGACTGGCGGCTCGCGCCGTACGACATCGCCGGTTCCCGCGCCCACGCGCGCGTGCTCCACTCCGCCGGGCTGCTCGCCGAGGACGAGCTGACCCGCATGCTGGCCGGTCTGGACCGGCTGGAGGCGGACGTCGCCGACGGCTCCTTCGTCGGAACCGTCGCCGACGAGGACGTCCACACCGCCCTGGAGCGGGGCCTCCTGGAGCGCCTCGGTCCGGACCTCGGAGGCAAGCTGCGCGCCGGCCGGTCCCGGAACGACCAGGTCGCCACCCTCTTCCGGATGTACCTGCGGGACCACGCCCGCATCATCGGCGGCCTCGTCGCCGACCTCCAGGACGCCCTGGTCGGCCTCGCGGAGGCGCACCCGGACGTGGCCATGCCCGGCCGCACCCACCTCCAGCACGCCCAGCCCGTGCTGTTCGCCCACCATGTCCTCGCGCACGTCCAGGCCCTCTCCCGGGACGCCGAGCGGCTGCGGCAGTGGGACACCCGGACCGCCGTCTCCCCGTACGGCTCCGGCGCCCTGGCCGGCTCCTCGCTCGGGCTCGACCCGGAGGCGGTGGCGAAGGACCTCGGCTTCGAGCGCGGCTCGGCCGGCAACTCGATCGACGGCACGGCCTCCCGTGACTTCGTCGCCGAGTTCGCCTTCATCACCGCGATGATCGGCGTGAACCTCTCGCGGATCGCGGAGGAGATCATCCTCTGGAACACGAAGGAGTTCTCCTTCGTGACCCTCCACGACGCCTTCTCCACCGGCTCCTCGATCATGCCGCAGAAGAAGAACCCGGACATCGCCGAGCTGGCCCGGGGCAAGTCCGGCCGCCTCATCGGCAACCTCTCCGGCCTGCTGGCCACCCTCAAGGCGCTCCCGCTCGCCTACAACCGGGACCTCCAGGAGGACAAGGAGCCCGTCTTCGACTCCTGCGACCAGCTGGAGGTCCTGCTGCCCGCCTTCACCGGCATGATGGCGACGCTCACGGTCAACCGGGAGCGGATGGAGGAGCTGGCCCCGGCCGGCTTCTCGCTCGCGACCGACATCGCGGAGTGGCTGGTCAAGCAGGGCGTGCCCTTCCGGGTGGCGCACGAGGTGGCCGGCGAGTGCGTGAAGGTGGCCGAGTCCGAGGGCAAGGAGCTGGACGGGCTCACGGACGAACAGTTCGCCAAGATCTCCGAGCACCTCACCCCCGAGGTGCGGACCGTCCTCAACGTGCCGGGCGCCCTCGCCTCCCGTGACGGCCGGGGCGGCACGGCCCCCTCGGCGGTCGCCGCCCAGCTTGTGGAGGTCAAGGCGGACCTGGTGATCCAGCACGCCTGGGCGAACGCCAAGAAGTGACCCGTGTCCCCGCCCGCGGGCCGGGACCGGAACGCGCCACCGTCCTCCTCCGGGAGGGCGGTGGCGCTTTTCCATGACCCGGGAATGAGACATTGATGTCTCATTCGGTGTACGGTTGTCTCATGTCCGTCGATCGCACCCAGGTGCTCCGCGCCGCCGCCGCCCTGCTGTCCCGCAAAGCGACCGCCACCATGGACGAGGTCGCCCGGGCCGCAGGCATCGGCCGCGCCACCCTCCACCGGCACTTCGCCGGCCGGGACGCCCTGGTGCGGGCCCTGGAGGACCTCGGGCTCCAGGAGATGCAGGCCGCCCTCGACCGGGCCGGGCTCGACACCGGCCCCGCCGACGAGGCCGTCCGCAGGCTCGTCGCCGAGACCGAGGCCGTCGCCCCCCTGCTGTCCTTCCTCGTCACCGAGAACCAGCTGTTCGAGGGCGAGGAGCGGAACGAGGGCTGGGCCCGCCTCGACGCCCGCGTCTCCGCGCTGTTCCGGCGCGGACAGGAACAGGGCGTCTTCCGGATCGACCTGACCCCCGCCTGGCTCTGCGAGGCCCTCTACGGACTCGTCGGAGCCGGCGCCTGGGCCGTCCAGGACGGCCGGGTCGCCGCCAAGGACTTTTCGTACATGATCACCGAGCTGCTGCTCGGTGGAGCGCGCAGGAGCGTGGAGAAGTGACCACCAGCACCCTCAGGACCCCCGGCCATACCGAGGGCGTGCACCGCCCCGGCCGGTGGCTCGCCCTTTCCGTCCTCGTCCTGGCCGTTCTGCTCGTGGCGGTCGACGCCACCGTGCTCGGCCTCGCGACCCCCTTCCTCTCCGAGGACCTGGAGCCGACCGGCACCCAGCTGCTCTGGATCGGCGACGTCTACTCGTTCGTCATCGCCGGCCTGCTCGTCTCCATGGGCAGCCTCGGCGACCGCGTCGGCCGCAAGAAGCTGCTCCTCGTCGGCGCCACCGCCTTCGGCGCCGTCTCGGTGCTCAACGCCTACGCGACCAGCCCCGAGATGATGATCGTCGCGCGGGCCCTGCTCGGCGTCGCCGGCGCGACCCTGATGCCCTCCACCCTCGCGCTCATCCGCAACCTCTTCCACGACCCGCGCGAGCGCAGCTTCGCCATCGGCATCTGGGGCGCCATGGCCTCGGCCGGCGCCGCCGTCGGCCCGGTCGTCGGCGGATTCCTCCTGGAGCACTTCTGGTGGGGCTCGGTCTTCCTCATCAACCTGCCGGTCATGGCCGTGCTCGTCCTCGTCGGCGTCCGGCTCATCCCCGAGTCGAAGAACCCGCGGCCGGGCCCCTGGGACCTGTCCAGCGTCGGCCTGTCCCTCGTCGGCATGATCGGCGTCGTCTACGCGGTCAAGGAGACGGCCTCGCACGGCCTCTCCCTGGACGCGGCCCTCGCCGCCCTCGCCGGAGCCGCCGCCCTCGCCTGGTTCGTCCGCCGGCAGCTCACCCTCCCCGCCCCGCTGCTCGACATGCGCCTCTTCCGTCACCGGGGCTTCTCGGCGGCCGTCCTCGCGGACCTGCTCACCATCCTGGGCCTCTCCGGACTGGTCTTCTTCCTGTCCCAGTTCTTCCAGCTGGTCCAGGGCCGCCAGCCGCTGGAGGCCGGGCTCGCCGAACTGCCCGCCGCCGTCGGCGCGGTGACCGCCGGTCTGGTCGCGGGCCGGGCCGCGCGCCGCTTCTCCGTACGGTCCGTGGTCGCCACCGGCCTCGGCGCGGTCGGCCTGGCGCTCGCCGTCCTGACCACCCTCGGCCGCACCACCGGCTATCCGCTGCTCGGCGCGAGCCTCCTGGTCGTCGGCGTGGGCGCGGGTCTCGCCTTCACCGTCACCGCCGACGTCATCCTCTCCAGCGTCCCCAAGGAGCAGGCCGGCGCCGCCTCCGCCGTCTCGGAGACCGCGTACGAGCTCGGCGCGGCGCTCGGCATCGCCGTTCTCGGCTCGATCGTGACCGGCGTCTACCGGGACTTCGTTACCCCCGCCGGCGTCCCGGCACAGACCGCGGCAGCCGCCCACGAATCGCTCGGCGGCGCCGTCGAGGCCTCCGCCGGCCTCGCGCCCGGCACCGCGAACGCCCTGGTCGGCGCCGCCCAGGAGGCCTTCGTGGACGGCCTGCGCATCGCCGCCGGCGTCGGCGCCGCGGTCCTCCTGGCCACCGCCGTGGCCGCCTGGTTCCTGCTCAAGGGCCAGCGCCTGGAGGACGGCATCGGCCACTGACGGGCCCGGAAAGCACGGTGCCCCGTACGGCTTTCGCCGTACGGGGCACCACTGCCGTCCACGTGCGTCACGCGGCCTTCGCTTTGGTGGCGTACATGTCCACGTACTCCTGACCCGACAGGCGCATGACCTCCGCCATCACGGAGTCCGTCACCGCGCGCAGCACGTACCGGTCGCGGTCCATGCCCTCGTACCGCGAGAACTCCATCGCCTCGCCGAAGCGCACCGTGACCCGCCCCGGCCGGGGGAAGCCCGCGCCGCCCGGCTGGATCTTGTCGGTGCCGATCATCGCGAACGGCACCACCGGCGCCCCCGTCATGAGGGTCAGCCGCGCGATGCCCGTACGGCCCCGGTACAGCCGGCCGTCGGGGGAGCGGGTGCCCTCCGGGTAGATCGAGAAGATCTTGCCCTCCTCCAGGACCCGGCGGCCGGTCATCAGCGCGGCCACCCCGCCGCGCCCGCCGTCCCGGTCCACCGGGATCATGCCGACGCTGGTGAAGAACCACGCCATCGCGCGGCCCTTGAGGCCCTTGCCCGTCACGTACTCGTCCTTGCCGATGAAGAAGACCTGGCGCTCCAGGCAGATCGGCATGATCATCGAGTCGATGAAGGTGAGGTGGTTGCCGGCCAGGATCACGGGCCCGGTGCCGGGGATGTTCTCCGCCCCCTCCACCCGGGGGCGGAACATCAGGCGCATGACCGGCCCGAGCACTGCCTTGATGATCGCGAGACGGGACAACGGTTCCTCCGGGTGGGACGCGGGTCAGCGGGCCGACGGTGCAGCTGGCGACGATACTCGCGGGTCACCGCCGTGCGCACATCGGGTTCACCGGTTGGATACACAGTGTTGACGTGAGTTTCCGCCATGTTCGACCGGGGTCTGCCGCCCGTAGGGCCTCCCTGCCTACGGTCGGGGGCACCGCCGGCACGTGCGGGACATCACACAGGAGGTACTTCATGACTCAGGGCGCGCGCCCGACCCCGGCACGGCGGACGGTCCTCGGAGCGGCGGGGGCGGCCGTCCTCGGCGCCTCCGCGGCGCTGACGGCCGCCCCCGCCGCGCAGGCCGACGACCGGAGCCCCGGACCCGGCCCCGACCACGGGCCCGGCCGGGGCCGCGGCCACCGCTCCCTGCCCGTCCCCACCGTGATCGCCCACCGGGGCGCCAGCGGCTACCGCCCCGAACACACCCTCGGCTCCTACCAGCTGGCCCTCGACCTCGGCGCCGACGTCATCGAACAGGACCTCGTCCCCACCAGGGACGGGCACCTCGTCTGCCGCCACGAGAACGACATCACCGGTACCACCGACGTCGCCGACCACCCCGAGTTCGCCTCCCGCAAGGCCACCAAGAACGTCGACGGCACCACCCTCACCGGCTGGTTCACCGAGGACTTCACCCTGGCCGAGCTCAAGACGCTCCGTGCCAAGGAGCGCATCCCCGGCACGCGCCAGGAGAACACCCTCTACGACGGCCGCTGGACCGTCCCCACCTTCGAGGAGGTGCTGCGCTGGGCCGAGACGGAGGGCCGCCGGCGGGGCCGGGAGATCTGGCTGCACGTCGAGACCAAGCACCCCACGTACTTCCGCGGGCTCGGCCTCGGCCTGGAGGAACGTCTCGCCGTCCTCCTGCGCCGGTACGGACGCCACCGCGCCGACTCGCCCACCTTCCTGCAGTCCTTCGAGCCCACCAGCATGCGGCGCATGGCGAAGCTCGTCGCCACCCCGCGCGTCGTCCTGCTCTGGACTCCCGACGACCGCCCGTGGGACTTCCGGCAGTCGGGCGACCCGCGCACGGTGGCCGACCTCGTCACCCCCGAGGGCCTCGCCTGGATCGCCTCCTTCGCCCAGGGCATCGGCCCGCTCCTCGACCTCGTCATCCCCAAGGACAAGGACGGCAGGCTCGGCGAACCGACCACCCTGGTGCGCGACGCCCACGCCCGCGGCCTGATCCTCCACCCGTACACGCACCGCAACGAGAACGCCTTCCTCCCGGCCGACTTCCGACGCGGCACCGACCCCGCCGCCTACGGCGACTCCTTCGGCGCACTCAAGCGCTACCTGGAGACCGGGATCGACGGCATCTTCTCCGACAACCCCGACACGGCCCTCCTCGCCGCCGCCGACGCCGGCCGGCGCTGACACCGGCCGCACCCCCCGGGCGGGGGTACGGGCACCCCGGCCCGTACCCCCGCCCGGGTGGTTTACCGCCCGGCCCGCAACCGGCCCCCCCGCCGGGCCGCATCGTGGCGGACATGACTCCCCCCACCTCGCCCGAAGCCCTGCTCCGCACCCTCACCCCGCTCCTCGCCGCCGAGTCCGAGGCGGAGGCCGCGGCCGCCGGCGTCGAACCGGACGACCTCGAACAGGCCGTGTGGCTGCGGCTCCTGGAGCGCCTCCGCGACGACGGCGCCCCTGAACGCCCCGCCGAGTGGCTGCGCCGGGCCGTCCGCGCGGAGGCCCGCCGCTGCCGCCGCGCCGCCCTGCGCGAGCGGCCCTACCGGGACGACCCGGCCCCCGCCCCGCACGGCGGCGAGGCGCCGTACTCCCCGGAGGCCTCCGCACTCGTCGCCGAACGACGCCGCACCGTCCGCGCCGCCGTCACCCGGACGCCCGGCCGCTGCCCCCGGCTGCTGGCCGCCATGCTCGACCCCGCCGACCCCACGTACCGGGAAATCGCAGGAGCGTTGGGTATCTCACAAGGCAGTTTGGGGTCGATGCGTTCCCGTTGCCTGGGATGCCTGCGCAGAATGCTCGCCGCGGAGGTTCCCGTCCCCGGCCGGAGGGGAAGGGTGCGGTAAACCGTCGGTGGACCAAGTGAGCGGGAGGCGTGCACACATGGGCATGAGTGTGACCATCTCAGCAGCGGACGCGCAGGACGCGGAGCACATCCTGAAGCTGCAGTACCTCTGCTACCAGAGCGAGGCGGAGCTGTACGGGGACTGGTCCATCGAACCGCTCACCCAGTCGCTCGACGCCCTGCGTGCCGAACTGGCCGGGAGCCACGGCCTCGTGGCCCGGCTCGGCGACGAGGTCGTCGCCTCCGTGCGGGCCTTCGCCGACGAGGACGGCACGGTACGGATCACCCACCTGATGGTCCACCCGCGGCTGCGCCGGCACGGCCTCGGCGGCCGGCTCCTCGACGCCATCGAGCAGCACTTCGCGACGACCGGCCGGCCCGAGGTCCCGTCCGCCAAGCGCTTCCGGCTCGACACGGGCCACCGCAGCGAGGGCAACCTCCGCCTCTACCGCAGGAAGGGGTACGAGCAGGTCGCCACCCGCCCGCTCGGTCCCCGGATCACCCTGGTGACCCTGGAGAAGGCCGCCTGACGGACCGGTGGGCCGCCCGCCCCGTGACGACGGCGGACCCGCGTCGCCGGCTCAGGCGGCCCGGGACCGCCGCAGCCACCAGATGCCGGTCAGCGGCAGCAGCACCGGGATGAAGACGTAGCCGTAGCCGAACTCCGACCACACCGTGGAGTCCGGGAAGGCGGACGGTTCCAGCAGCGTCCAGGTCCCCACGACCAGGACACCGGCGAGCTCGGCGGCGCAGCACACCAGCGCCGCCCTGCGCGCCGTCTCGCCGCCGCGCACCAGCGTGTACGTGATGAAGACGTACACGACCGCCGCCACCGCCGAGAGCGAGTAGGCCAGCGGGGCCTGGTCGAACTTCGCGGCGATCTCGTACACCGAGCGGGAGGCCGCGCCCACCGACATCACGCCGTACAGCCAGACCACGAGCATGCCGGGGCCGGACACCAGCCGGGTCCGTCCGCCGCCGGCCGCCGTCTCCCGCGCTTCCCGGGTCCCGCCCATGATCAGCCCACCGTCCAGATGTCGTGGAGACGCACTTCGAGCACCGCGAGGACGACCGCGCCCGCCGCGACCGTCGCCGAGCCCCACCGGCTGCGCTCCGCGAGCGACATGAAGCCGGCCACCGGGACCGCGCACAGCGCGCCCAGCAGATAGGCGACGAAGATGGTGGTGCCCTCCTCCGCCTTCTCGCCGCGCGCCAGCTGCACGATGCCCACGATCAGCTGGGCGAGGACCAGGAGGGTCACCACGGCCATGCCGATGAAGTGCCAGTCCTTGGTCGGCTGGTCCCGGTAGGCGGCGAAGCCGCACCAGGCGGCGAGGGCGAGCGCGGCCACACAGACCGCGACCGTCAGGGCGTCGAGCATGCGCCCGAGCGTATTACGGCCGGAATGGTCCGATGCGCGCGGCCCCCGGGCCGTGGCCTTGACCACATCCGGTTCCCCTCGTGGCCGGTGCGGCCGGCCGCCGGCCCGCCCGGGCGGAGCCCCTACGGGCAGGCCGTACGGGGGAGGGGCGGCGGCCCGCGCGTGGAGCGCCGGCCGTCCGCAGGGCGTCTCACAGCTGTCCGTTATACGGACAGGCTGCTTCCCTTCGCAGCCGCGCATGTTTTACTTGCAGACATGACCACGACGAGCAGCCGCACCCTTGCGACCGAGGCGAACACGACGCCCGGTGCTCGTTGTATGTGTCGAATGTGCGCCTTCTGAGGGCCCCCGCCGAGCCTCGCGCCCCGAAGCGAGACCCCGACGGCCAGCCGTTCCGCCGCCCACCGGCGCGGACCGTGCCTGCCCCGCGCACCGCTGCCCCGGCCACCGCCGGAGCCGCCTCCCGTGCGCCTGACTGTCCGAAATGACGAATGCCCCGTGCACGGCGGAACCCGCGTCGCGCACTCGACAGTGACGGAAACCCCTGTGATCACCACTTCGGGCCTGACCAAGGTCTACGAGTCGCGCGGCCGCCAGGTCACCGCTCTGGACGGCGTCGACCTCCACGTCCGCGAAGGAGAGGTCTACGGCGTCATCGGCCAGAGCGGCGCCGGCAAGTCCTCGCTCATCCGCTGCGTCAACCTCCTGGAGCGCCCCACCTCCGGCACCGTGACGGTCGACGGCGTCGACCTCACCGCCCTCGCCGGACGGAGCCGCCGCGCCGGCAAGGATCTGCGCCAGGCCCGCAGCCGCATCGGCATGGTCTTCCAGCACTTCAACCTGCTGTCCTCGCGCACGGTCAAGGACAACATCGAACTGCCCCTGGAGATCCTCGGAGTCTCCGGCGCCGAGCGCTCCCGCCGCGCCCTCGAACTCCTCGACCTCGTCGGCCTCGCCGACAAGGCCAAGGCCTACCCGGGCCAGCTCTCCGGCGGCCAGAAGCAGCGCGTCGGCATCGCCCGCGCCCTGGCCGGCAACCCGAAGGTGCTCCTCTCCGACGAGGCCACCAGCGCCCTCGACCCCGAGACCACCCGCTCCATCCTCCAGCTGCTGCGCGACCTCAACCGGCAGCTCGGCCTCACCGTCCTCCTCATCACCCACGAGATGGACGTCGTCAAGACGATCTGCGACTCGGCCGCCCTCATGCAGCGGGGCCGGATCGTGGAGTCCGGCACCGTGAGCGAACTGCTCGCCACCCCCGGCTCGCAGCTGGCGGCCGAGCTGTTCCCGGTCAGCGGCCACTCCACCGGCCCCGACCGCACGGTCGTGGACGTCACCTTCCACGGCGAGGCCGCCACCCAGCCGGTCATCTCCCAGCTGTCCCGCACCTACAACATCGACATCTCGATCCTCGGCGCGGCGATGGACACCGTGGGCGGCAGGCAGATCGGCCGGATGCGGATCGAACTGCCCGGACGGTACGAGGACAACGTCGTCCCGGTCGGCTTCCTGCGCGAGCAGGGCCTCCAGGTCGAGGTCGTCGAGGAGGAACCGGAACAGCCCGGAACGCGGGAACGACGGGAACACGGCGAAGCCGCCGGAACGCCGCTGCTGGTCAAGGAAGGTGCCAAGTGACCTGGGAAGAGATGCGGCCCCTGCTGGAGCAGGGCACCGTCGACACCCTCTACATGGTCCTCTGGGCCACCGTCGTCACCGTGCTCGGCGGACTGCCGCTCGGCATCCTCCTCGTCCTCACCGACAAGGGCGGACTGCTGCAGAACCGGCCGGTGAACAAGATCGTCGGTGCGATCGTGAACATCGGGCGCTCCCTGCCGTTCATCATCCTGCTGATCGCCCTGATCCCCTTCACCACCTTCGTCGTCGGCACCTTCATCGGACCGACCGCGATGATCGTGCCGCTCGCCATCGGCGCCATCCCCTTCTTCGCGCGCCTCGTCGAGACGGCCGTCCGCGAGGTCGACCACGGACTCGTCGAAGCCGTCCAGGCCATGGGCGGCGGCATCCCCACCATCGTCCGCAAGGTGCTCCTGCCGCAGGCCCTGCCCTCGCTCGTCTCCGCCGTCACCACCACGGTGATCGTGCTCATCGGCTACTCCGCGATGGCCGGCGCGGTGGGCGGCGAAGGCCTCGGCTCCAAGGCCGTCACCTACGGATACCAGCGCTTCGACACCACGTTCATGCTGGTCACCGTCGTCGTCCTGGTGGTCCTCGTGACCGTCGTCCAGCTCATCGGCGACGGAGTCGTACGGCTCCTCGCCCGCCGCGGCCGCACCGCCTGACGGCGGCCGCCCACCCCGCACTTCGTCCACCGAAGAACAGCCCGGACTTGTTGTCCAGGCGTCCACCGCTCCACCCGAAAGAGGCACTCTTCGTGCGTAAGAACATCAAGCTCACCGCCGGCTTCGCCGCCACCACCGCCCTCGCCCTCGGCCTCACGGCCTGCGGCACCTCCTCGGACCCGTCCTCCTCCGCGAGCGGCTCCGGCGACGCCTCCAAGGCCCTCGTCGTCGCGGCGTCCCCCACGCCGCACGGCGACATCCTCACCTTCGTCCGGAAGAACCTCGCCGAGAAGGCCGGGCTCAAGCTGGAGGTCCGCGAGTTCACGGACTACGTCCTGCCGAACACCGCCACCCAGTCCGGCCAGGTCGACGCCAACTTCTTCCAGCACAAGCCGTACCTGGACGACTTCAACCAGAAGAACAAGACCACCATCGTCCCCGTGGTCGACGTCCACCTGGAGCCGCTCGGCCTCTACTCCAAGAGCCTGAAGTCGGTGAAGGACATCAAGCCCGGCCAGACCGTCGCCGTCCCCAACGACACCACCAACGGCGGCCGCGCCCTCCAGCTCCTCGCCGACAACGGCCTGATCACCCTCAAGCCGGGCGTGGGCACCAACGCCAAGCTCTCCGACATCACCGACAAGAAGGGCCTGGAGTTCAAGGAGCTGGAGGCCGCCACCGTGCCCCGCGCCCTGAACGACGTGGACGCCGCCGTCATCAACGGCAACTACGCCATCGAGGCCGAGCTGCAGCCCGCCAAGGACGCCCTCGTCCTGGAGAAGGCCGACGGCAACCCGTACGCCAACTTCCTCGCCGTCAAGAAGGGCAACGAGAACGACGCGCGCGTGCAGAAGCTCGCGAAGCTCCTCAACTCGCCCGAGGTGAAGAAGTACATCGAGGACACCTACAAGGGATCGGTCATCCCGGCCTTCGGCGCCGCCAAGTAACGCCCGCCGCGCAGGATCCCCCGCGCGAAGGCCCCGCCCGCCCCACCGGCGCGCGGGGCCTTCGGCACGGGCCCCGCCGCCCCGCACCCGGCCATGCGCACGCGCCGTCCCATGCTGCATGCTGTCCGTTCACGGTCTTTACGGACGGTCTTCGCTACGGAGCTGCGCATGACTACCACCTTTCCGGACATCTCCATCAGCACGGACCGGCTGGTGCTGCGCCCGTACGAAGAGGCCGACATCCCCGCCTTCGTCGAGATGATGAACGACGAACTCGTCGTCGCCTGGACCTCCGTTCCGCACCCCTACACCCGCTCCCACGCCGAGGACTGGGTGCGCAGGATCGCTCCTGCGCAGCGAACCGAAGGCCACGGCATCGTCTTCGCCGTCACCGAGTTCCTCACCCAGCGCCTCGTCGGCACCGTCCACCTCCACAGCACCAACTGGCGCACCAGAGCCACCGAGGTCGCGTACGTCACCGCACCCTGGGCCCGCGGCGAGGGCTACGCCACCGAATCCGTCCTCGCCGTCGCCCAGTGGCTGTTCGGCGACCGCGGCTTCGAGCGCCTCGAACTGCGCACCGCCGCCGACAACACCGCCTCCCAGCAGGTCGCGCAGAAGATCGGCTGCATCAGCGAGGGCGTCCTGCGCAACGCCTGGATAGCGCGGAGCCAGACCGAGGCCGGTGACTGGGCCGACATCCGGACCGACCTCATCGTCTGGAGCCTCCTCCCCGAGGACCTCGACGGCGTCGCCGAGCAGATGGCCGACGCCGGCTACTCCACCTTCGCCGACTGGAGCTGATCCCCCGCCCGAGACGGCCGCCACACGCCCCGGCGGCGCGCCGGGCCCGCGCCCGTTCCGGGTACGCTCGACCCGCCCGGCACCCCTTCCGCCGCGTTCGACCTGCGACGACCCGCACACCACCCCAGGAGACAGACGACGATGGCCGACCGCGTCACCGTGATCGGCTGGGACGGCTCGCCGCTCACCTCGGCGGCCCGGTCCGCGCTCCGCGCCGCCACCCTCGTGGCCGGCGCCGCCCACCACCTGGCCCTGCCCGAGGTGCCCCCCGGTGCCGAACGCGTCCGCCTCGGCAGTCTCGACCTCGCCGCCCGCCGCATCGCCGGCCACCGTGGCACCGCCGTCGTCCTCGCCGACGGCGACCCCGGATTCTTCGGCGTGGTACGCACCCTGCGCGCGCCCGAGCACGGCCTGGAGGTCGAGGTCGTCCCCGCCGTCTCCTCCGTGGCCGCCGCGTTCGCCCGCGCCGGCATGCCCTGGGACGACGCCAAGGTCGTCGTCGCCCACCAGCGCACCCTGCGCCGCGCCGTCAACGTCTGCCGCGCCCACCCCAAGGTCGCCGTCCTCACCTCGCCCGGCGCGGGCCCCGCCGAACTCGCCCTGCTCCTCGACGGCGTCCACCGCACCTTCGTCGTCTGCGAGGAACTCGGCACCGCCCGCGAGCAGGTCTCCGTCCTCACCTCCGACAAGGCCGCCGACCACAACTGGCGCGACCCCAACGTCGTCCTCGTCATCGGCGGCATCGCCGGCGGCGCCCCCGGGACCGCAGGCGCCCCCTGGCTCCTCGGTGAGGACCCGGCGGCCCGTGCGGTACGGGGCTGGGGCCTGCCGGCCGAGGAGTACGGCTCCGGCGGAGCCCCCCGCACCCGGGCGGGCGAGGATCCGGCCCTGCGCGCCGCCCAGCTGGCCCGCCTCGGACCCCGCACCGGCGACCTGGTCTGGGACATCGGCTGCGCCGGCGGCGGGTTCTCCGTCGAGGCGGCCCGCTTCGGTGCCGCCGTCATCGCCGTGGACCTCGACCCCGACGCCTGCGCCCGCACCGCCGCGGCCGCCCGGCGCCACGGCGTCCCCCTCCAGACCGTCCACGGCCGCGCCCCGCACGTCCTGGAGAGCCTGCCCGAGCCGGACGTCGTCCGTGTCGGGGCCGGCGGCGTCCCCGTCGTCACCGCCTGCACCGACCGGCGCCCGGAACGCATCGTCGCCCACGCCTCCACCCGTGACGAGGCCGAGTCCGCCGGCACCGCTCTCACCGCCGGCGGTTACACCGTCGAGAGCCTCCTCCTGCAGACCGTCGGGCTCGACCCGGACGACTGGTCCGAGCGCGAGCGGTCGGTCGTCTTCCTGCTCTCCGGACGCCGCGTCGACCCGCCCGCGCACCGGGCCGGGCCGCCCCACCCGTGACCGCCCCGCCCCACCGGGCCAGGTAGGCTGGCGGATTGTTGTACCGCACCCGGACGTTCGGCGTTCTGTTCGTCAATGTCCTGAAACGCTGGCCCTTTTGGCCCGCTGATGTGGTACGGAGCAACGGGGGGACCGCGCGACGTGGCGCAGTCCACAGCGCACCGTGGCGGATCTCCCTGCCACGATGGCCGAGGGCCGCGACAATGCTTGGGTGTCCGCGCGTCCTCCGTGCCGCGCGACGCGGACGCTCGTTCTTGTCGACGGGCGAAGGTCTGAAGGAGCACAACCGATGGGCGAGGGGTACGCATGACGGACACCGGCCAGATCCCGGGCGAGGGGCTGCCGGAGAACGCAGGCATGGTCGAGCAGCCGGGCGTTCCCGCGCCGGCTGCGTACACCTACCTGGACCCCTCCGAGCACACAGCCGAGGACGACGACCTGCTCCTGATGCCGGGTACGCAGGGAGCCTGGAGCGAGCAGCCGCCGGGGGCCACGCCCGCCCCGCCGGTCGCCGTCCCCCCGCCGCCCGCCGCCCCCGTGGCCCCCGGCCACGAGGCACCGCACCAGGGTGTGGCGCAGCACGCCGGCCAGGCCGCCGAGGCCCCGCGGGCCGGTGACCCGCTGACCGATCCGCTCACGGGCCCGCTGCCGGACTCCGCCGTCCTCGCCGACCAGCTGACCGCCCCCGCGGCGGCCACCCCGCCGCAGGGCGTGCCGCTCCCGCCCCAGGGAGCCGGCACCCCCGCGCACGGCGTCCCGGCCGCGCCGCAGGAGCAGCCGGTCGTGACCGACCACGGGTACGAGCCCGGCATCCTCGACACCGGCGCCCACGAGGCCGCCGGCCGCGACACCGGCTCCGTGGACCTCGGCGGGGTCCGCGTCCCGCCGCCGGCCACCGCCCCGGGGCCGCAGCACGGCCGCCGCCCGCTGCACATGGGACCGGCCGTGCCCGAGGGCACCGGAGGCGTGGTGCGCTCCCTCGCCGACCGCGGTCCCGCCACGGCACCCGCTCCCGCGGCGCAGCCCGCGCCGGCCCCGGCGCCCGAGCCGGTCGTGGCGACGGCGCCCGCGCCCATGCCCGTACGGAACCCGGGGCCGCCCACCACGGGCCCCGAGTACTTCGACATCGCACAGGACCAGTCGCTCGGGCAGGGCCGGCAGCTCGCCCCGCAGGGTGCGGAGCCGTGGCCGGCGCAGCCCCAGGTGGCCGAGGTTCCCGCAGAAACGGTCGTTCCGCCGGCCGGCCGGTTCGTCCAGGTGGAGGGCACCGTCCCGACCGCCCCGCACCTGGCCCCGACGCCCGTCGCGGAGCCCGCCCCGGCCCCCGTCCCGCAGGAGGCGCCCGAGGCGCCCGAGGACGCGGCCGCCCTCCCCGCCGAGGCCCGGCCGGAGCCTCAGCCGGCCGCCGAGCCGGTGCCCGAGGCCGCCGCCGAGCAGCCCGCCGTCGCCCAGCCGACCGTCCCCGCGCCGCGCGAGGGCGAGCCGGCCACGGCACCTGCCGCCGAAGCCGTACCGGTCGCCGTCCCGGAGGAGGCCGCGGAGGCCGCTCCGGCGGAGGCCGGGCCGCTGCCCGCCGCCGAGATGCCCATGACGGAGCCGGCCGCGGAGCCCGTGGAGGTCCGGTCCGAGCCGGAGACGCCGGCCGAGGCCGCCGTGCCCGCGGAGCCCGCCGAGGTCCCGCAGACCGATGAGACGGCCGTCGCCCCCGCCCCGCCCGCCGAGGCCGCCGTGCAGCCGCTCCCCGAGGAGCAGATGGCCGAGGAGCAGACGGCCGAGGCCCCGGCCGTCACCGAGGCCGTGCCCGTCGAGGTCCCGGCCGTCACCGAGGCCGCGCCCGTCGAGGTCCCGGCCCCCGTCGCCCAGCCCGCCGAGCCGGCCCCTGTCGAGCCGGCCCCTGTCGAGCCGGCCCCTGTCGAGCCGACCCCTGTCGAGTCGGTCCCCGTCGAGCCGGCCGCTCCCACCGGGGCTGTCGCCGACACCGCGGCCGAGGCCGTGCCCGTGGAGGTGACCGGCGAGCCGGAGATGCTCCCGGAGGCCGCCACGGAGGCCGGCACCCCGGAGGAGACCCCCGCGGCCGAGGTCCCGCAGGCGCCGGAGGCCGCGCACCCCGCCCCCGCCGCCGAGGTCCCGCAGGCCGACGAGACGGCCGGCGCCCCCGCCACCACGGACGAGCCCGGCGAGCCGACCGCACCGACCGCACCGGCCGAGCCGGCCGCACCGGTCGAGAGCGCGGAGCCCGTCGCGCCGGTGGAGACCGCCGAGCCCGCCGTCCAGGACGCGGAGCCGGCCGAGGACGCCGTCACCGCTCCCGCCGCCGAGGCCGGACCCCCGGCCCCCGGTTACGACGAGGCCGAGCGCGAGGCCGTCCTGCGCGTGATGCGCGAGCGCCGCGACATCCGCAACGGCTTCCGCTCCGACCCGATTCCGCACGAGGTGCTCCTCCGCGTCCTGGAGGCCGCCCACACGGCCCCCAGCGTCGGCCACTCCCAGCCCTGGGACTTCGTCGTCATCCGCTCCGCCGAGACCCGGCAGACGATGCACGAACTCGCCCAGCGGCAGCGCGAGGCGTACGCGAACTCGCTGCCGAAGGCCCGGGCCAAGCAGTTCAAGGAACTGAAGATCGAGGCCATCCTCGACACCCCGGTGAACATCGTCGTGACCGCCGACCCCACCCGGGGCGGCCGCCACACCCTCGGCCGCTACACGCAGCCGCAGATGGCCCCCTACTCCTCGGCCCTCGCCGTCGAGAACCTGTGGCTCGCCGCCCGCGCCGAGGGCCTCGGCGTCGGCTGGGTCAGCTTCTTCGACGAGCGCGAGATGGTCCGCGCCCTCGGTCTGCCCGAACACCTCGAAGTGGTCGCGTACCTCTGCGTCGGCTACGTCGACGAGTTCCCGGCCGAGCCCGAGCTGATGCAGGCGGGCTGGTCCAAGCGCCGCCCGCTGGCCTGGGTCGTCCACGAGGAGACGTACGGCCGCCGCGCCCTGCCCGGCGAGGAGCCGCACGACCTCCTCCAGGAGACCGTCGCCAACATCCGCCCGCTGGACGCCAAGGCGCTCGGCGAGGCCTGGGAGCGGCAGAAGCGGATGACCAAGCCGGCCGGCGCGCTCGGCATGCTGGAGATCATCTCCGCCCAGCTCTCCGGTCTCTCCCGGATGTGCCCGCCGCCGATCCCCGAGCCCGCCGCCGTCGCGATCTTCGCGGGCGACCACGGCGTCCACGCCCAGGGCGTCACCCCCTGGCCGCAGGAGGTCACCGGGCAGATGGTGGCCAACTTCCTCGGCGGGGGAGCGGTCTGCAACGCCTTCGCCAACCAGGTCGGCGCCGAGGTCTGCGTCGTCGACGTCGGCGTCGCCGCCGAGCTGCCGGCCACCCCGGGGCTGCTGCCCCGCAAGGTGCGCCCGGGCACGGCCGACTTCACCACCGGCCCGGCGATGACCCGCGAGGAGGTGCTCGCCGCGGTCGAGGTCGGCATCGAGACCGCCCGCGACCTCGTCGCCGCCGGCAACAAGGCGCTCCTCACCGGTGAGATGGGCATCGCGAACACCACCGCGTCCGCCGCCCTCATCTCGGTCTACACCGGCGTGGACCCCGCCGAGGTCACCGGCCGCGGCACCGGCATCAACGACGAGACCCACGCCCGCAAGGTGGACGTGGTGCGGCGCGCGCTCGACCTGCACCAGCCGGACCCGGCCGACCCCCTCGGCGTCCTCGCCGCGGTCGGCGGCCTGGAGCACGCCGCCCTCGTCGGCCTGATCCTGGGCGCGGCCTCGCTCCGTACCCCGGTCATCCTCGACGGCGTCTCCACCGGTGCGGCGGCCCTCGTCGCCCGGGCGATCGCGCCCGAGTCGCTCGCGGCCTGCATCGCCGGCCACCGCAGCGCCGAGCCGGGCCACGTGGCGGCCCTCAACAAGCTGGGCCTGCGCCCCCTGGTCGACCTGGACCTCCGCCTCGGCGAGGGCACGGGCGCGCTGCTCGCCCTGCCGCTGGTGCAGAGCGCGGCCCGCGCGATGCACGAGGTGGCCACGTTCGACTCGGCGGGCGTCACCGAGAAGTAGGGCCTTTCCGCACCGGCGCAGGAGCCCGACCCGGAAGTCCGGGCCGGGCTCCTGCGCCGCCCGGCCCCGCCCGTACGTCCGCGTCCCCGGGCGGTCCCGCCCGGCCCGGCGGAGCCGTACGGTGCCTCCCGCGCCGCCCCGGCGCCGTACCGCCCCCACGCGTACCGCGCCTCCCGTACCACCGGGGCCCCGCGCCCCCGAGGGACAAGGGTCACAGCGTGCCCGGCCCCCCTCACCGATATCGTGGGCACGGGCCCACCGCCCGTCCCACCAGCCGCTTCACCGCCGCAGCGGCCCCCCTCATCCGCACGCCCCTCCGAGGAGCCGCCCGCACATGGCCGAGCACGCCGCGCACCCCGCGCACGCCGAGCACCCCGCCTACCCCGTCGGCCTGCGCCTCGCGGGCCGCCGCGTCGTCGTCCTGGGCGGCGGCCAGGTCGCCCAGCGCCGGCTCCCGGCCCTCATCGCCGCCGGTGCCGACATCACCCTCGTCTCCCCGTCCGCGACCCCCTCGGTGGAGGCCATGGCCGAGGCCGGCGAGATCACCTGGGTCAAGCGGCGGTACGAGGACGGGGACCTCGCCGAGGCCTGGTACGCGCTCGTCGCCACCACCGACCCGGCCTCCAACGCCGCCGCCTCCGCCGAGGCCGAGCGCCGCCGGATCTGGTGCGTCCGCTCCGACGACGCCGAGGCCGCCAGTGCCTGGACCCCCGCCACCGGCCGCTGCGAGGGCGTGACGGTGGCCGTGCTCACCGGCCACGACCCGCGGCGCTCGGCCGCCGTGCGCGACGCCGTCCTCGAAGGTCTCAGGGACGGCTCCCTCGCGGCCCCGCAGCAGCGGGCCCGGACCCCGTTCGTCGCCCTCGTCGGCGGCGGTCCCGGCGACCCGGACCTCATCACCGTGCGCGGCCGGCGTCTGCTCGCCGAGGCGGACGTGGTGATCGCCGACCGCCTCGGCCCGCGCGACCTCCTGGACGAACTGCCCCCGCACGTCGAGGTGATCGACGCGGCGAAGATCCCGTACGGCCGTTTCATGGCCCAGGAGGCCATCAACAACGCCCTCATCGAGCACGCCAAGGCCGGAAAGTCCGTCGTCCGCCTCAAGGGCGGCGACCCGTTCGTCTTCGGCCGGGGCATGGAGGAGGCCCAGGCGCTCGCCGCCGAGGGCATCGCCTGCACGGTCGTCCCCGGCATCTCCAGCTCGATCTCGGTCCCCGGCGCGGCGGGCATCCCCGTCACCCACCGGGGCGTCGCCCACGAGTTCACCGTGGTCAGCGGCCACGTCGCCCCCGACGACCCGCGCTCGCTCGTCGACTGGGCCTCGCTCGCCAAGCTCACCGGCACCCTGGTGATCCTCATGGGCGTCGACAAGATCGGGAAGATCGCGGAGGCGCTCGTCGCCCACGGCAAGGACCCGGACACCCCGCTCGCGCTGGTCCAGGAGGGCACCACCGCCGCCCAGCGCAGGGTCGACGCCACCCTCGCCACCGTGGCGGAGGTCGTCAGGACCGAGGACGTGCGCCCGCCCGCCGTCATCGTGATCGGCCCCGTCGTCGCGGAAGGCCCCGGCAAGCCGGTCCGCTGACCGCGCCCGCCCCCGCTCCTTTTGGCACTCCACCCCGGACAAGGCAGTATCACCCCGTGGCCGAACTCATCACCATCGACGACCCCGACGACCCGCGCCTGCACGACTACACCGGGCTGACCGACGTCGAACTGCGCCGCCGCCGCGAGCCCGCCGAGGGCCTGTTCATCGCGGAGGGCGAGAAGGTCATCCGCCGGGCCCGGCAGGCGGGTTACGCGATGCGGTCGATGCTGCTCTCGGACAAGTGGGTCGACGCCATGCGCGACGTCATCGACGAGGACCCCGCGCCGGTGTACGCGATCCAGCCGGAACTCGCCGAGCGGGTCACCGGCTACCACGTGCACCGGGGCGCCCTCGCCTCCATGCAGCGCAAGCCGCTCCCGGACGCCGCCGAACTGCTCGCCGGCGCCCGGCGGGTGGCCGTCATGGAGTCGGTCAACGACCACACCAACATCGGCGCCATCTTCCGCAGCGCCGCCGCCCTCGGCATGGACGCCGTCCTGCTCTCCCCGGACTGCGCGGACCCGCTCTACCGGCGCTCCGTCAAGGTCTCCATGGGCGCCGTCTTCTCCGTCCCGTACGCCCGCCTGGAGAGCTGGCCCCGGGGACTGGAGACCGTACGGGAGGCGGGCTTCAGGCTGCTCGCGCTCACGCCGGCGGAGCGGGCCACCGCGATCGACGAGGCCGCCCCGCACCGGCTCGACCGGGTGGCGCTGATGCTCGGCGCCGAGGGGGAGGGGCTCTCCCCCCAGGCCCTGCGGGCCGCCGACGAGTGGGTCCGCATCCCGATGGCCCACGGCGTGGACTCCCTCAACGTGGGCGCGGCGGCGGCCGTCGCCTTCTACGCCGTCACCTCGGGCCGCCCGGAATAGGTCCCCCTAGGCCGTGTCTTTCGGATCAGGCCGGATCAGGGCGCGGCGCCAGACGCCGCGAGCCCGGCAAGATCCGAAAGACACGGCCTAGCCCTGGAGCGCCTGCGCGGCGGCGATCCCCAAGGCCACGACCAGCGTCACCACGACGAAGACGAAGAGGCGCTGCCGCAGCAGTCGCGGATTGGCGGGACGCCGGCCCGTGGAGGTGGAGCGGGCTCCGGGCCGGGACTGCGGATTGCGGGAACCGCCGGTCCGGGGGCCGCCCGAGGGCCGCGACGACGGCCCCGTACCGCGCCCCCGCTCCGGGGACCGGCCCCGGGTGTCGCGCTCCGTGTACCGCTCGGTCGGCCGTACGTGGCCGCGCTCCTCGGTGCGGTCCCGCTGCGCCGGCGGGCGGGAGGCCGGCAGCCCCTGCGCCTCGCGGGCCGCGATCTCCTTCAGCCGCATCGACAGCTGGAGCGTGCTCGGGCGCTCCTCCGGGTCCTTCGCCAGACACGCCCTGATCAGCGGCGCGAGGGCGTCCGGCACCCCCTGCAACTGCGGCTCCTCGTGCACCACCCGGTAGAGCATGACCTCCGAACTGCCGTGCCCGAAGGGGGAGTCGGCCATCGCCGCGTACGCGAGGGTGGCGCCGAGCGAGAAGACGTCCGTGGCCGGGGTGACCGCCGCGCCGCGCACCTGCTCGGGTGCCAGGAAGCCGGGCGAGCCGACGGCGGTGCCGACATGGGTGAGCGTGCTGGCCCCGGTGGCCCACGCGATGCCGAAGTCGATGATGCGCGGGCCCTTGGGAGAGAGCAGGATGTTGGAGGGCTTCAGATCCCGGTGCACCACGCCCGCCTCGTGGACGGCGACCAGACCCTCCGAGAGGGCGGCTCCGATCGCGGCCACGTCCGCCGCCCGCAGGGGACCCTCCTCGGCGACCCGGTCGTGCAGCGACGGGCCGGGCACGTACTGGGTCGCGAACCACGGGCGCTCGGCCTCCAGATCGGCCGCCACCAGCCGGGCCGTGCACCCGCCGCGGATCCGCCGGGCCGCGGACACCTCACGGGCGAACCGCGACCGGAACTCCTGGTCCTCGGCCAGATCGGGTCGGATCACCTTCAGCGCCACACGCTGTCCGCGCCGGTCGGATCCGAGGTACACGACCCCCATCCCTCCGGCCCCCAGCCTGCGGTGGAGGCGGAACGACCCGACGATCCGCGGATCCTCGCGCCGGAGCCGCATCATCGCCATGTCCGTCCCCTCGTCCGTTCGACGTGGCACAGCTTACGTAGTGGCGCCCCCGCGTGCTCATAGGCCGCGCCCTCACGCCCGGATCGATTGTCAGTGCTGAGGGGGACACCGCCCGGGCGGTCCGTGCCCGCTCTCCGCCAACGCCCCTCCTGCACGGTCCACTTGACGTGTCGTCCGGACGAGGGGAGCGCGCCCGGGCCCGCCGCCGGAGGCTCTCGTGGGACGGCGGAGCCGGGCCGGGGCCGGGGACGTGAGCGACGTCACCCCGCCGACCTTCTTCGGCCACCCGACGGCCGGTTCCCGGCCTCCACCCCGCACCGCTCGGGGAAGTCCCCCACATCTCCACCGCCGTCTCCACCCAGGGGAGTACGCCGGGGGGCCGGGCGTCATCCTCCGGGAGGCCCGCAAGTCGGTACGCGGGCATGACGTCCCGCCGCTCCCGGCTCCCTAATGTTGAGGTCAAGCGGCGGGTGCAGCACTCGTCCCCCGAGGTCCCGCACCCGCCGCGCCGGACACGACAGGAGAGGAACCATGGCCTACACGGCACAGCGGTCGACACCCCGCCCTTCGGGGCACCGTCACCCCCTGGTGGCCACCGCCATGGTCCTCCCTCTCGCGGCCCTGCTGGTGGTCGTCTTCGGCGGCTGGGAAGCGGTGGTCACACAGGCGTCGTCCGTGGGCGTGATGCTGGGGCGCTGAGCGGCGCCCCGGACCCGGGAGAGCGGCCCGGGTCGGGGACATCCGGCCAACAGCCCCGTGGGGACGGGGGTGCGGCGGACGGCAACGCGAGGCCGGTCAGCTGGGGAGCTGACCGGCCCTCGCGCATGTCCGGCGGTGCCGCGGACAGTGGTCTCCTTCGCCGGGCGGGCGCCGGTACGCCCCCGGACGACCGTGCGGTACGCGCTCCCGCCCGCCACGGTGGCCGGGCAGTCCCGCCGTCGGCCCCGCACACCCGCGCCCCTCGGCGGCCGGCGCCCCACCGCGTACGCTCCCCGCGTGGAGACCGCAGCCCCGAACCAGCCCGACGTGCCCGCGCGGCTCGCCGTCCTCGCGCGTGCCGCCGCGCACGGGACCGGCCGCCCCTGCGACTGCGCCGGGGGCCTGCTCCGGGTGCTCGCGGACCGGGCCGACGGCACCGTCGTCAGGCACGGGGCGCTCGTGGCGAAGGCGCACGCCCCCGACACCGACCCCGAGGGGCACCGCGCCCGGCTCGCGCTCGCCGCGCACCCGTCCGTCGCCGGGATCTTCCTGCCGCCGCTCCCGCTCCCGCCCGCGGGTGGCCGGGGCGCGGGGGAGGGCGGCACCGCCGCCGTGGTGGCCGGTCGGCCCGTGACCGTCTGGCCCTACGGCCCGCCCGTGGACCCGGAGAATCCCGACGCCGCCCCCTGGGAGGAGGCGGCCCGGCTCCTGGCCCTGCTGCACCGCACTCCTGCGCCGGGGGACCTTCCCGCGCCCCTCCCCGCGATGCGGGCCCCGGTGAAGGCCGCCCTAGCGGTCGACCGGATGCTCCGGGCCGCACCGGACCACCCGGCCGCCGCGACCGTCCTGCGCGCCTGGCGGACCGTCCCCGGGCCCCGGCTCGTCCCCGAGCCCCGGGAGCGGTTCCTGTGCCACGGCGACTTCCATCTCGGCCAGCTCGTCCGGGACGCCCGCGACCCGGTGCACCGGCCCTGGCGACTCATCGACGTGGACGACGCGGGCCTCGGCGATCCCGCCTGGGACCTGGCCCGCCCCGCCGCCTGGTTCGCGGCCGGACTCCTGCCCGCCGACGTCTGGTCCCGCTTCCTCGGCGCGTACCGGGCGGCGGGCGGACCCGCGGTCGGGACCGACCCCTGGGACCGGCTCGACGTACCGGCCCGTGCCCTCACCGTCCAGACCGCCGCCCTCGCCCTGGCCAAGTCCACGGCGGAGGGCCGGCCGCTGGACGAGGTGGAGGAGGTGATGATCGACACCTGCGCCCGTATCGCCGGGAACCGAACCGACCCCGCCCCACCTGCGTCCACGTAAGGTGAGGTCATCATTCGAACGGCAACGGCAGGGAGTTGAGCCGAGCATGCAGTGTCCCAAGTGTCGTGCGGCCATGCACACGTACAACCGCAACGGTGTCCAGATCGAGCAGTGCAGCGGTTGCCGGGGGATCTTCCTGGACTACGGCGAGCTGGAGGCCCTGACCCGCCTGGAGGCCCAGTGGGTCCAGCAGGCCCCGCCCGCCCCGCCGGCCGCCTACCCGGCGCAGCCCGCCCCCGCCGCTCCTGCCTGGGGCGCCCCGCAGCACGGCGGCCACCACGGCGGTCACTACCGTCAGCGCGGCTTCGGACGGATGCTCTTCTCCTCCTGAGCACACGAAGAAGCCCCCGGCCGCTGAGAGGCAGCCGGGGGCTTCTTCGTAGGGTGCGCGATACTGGGATTGAACCAGTGACCTCTTCCGTGTCAGGGAAGCGCTCTCCCGCTGAGCTAATCGCGCGGGTGCACCCGGGGTGCGGGGTACTGCGTGCGCGATACTGGGATTGAACCAGTGACCTCTTCCGTGTCAGGGAAGCGCTCTCCCGCTGAGCTAATCGCGCGGGGGATCCGAAGATCCAGGACCCGAAGATCCAGTGGACGATACTGGGATTGAACCAGTGACCTCTTCCGTGTCAGGGAAGCGCTCTCCCGCTGAGCTAATCGTCCTTGGAGGTGGAGACGGGATTTGAACCCGTGTAGACGGCTTTGCAGGCCGTTGCCTCGCCTCTCGGCCACTCCACCAGGAGTGTGATTACGGGGGTTCGGGAAGATCCCCCACATCGAGCGGACGACGAGATTCGAACTCGCGACCCTCACCTTGGCAAGGTGATGCTCTACCAACTGAGCCACGTCCGCCTGTCGTTTCCGTTCCGCTTGCGCGTCCCGGCGACGTGTTGAACTCTAGCGGATTCCTGGGCCAGTACAAAAACGCGTTTCCGCAGCGTGCTGACCTGCGGGCGGAACGGGGTGCCCGGGCGGGCCCCGCCGGCGGTCCGCGCCCCGGTCACCCGCCGTGTCCCCCGGGTGGCCGTCCGCCCCGGCGCGGGCCGGGGCCCGCGCCCGCCGACCGGGACCCCGCGCGGGGGCACGGCGCGGACCTAGGCCGTGTCTTTCGGATCTTGCCGGGCTCGCGGCGCCTGGCACCGCGCCCCGCTGCGTTGTCGTCGGTCGCCGATGCTCCGCATGGACTCCCTCCTCCGCCTTGCGATGCACGGCGCCAGACGCCGCTCCCTGATCCGGCCTGATCCAAAAGACACGGCCTAGACTCGATGCGTGCACGACCTTCCTCCCCTCGCCCGCTTCGGCGGCCTCGTCGCGACCGATCTCCGGGACGTCACCCATGACCCGGAGGCCCTGGACTCCACCGGCTTCTGGGCCGTCTGCGCCGACTTCGAGGGCCGGCTCACCTGCGCCCGCTTCGGCGACGTGCGGCGCGACCCGGTTCCCGCGCCGGTCCCCGGGGCCTGGGCCGGTCCCCGGCCCGGTGACTGGACGTCCTCGCTCGACCGCGACGGGTACACCGCCGGAGTGCGGCGCGTGCGCGAGCACATCGCGCGCGGGGAGGTCTACCAGGCGAACCTCTGCCGGGTGCTGACCGCGCCGCTGCCGGACCCGGGGCGGGCCGACGTCGACGCGCTGACCGCGCTGCTCGCCCGCGGCAACCCCGCCCCGTACGCCGGAACGATTCGCCTGCCCGCGCACGGAGTGGAGATCGCCACCGCCTCCCCGGAGCTCTACCTGCGCCGCGAGGGCGCCCGGGTCACCTCCGGGCCCATCAAGGGGACCGGCCGCACCGCGGCGGACCTCCTCCCCAAGGACCACGCCGAGAACGTGATGATCGTGGACCTGGTCCGCAACGACCTGGGCCGCGTCTGCGAGGCCGGTTCCGTCGCGGTCCCCGAGCTCTGTGCCGTCGAGGAGCACCCCGGCCTCGTGCACCTCGTCTCCACCGTCGCCGGCCTGCTCACCGAGGACGCGGGCTGGCCGGAGCTGCTCCGCGCCACCTTCCCGCCCGGCTCCGTCACCGGCGCCCCCAAGTCGAGCGCCCTGCGGATCATCGAGACCCTGGAGACGGCGCCCCGCGGCCCGTACTGCGGAGGCGTGGGCTGGGTCGACGCGGACGCCGGTACCGGGGAGCTGGCCGTCGGCATACGCACCTTCTGGATCGACCGGCCCGAAGGCGTCCTCCGCTTCGGAACCGGAGCCGGGATCACCTGGGGCTCCGATCCCGAGCGGGAGTGGGAGGAGACCGAGCTGAAGGCCGCCCGGCTGGTCGCGATAGCGTCGGGCGGCCACGAGTCAGGCGCCTTCGAGGCGAGCGGAAAGGCCACTTCTCGATGAAACTCTGGGTCAACGGCGGGCTGCGCGACGCGGAGACCGCCCTGGTCTCCGTCCTGGACCACGGACTGACCGTCGGCGACGGCGTCTTCGAGACGGTCAAGGCGGAGCGCGGCGAGACCTTCGCCCTCACCCTCCATCTGGAGCGGCTCGCCCGTTCCGCCCGGGGGCTCGGCCTGCCGGAGCCCGACCTCGACGAGGTCCGCCGGGCCTGCGCCGCCGTCCTGGCGGCCAACCCGGTGGAGCTCGGCCGGCTCCGCATCACGTACACGGGCGGCCTCTCGCCGCTCGGATCGGAGCGCGGCGACGCCGGGGCCAGCCTGGTCGTCGCCGTCGGCGCGACGAGCCGGCGGGCCGACACGACGGCCGTGATCACCGTGCCGTGGACCCGCAACGAGCGCGGCGCCCTCACCGGCCTGAAGACCACCTCGTACGCGGAGAACGTGGTCGCCCTCGCCCGGGCCCGCGAACAGGGCGCCACCGAGGCGCTGTTCGGCAACACCGTCGGACAGCTCTGCGAGGGCACCGGCTCGAACGTCTTCGTGGTGATCGACGGCACCGTCCACACCCCGCCGGTCTCCTCCGGCTGCCTCGCGGGCATCACCCGGGCCCTCGCGGTGGAGTGGACGGGGGCCCGGGAGACCGAGCTGCCGATGGACGTCCTGGAGACCGCCGACGAGATCTTCCTGACCTCCACCCTCCGCGACGTACAGGGCGTGCACCGCGTCGACGGGCGCCCGCTCGGCCCGGGGCCGGGTCCCGTGACCGCGAAGGCCATGCGGGTCTTCGACGAGCGCGCCGCCCTGGACCGGGACCCGCGGCTCGGCTGACCCGCCCCGGCATCCGGGGCCGCACCCTTCGCGGCCGGTGCCGTAAAACCGGATGACGGACGGCCCCGGGATGGGTAGAACACGGGTGATGACCACCACCCTGCGGCCGGTCGAGCCGCTCCAGCAGACGCCCGAGGGCGGACGTTCCCGGACGTACGACGTGTGTGTGAACAGCCGCCGCGTGGGCTCCGTCCGCCTCAGCACGGATCCCGGCTTCGGCGCCGCCGTGGGCGTGATCGAGGACCTCCGGATCGCCGAACCGGACCGGCGGCGCGGGAGGGGCACGGTGGCGGCGCTCGCCTCGGAGGAGGTGCTGCGCGGCTGGGGCTGCGCGGAGGTGCTGATCTCGGTGCCCGCGGAGGCGGAGGCGGCGCTGCGGATGACCCGCGCCCTGGGCTACACCGAGCGCAGCAGGAACATGCTCAAGGAGCTGCCACCCGGCGCGCCGCCGGAGCTGCCGGAGGGTGTGGAGGTGCGCGCGATGACCGAGGCCGAGTTCGAGGCGTGGTCGGCGCGGGCCAAGGAGGGCTTCGCGCTGAGCTGGATCGAGCGCGGCGTCCCGGAGGAGCAGGCCCGGGCGAAGGCCGAGGAGAGCCACCGCCGTCACCTGCCGCAGGGCCTGGCGACCCCGGGCGCGGCCGTGCACCTCGCCGTGCGGGACGGCCGCGACGTCGGCCTCCTGTGGACCGGCCGGATGGAGGCGACTCCGGGGGAACGGCTGGGGTTCGTGTACGAGGTGGAGGTCGCGGAGGAGCAGCGGGGCCGGGGATACGGCAGGGCGCTGATGCTGCTGGCCGAGCGCGTCGCGCGGGAGGCGGGGGAGACCCGGCTCGGACTGCACGTCTTCGCGGGCAACACCCCGGCGCTCCGGCTCTACGACTCGCTCGGCTACCGCACGACCCACGTCAACAGCGCGAAGACGCTCCTGTAGGACGGGGCCCGGGGACCTCTCAGGCGGTGAGCAGCCGGTCGGCGACGGCCTCGACGCGGGCGCGCAGGCCCTCCTGGCTGCGGCCGCCGTCGAGACGCTCCCCGCCGATCACGTAGGTCGGCGTGCCGGTGACCTTGATCGCCTTGCCCTCGGCCTCGTCCGCGTCCACGGTGAGCAGGTGCCGGCCGTCGATCAGGGCCGTGTCGAACTCCTCCGTGTCCAGGCCCAGCTCCGCGGCCACCTCCAGGAGGACGGGCTCGCCCCGGTCGGCCAGGTCGGCGGTCCTGGCGAGCAGGGCCTCGGCGTACGGCCAGCCCTTGCCCTGCGCGGCGGCCTCCTCGGCGGCCTGGGCGGCGGCGTAGGCGTGCTTGTGCTTGGCCAGCGGGAAGTGCCGCAGCTGGACGTCGAGCCGGTCGCCGTACTTCTCGCGCAGGGCGCGGACGTCACCGAGGGCCTGGAAGCAGTCGGGGCACTGGAGGTCGAACCAGGCCTCCAGGACGACGGGGGAGGATGCGGTGGTGGTGTCGCTCATGGGAGCAGTCTTCCAGCCGTGCCCCGGACGCCCAACCGGGACCTGGGGAGGAGGACCCTGACGGGGCGACCCGGAGATCTCCCTGAGACCGGTCCGGGGGCGTGGCCCGGACGGTGGGGCGCGGTGCAGGATGGAAGGGTCGGACCGTCCGGGACCTGGAGGATCGCATGCTCGCCGAGACCATTTGTTCCGCGGTGGCCGCCGCGGGCCTGGGCATTGCCGCGATCTCGGCCTTCCGGAGGCGCTTTCTCACGGCGACCCGGATCGCGGCCTACGCGCTGGTGCCGTTGGGGCTGGTGATGACGGGCGCCGTCGAGTGGATCGCGGGGACGGCGTTCAGCCCGGTCGCCTGGGCGGGGTTCGGTGTGCTGGGGGCGGCCTGGCTGCTGTTCCTGTCGGTCCGCGCGGTCGAGCGGCGCCGTGCCGGGCGGGGCGAGGTGGACGGGGCGGCGGGCCGTCCGGCCGTCGCGCCGGGCGCCTCGGCACCGTCCGGATCCTCCCGTGGCGTGAGAGGAAAGCCCCAGGCGGGGCCCGCGTCCGGCGGTGACGACTTCAGCGACATCGAGGCGATTCTGAAGAAGCATGGAATCTGATCGTTTGTGTCCGCTCCCGTCTCCGTCGATCCACGGGATGGGGTGAACGCCCCCGGGCGCGGGGCGTGTTGCGGGATTTTCCGGGCGCGCGGTGCGCGATCATCCCCCCGAGATGCCGGATACCTCGCGGAAGCCCGCCCCCACCGATGTCCCGTTCGACTCCCCGGCCGATCGGCCTGTCGAGATTCCCCAGGTCGCCGTCCCCGCGGTGGGCGAGAGCGGCGCCGAGTCCTCGGCGGAGGAGCCCCGGGGATGTCTCTTCGCGCTCTCGCAGCCGCCGCTGATGATCTTCCTCGGGGTGATCGGCGCCCTGCTGCTCGCCGCGGCCGTGCACGATCTCTTCGTCCTGTGACGGGTGGGACCGGCACTCAGCCGGCGGCCTCCTTGCGGCGCGCACGGTAGGCGGCCACGTGCAGCCGGTTGCCGCAGGTGCGGCTGTCGCAGTAACGGCGGGAGCGGTTGCGGGAGAGGTCGACGAAGGCGCGGCCGCAGTCGGGTGCCTCGCAGCGCCGCAGGCGCTCCTGCTCGCCCGCCACCACGATGAAGGCCAGCGCCATGCCGCAGTCGGCGGCGAGATGGTCGGCCACCGAGGCGCCGGGCGCGAAGTAGTGCACGTGCCAGTCGTAGCCGTCGTGGTCCGTGAGCCGGGGCGTCGTGCCGGCGCCCGCCACGAGCTGGTTGATCAGCGGGGCCGCGATCCGGGCCTCCGGGGCGCTGAAGACCGCCGCGAACTTCTCCCGCACCGCACGCACGGCCCGCAGGTCGCCGGGACCGAGCTCACCGACGTCGCTGATCTTGTGCGCCTCGACGAAGGCGCACAGCGCCGGGAGGTCCGCGAGCTCGTCCTCGCGGTCACCCTGCGGCGCGGTGTTCATCAGATCGACGACGGTGTCGAGGGCGATCCGGGTGTCGTGGGGGATCAGCACGATTCGCTCCCTGGCCGGACGCGGGCGGGCGCCCGCGGATTGGCGCTGACTCTAGCGCGCCCCGGACAGCACAGCGGCGCCCGTCACCGCGCCGGCTGCGCGGTGGAGGCGCCGGATGTCATGCCTGTGTGACTGCCCGCGCGGCGCCGTCTCCCCGAGTCGGACGGCGCCGTGCGGCTCTCGGCTGGCTCAGCTGTCGGCCAGGATGTGGGAGAGCTCGGTGTCGAGATCGAAGTGGCGGTGCTCCGTGCCGGGTGGCACGGCCGCGTCGGTCCGCTTGAGGAACGATTCCAGGGCCCGCGCCGGGGCCTCGAGCAGGGCTTCGCCCTCGGGGGAGCTGAGGGCGATGCAGACGACTCCCTGACCGTGGCTGCGGGACGGCCAGACCCGGACGTCGCCCGTGCCGGTGGGCCTGTGCAGCCCCTCGGCGAGAAGGTCGCGGGCGAAGACCCACTCGACCGTCTCCTCGGCTCCGGTGTGGAAGGTGGCGTGCACGGCATACGGATCGGCCGTGTCATACCGCAGGCCCGCCGGTACAGGCAGTGAGGACTCGCTCGACACAACGAGGCGCAGGTGCAGCTCGCAGCTGACCGTGGTGTTCATAAGCGCCAGGGCCTTTCGCTCAGTGTGCGCTCGGGGATTCGCACGTCGGCGAAATCGACATGCCACGTCAGGTGCCGTTGTAAACCCCTCTGTCGGTTTTGTGGGCGTTCAGGTAGCTCGTATGGACGCGTGTAACTTTGGGTAATACGGCCTTTCCGGTCGGAGCCCCCCGTCCGGTAAGTTGGGCCCATGAATGCGGAGAGTGACGAGCGCACCGGGGAATCCGCGGACGGCCAGGACGCCGAACTCGGATCCCGGGCACCGGAGTTCATCAAGTCCCGCCGGACCCTGCACCTGAGCTGGCAGGTCGGCGTCTTCGTCGTGGGACTCGCCGTGGTCGGCGCGGGCATCGTGATGTTGCCCCTGCCCGGACCCGGCTGGTTGGTCATCTTCGCCGGCATGGCGATCTGGGCGACCGAGTTCGTCTGGGCCCAGCTGGTGCTGCGCTGGACCAAGCGGAAGGTGACCGAGGCCGCCCAGCGGGCCCTCGATCCCAAGGTCCGCCGCCGCAACCTGATCCTCACGACGGTCGGTCTCGTGATCGCCGGGGTGCTCATCGGCCTGTACCTGTGGAAGTTCGGCTTCGTCATGCCGTGGAAGATCGACCAGTGACCCCCGGCTGGTGCGGGAGCCCCGCTGACATGGGGTAATGTTGGCGATGCGCCCGGGCGATTAGCTCAGTGGGAGAGCGCTTCGTTCACACCGAAGAGGTCACTGGTTCGAACCCAGTATCGCCCACCACCCGGACCGAAGGCCCGGAGACGACCACCGTCTCCGGGCCTTCGGCGTACCGGCCTCAGCGCATCCGGGAGAACCGCTCCCGCAGCGTCCGCGCGTCCCGCAGCCGGTGCTCGTACGTGGCACCCACCCCCAGCAGCAGCAGGCCCGCCAGGGCCGGCGGCAGCCAGCGGGGCAGCGCGCCCACCACCTGCACCACGTACGGCGCCAGCTCGTGCAGCCCCACCAGGACCAGCACCACGCCGCCCAGGAGCAGGGGCGTCCGCAGCCGGAACCGCGCCCCCAGCAGCGTCACCCCGAGCGCGGCGGCTCCCAGGGCCGGCGGACGGACCCACGCGGGGTCGGTCCAGACCGCCACCACGCCGGGCAGGAACGTCACCGCGAGCCCCGGCCCGTACGCGGTCCAGGAGGAGGCCTCCGGGTCCCTCCGCCGCCGCAGCAGGCCCACCACCAGCGCGGGTACCGTCACCGGCAGGGTGTACGCCTCCGGGGTCGTCACCTCCCAGGCCGCGAGCCGCACCCAGACCGCCGCCAGGGACAGACCCGCCGCCGCCCACGAGGCGAAGCGGCGCCGCTCCGGCCGGAGGGCCGTCGCCAGGGCGATCACCCCGCCGAGGGCCAGCACCAGCGCCAGGTACGCGGGACGGGAGACCGCCAACCCCACCGCGAACAGCCCCACGGCCGCCCCCGTCACCTCCACCGCCAGGGCCACCGGACGGGCCTTCGCGCCCAGAGCGGCCGTCGCCGCCGGCACCAGCAGCAGGGCCAGGGCCGTGTGGTGGTGGCCCAGTCCGGCGGAGGCGGCCGTGGCGAGCACCAGGCCCGCCGCCGCGAGCACCGCGCCGACGGCGGCGGCCGTCCGCCGCGCGCCGGGGGCGAGCACCGCCACGCCCGTGAGGAGCACCGACAGCAGCCCCAGCACGGTGAAGGTGCCACCCCGCGTGTCCAGACCCAGGCCGAGCGCGCTCACTCCCGAGGCGCACCCGGCGGTGAAGCCGAGCCACCCGAGGACGGTCGCGGCCTCCTGGGCAGCGGCCGGGGGAAGCCCCCTCGTCACGAACCCCGACCGGGCGGCGAGCGTCAGGGCCGCCGCCGCCGTCACCAGCTGGACCGTGAGGGTCCCGGCGTACGGGAGGCCGAACGTCACGGGCAGGGCCGTGAGCAGGGCCCAGCCGAGCGCGAGCGCGCCTCCGCGCGCCCAGAGCCTCGGCAGCGAGGCGAGGGCCGCTCCCACCAGGAGCAGGACCGCCAGGGCGGTCGCCGGGTACGGCGCCAGGACGCGCTCGGCGTGCCGCCCGGACCAGACACCCGTGGTCCTGGCCGACGGCTCCAGGAGCCCGGCGGCCACGGGCGGAAGCGCCCACAGGACGCCGAGGACCAGCCCGAGGGCCCCGGCCCCGGCCAGACCCGTCCGTACCGCCCCGGTCGGCCACCCGGCCCGCCGGGACCCCGCCCCGGCCTTCCCGGGAGCGGCGCCCGCACCGGCCCGCGTACCGGCACCGGTCGCCGTGCCCGCAGCACCGGCCGGCGGCCGCTCCGGCCTCGCCGGGCCGGTCGGCCCGGTCGGCCGTACGGCCCGGTCCTCCGGGCCGTGGGCGTCGGCCGCCGCCCGAGCCCGCGCCGGATCGGCGCCGGGACCCCACGCGGGGTCTCCCGCCGGCCCCGTCGGCGCTCCCCACGTCGCCCACCCGCCGCGGGCGGTCGGCTCTCCCGCGGGGCCCGGGCGCCAGAGGGCCGCCAGGGGAAGGGCGCACAGGACGTACGAGGGGACCGCCCAGTCGTCCGGGAGGGCGGTTCGCAGCAGGCCACCCGTGGCGGCGAGGACCGACAGGCCGCCGAGGCCCGCGGCGGCCACCGCGACCGCGGGGGCGCTCCGGGCCACGTACAGGCAGAGCGCGGCCGCCGCCAGGAGCAGTGGCGCGGCCGTCCACGGAGAGCCGAGGGAGAGCCAGCCGCCCGTCAGCAGGGCCCAGGCGCCCAGCGCCGCCCCGCCGGCACCCGCCGTGGCCCGGACCGCCACCGGCCGGGTCCGCCGTACCACCGCCGCGTCCAAGGCGGCCGTCACCAGCGCCGCCCAGGCGAACGCCGTCACCCCGCCCCCCGCGGCCAGTACCCCCAGCGGCAGCGGCAGCTGAGCGGCCGCCGCCGCCGCGGGCAGCGGGATCCGCAGCCGGGACAGCGCCGAGCCGTAACCGGCCCACGCCCCGGCGAGAACGGCCGAGACCGCCGCCGCGTACCCGAGCCCGTCCGTCCCCGGCAGGGCCACCCGGTGCAGGGCGTACGCGTCGAGCACCATCAGGACCAGCCCGAGCACGGCCACCGACTCGGCCGTCGACACCAGGCCCCTGCGCAGCAGTGCGACCGGAGCCGCCAGGGTCGCCGAGGTCACGAGGGCGAGCACCGCGGCCCGGCCGGCGATCCCCATCGAGCCCCAGCTGACCAGGGTGAAGGCGATCGCCGCGATCGTCAGGAGGGTTCCCCCGAGCGTCAGCAGCACGTTCTGCGCGCCGCGTGGCGACGCCTCCGGGGCGTGCGGCGGCCGGAACGGAGCGGCCTGCGCGGCGACCGGCCGGTACAGCGTTCCGACGAGCCAGGCCCGGCGGGCCAGCAACTGGGCGCGCCGTTCGTCGAGGCGGGCCAGCTCGCGGTCGACGAGCACGAGCTCCTCCGCGGGCGGCAGGGTGTTGTCCATGTTCCGGAGTGTGGTCCCGGCCACAGCGCCGGGGAAGCGTCGGCATACTCAGATCCGCACCTGAGTACGCCCGGTGCCCGCGTGTGCGAACCGGGCGGCCACACTGGGACCCATGGACTGGCACCGGTACCGCTTCCGCAGCGTCTGGCGGCTCGACGCCCCGCCCGCCACCGTCTACGCCGTCCTGGAGCGGCCCGAGGACTACCCCCGCTGGTGGCCCCAGGTCCGCGAGGCCGTGCCCGTCGACGGGACCGAGGGCACCGCCCGCTTCCGGTCCTTCCTCCCGTACGACCTCGTCGTCACCGTCCGCGCCCTGCGCCGCGACCCCCGCGCCCACGTCCTGGAGGTCGGGCTCGGCGGCGACCTGGACGGATGGGCCCGCTGGACCCTCACCCCGGAAGGCTCCGGCACCCGTGCCCTGTACGAGCAGGAGGTCGAGGTCCGGGCTCCGCTGATGCGGGCGTTCGCCGTCGTCGGCCGGCCCCTCTTCCGGGCCAACCACGCCCTGATGATGCGGAGCGGACGGCGCGGACTCGCCTCCCACCTGCGCCGGGTTTGAACGAACCGCGCGAGGGCCTGTATGGTTCAACCCGTTCCCGGGCGATTAGCTCAGCGGGAGAGCACTTCGTTCACACCGAAGGGGTCACTGGTTCGATCCCAGTATCGCCCACCGGGAGAGGCCGGTCCGTCGTCACGACGGACCGGCCTTCCGCATTCCGGGCCCGCTCACCGGGGCGTCCTTCCCTCCGGCCACCCGCGCCTCACGCCGCCGTGCGCAGCTCCGGACGGAGCGGCCACGCCGGGTCCACCAGCTCCGGCGTCCCCTGCCGCGCGAACCAGGCCTGGAGCCCGCGCGCCTGCGCCGCGTGCCACACCGCCTGGAGCGTGTGCAGCTCCGCCGGCGTCAGCCGCTCCAGGCGGGAGGCGAAGCGCCGCCCCACCGCCCGTACGACCTCCATCGCCGCCGCCGCGTCCGCCGCCGCGTCATGGGCGGCGCCCAACTCCACCTCGTAGTGCGCGCACAGGTCCGTCAGCGTCCGGCGGCCCTTCCGGTACCGGTCCAGATGCTTGTCGAGCACCCGCGGGTCCAGGACGCACAGCGAGGTGGTCTCCAGGTAGCGGCCCAGCGAGGACGCCCGGTGGCGGCGCAGCTCACGGTCCAGGATCGTCAGATCGAACGGGGCGTTCATCACCACCAACGGCCGCCCCATCGCCGCCTGTTCGGCGAGCGCCCGGCCCACCTCCTCCATCACCGGCGCCGGCCAGCGGCCGTTGCGCTGAAGGTGATCGTCCGTCAGGCCGTGGACGGCCGTCGCCGCTTCCGGCACCGGTATGCCGGGGTTGACCAGCCAGCGCGTCACCCGGGGGCGCGCTCCGGCGGTGTCCTGCACGACGAGGGCGGCCGAGACGATCCGGTCCTCCTCGACGTCAACTCCCGTGGTCTCCGTGTCGAATGCGGCCAGGGGCCCTTCGTACCAGTGCGTCGTCATCCCCGAACTCCTCGCCCGCTCCGGGCAGATGGCCAACCCCCTGCCCGAAGCGGTGATACCCGGACCGTTTGCGACGTACGCGGACCGGTCACAACACAAGGGACGGGGAAGGAAGACGACATGGCGCTCGCCCAGCCCGAGTCGGAAGGGCTTCCGTCGCAGCGGGCGGCACCGGCGCGCGGCTCGCTCGCCACCACCGCCTGCATGGAGACCCTTCAAGTGGGCTACCTGCACGCGGTCGCGGCCGCGGCGGGCTGCTCGCTCGCACAGCCCTTTCCGGACAACGGCATCGACTGGCACGTGAGCCACAGCGCTCCCGGACACACCATCGACGACGAAGTGACCATCAAGGTGCAGCTCAAGTGCACCTACCAGATACCGCCGCGCCCGCCCGGCAGCACCTTCTCCTTCACCCTCGACAACGACCACCTGGTGAAACTCGCCCGGACCCCCGTGGCCGTGCACAAGATCCTGGTCGTGATGCTCGTCCCGAGGGAACCGGAGAACTGGCTGAGCGCGAGCCACGACCGGCTCGACCTGCGGCACTGCTGCTACTGGATCAACCTGGCCGGGCACCCGGTCACGGGACGGCGGCGGACCACCGTCCGCGTCCCCACGGCGCGGATCTTCGACGACCGGGCGCTCTGCGACATCATGACCCGGGTCGGCGGGGGAGGGAGACCCTGATGCACCGGCCGATCGACGAACCCGAGTACGGGAGCGGGTACGGGAACCGGCGCGACCCCGGCCCGTCCCCGTACCGGCCCCACCCGGCTCCCGGCGAGCTTCCCGGACCCTGGACCGGCATCCCCGCCCCGCCGTCCGGCCCCTGGGCCGACGCGCAGGGCACCCCCGACCCCGGCCGGGTCGATCCCCGGGTCCTCGGCGCCCTCCTCGCCCGCCACGGCTGGCGGCGGCGCGGCGGGGCGGCCGGCCGCTACGGCCGCTGGACACCGCCCGGCAGCGGCAGCGGCATCGGCGGCACCAGCCTCCTCGTCCCGGAGAGCCGCGCCTTCCCCGACTGCGACGACCTGCTCGGCGAGGCGCTGACCGCGCTCGCCCGCAGCGCCGCGCCCTCCGCCCGCGAGGTCCTCACCGGGCTCTGCGTGCCCAGCGACGAGATCCGCTGGTGGCGCGACGTGCCGCCGGGCCCCTCCGGCACCGTGCCCTGGACCGTGCAGGAACAGCTCAGGTCGGCCGCCCGCCAGCTCCTCGTGGCCGGGGCCCTCGCCGTGCGCGGCCGGGCCGGCTACCACGGCGCCCGCCACCGGCGCGCCGCCCAGGCCTCGCTGGAGACCGCCGTCGTCGCCGCCGCGCCCGGCGGCCGCGCCCTGACCGCCTTCCTGCCCGTCGACCCCGGGCGGCCCATCGCCGTCCGGCTCTACCACGCCCTGTACGCGGCCCGCGAGGCCACCGACTACCAGCGCGCCACCGGCGGCATGGACGCCTTCGACTCCGCCGTCGAGGCCGGGGTCAGCCGTGAGCTGGTCGAGGCGCTCATCGCCCTGGTGCGGGGCAGCGAGGGCGCCAGGATCGCCCTGGAGTGGGCCCCGGCGGCCGGCACCCCCGAAGGCTGCGCGGCCCGTCCCGAACCCGTCGAGTTCTCGCCAGGCGACCTGCCCGCCCTGCGCGCGGCGGGCGCCCGTTACCTCGCGGACGAGCCGTCCGTGCCGGTGCGGATCACCGGAGCAGTGGTCCGCATGCGCCGCTCCGGCCCGCGCGGTGAGGGCACGGTGCGGCTCCGGGTCCTCGCCGGGGCCGAGGTCCCGCACGTCCGGGTCACCCTCGACGAGGAGGCGTACCGCATCGCCGGCCACGCCCACCTCCTCGGCCTGCCGATCCGGCTCGTCGGCCGCTTGGAGAGCCGGGGCGGCTTCCGGCGCCTGACCGACGCCTCCGGGGTCGTACCGGTCCAGGTCGACGAGGCGGAACGCGACCGCCTGATGAAATCGCTCCAGGAGAACCTCGACTTCTTCGAGGAGGCGTGCGGCGGGGACACCTGACGCCCCTTGCCGGGGCGCCCGGCGACGGGGCTCGGGGAAGGGCCGGGGAAAACCGTTTCGCGGCCGGCCGGATCGGCTCGGTACGATCAGCGGTGACGCGGCACCTCGTCTCTGCCGCGCACCGCCGGCGCCGGCACCTCGTGTCTGCCTGCGCCCTTATGTATGGAGCACCCGTGTCCGATGTCCGTGTGACCGTCCAGTCCACCTCCGGAGCCGAGGAAAGGGCGGTGAGCGCGGGCACGACCGCCGGCGCCCTGTTCGAAGGCGACCGCACCGTCATCGCCGCCCGCGTCGGTGGCGAACTGAAGGACCTCTCGTACGAACTCGCCGAGGGCGACGTCGTCGAGGGCGTCGAGATCTCGTCCGAGGACGGCCTGAACATCCTGCGCCACTCGACCGCGCACGTCATGGCGCAGGCCGTGCAGGAGCTGTTCCCGGAGGCCAAGCTGGGCATCGGCCCGCCGGTCCGGGACGGCTTCTACTACGACTTCGACGTCGAGAAGCCGTTCACCCCCGAGGATCTCAAGGCCATCGAGAAGAAGATGCAGGAGATCCAGAAGCGCGGGCAGCGCTTCTCCCGCCGCGTCGTCTCCGACGAGGAGGCCCGGGAGGAGCTCAGCTCCGAGCCGTACAAGCTGGAACTCATCGGCATCAAGGGCGCCGCGTCCACGGACGACGGCGCGAACGTCGAGGTGGGCGGCGGCGAGCTGACCATCTACGACAACCTCGACGCCAGGACCGGCGAGCTGTGCTGGAAGGACCTCTGCCGCGGCCCCCACCTGCCGACGACCCGGAACATCCCGGCCTTCAAGCTGATGCGCAACGCCGCCGCCTACTGGCGCGGCAGCGAGAAGAACCCGATGCTCCAGCGCATCTACGGCACCGCGTGGCCGTCCAAGGACGAGCTGAAGGCGCACCTGGACTTCCTGGCCGAGGCCGAGAAGCGCGACCACCGCAAGCTGGGCAACGAGCTGGACCTCTTCTCCGTCCCGGACGAGATCGGCTCGGGCCTGGCCGTCTTCCACCCCAAGGGCGGCATCATCCGCCGGGTCATGGAGGACTACTCGCGCAAGCGGCACGAGGAGGAGGGCTACGAGTTCGTCTACTCGCCGCACGCCACCAAGGGCAAGCTGTTCGAGAAGTCGGGCCACCTGGACTGGTACGCCGAGGGCATGTACCCCCCCATGCAGCTCGACGAGGGCGTGGACTACTACCTCAAGCCCATGAACTGCCCGATGCACAACCTGATCTTCGACGCGCGCGGGCGGTCCTACCGTGAGCTGCCGCTGCGCCTGTTCGAGTTCGGCACCGTGTACCGGTACGAGAAGTCGGGCGTCGTCCACGGCCTCACCCGCGCCCGCGGCTTCACCCAGGACGACGCGCACATCTACTGCACCCGCGAGCAGATGGCGGAGGAGCTCGACAAGACGCTCACCTTCGTCCTGAACCTGCTGCGCGACTACGGTCTGGACGACTTCTACCTGGAGCTGTCGACCAAGGACCCGGAGAAGTACGTCGGCTCCGACGAGGCGTGGGAGGAGGCCACCTCCGTCCTCCAGCAGGTCGCCGAGAAGCAGGGCCTGCCGCTCACCCCCGACCCGGGCGGCGCCGCCTTCTACGGCCCGAAGATCTCGGTGCAGGCGCGGGACGCCATCGGCCGAACCTGGCAGATGTCGACGGTGCAGGTGGACTTCAACCTGCCGGAGCGCTTCGACCTGGAGTACACGGCGCCGGACGGCACCAAGCAGCGTCCGGTGATGATCCACCGCGCGCTGTTCGGTTCGATCGAGCGGTTCTTCGCGGTGCTCCTGGAGCACTACGCGGGCGCGATGCCGCCGTGGCTGGCCCCGGTGCAGGCGGTCGGCATCCCGATCGGCGACACCCACGTCGAGTACCTGCAGGAGTTCGCCGCGGAGGCGAAGAAGCGCGGCCTGCGCGTGGACGTGGACGCCTCCTCGGACCGCATGCAGAAGAAGATCCGTACGCACCAGAAGCAGAAGGTGCCGTTCATGATCATCGTCGGTGACGAGGACATGGCCGCGGGGACGGTCTCCTTCCGCTACCGCGACGGGTCGCAGGAGAACGGCATCCCGCGCGAGGACGCCCTCGCGAAGCTCGCCGACGTGGTGGAGCGGCGCGTCCAGGTCTGAGCACCGCCGGTGCCGGAGTGACGTTCGGAAGGCCCCCGGGTCAGTCCCCGGGGGCCTTCCGTCCTTCCCGCGGCGTTCATGCGACCGGCGTGGGACCGCGGGGGCATCTTCCGCCCCGGCGGCACGTTCCGAACGGGCGACGCAATATGCTGCACAGCATGACGACTGAGCCGGAGCAGCAGATCGGAGTCGGGACGCAGGACGCGTTCCAGCGCCTGTGGACGCCTCACCGGATGGCGTACATCCAGGGCGAGAACAAGCCGACCGGGCCGGGCGCCGAGGACGGGTGCCCGTTCTGCGTGATTCCGTCGAAGTCGGACGAGGACGGCCTGGTCATCGCCCGCGGCGAGAGCGTCTACGCGGTCCTCAACCTGTACCCGTACAACGGTGGCCACCTCATGGTGGTGCCGTACCGGCACGTCGCCGACTACACGGACCTCGACGCGCCGGAGACGGCGGAGCTCGCCGACTTCACCAAGCGCGCCATGGTGGCGCTGCGGGCCGCGTCCGGGGCGCACGGCTTCAACATCGGCATGAACCAGGGGTCCGTCGCCGGCGCCGGCATCGCCGCCCACCTGCACCAGCACGTGGTGCCGCGCTGGGGCGGCGACACCAACTTCATGCCGGTGGTCGGGCACACGAAGGTACTCCCGCAGCTGCTCGCGGACACCCGCAAGATGCTGGCCGACGCCTGGCCCGCGGGCGTCTGACCAGGGGCTTCGCCCCGGGGAGGGGCGGGCTCCCGCGGGCCCCGGGGCAGGCGGTGGACGCCCCGGGAACCCCGCTCACGCGTCGTAGACGTCGGCCTTCTTCGGGCCCGGCTCCTGCACGCTGCCGCTGAGGACCAGGGCGCGGTTGGTGAAGCGCTCCGTGTCCACCCCGTGCTCGTCCAGCACCTTGATCGTCGCGGCGTGGACCGCCCGCAGCACCGGCGTGGCCATGCGGATGGCGTCGTCGGCCATGAAGCGGTTCTTCCACAGCGGGCCGGCCCAGACGTGCCGCAGGCCGAAGGGCTCGGGCAGGACCATCTTCCCGCCGAGGAAGTCGAGGACCGGCGGATACCAGGTCAGCGGGGCGCGGACCGCGAGCCGGACGACCTCGTCGGCCTCCATCAGCGGCTGCTGGATCTCCTTCGTCTCCCAGAACCTGACGGTCTTGGAGACCTCCTTCGTCTTCGCCTTCGGCTTCGTGGTGAACAGGCCGTGGACCGGTCCGAGGGCGTGGCCGGTGACCTCGATCCGCAGGGTGTGGAGGAGCGAGGTCACCGTCACCATCATCGTCAGGACCAGATTCCCGTCCCACAGGGTGAACTGCACGCCCAGGTAGTGACGGTTGCCGGCGCCGAACTGCTGGTCGTTGCAGATGCGCTGTATCTCGTGCGGCTTCACCTGGTAGTGGACGATGTCGTCGCCCTCGGGACGGGCGACCTCGTCGGCGCCCTCGCCCACCGGGGAGACGATCCAGTGCTTGACCGTCGGCTTCGGGAAGCCCGTCTTCAGCGAACCGCGCTCCAGGAGCGTCAGCTGCTCGTGGATCTTGCGCACCACGTCCCAGGCGCGGAAGGGGTGGATCTCCTTGCCCTCCTTGGGCACCAGCTCCTCCGCGAGCGTCCAGCTGCCCCAGCGGGTGCCCAGGCCGAGGATGCCCTTGGTCCCCGCGTAGAAGACGATGTTCGACTGCTGCTCGGCGGAGAGCTTCTCCAGATTCCTCCGGAGTTCCTCGGCGCCCTTCTCGTTCGGATCGGTCGGGACGGACTTCGGGATGTGCGGGCCGATGCCACCGCCGCTGAGCAGGGCGGTCCAGCGCTCCCGCAGGTCCACGGCCGTCCGCTCGCAGATCCGGCGGGCCAGGAACCAGCCCACGACCGGCGCCACGAGCATGGCGCGCAGATAGTTGGTCAGGAAGCCGTCGAAGGGCAGCTTGACCAGGACGAGCACGCCGAAGAGGCCGGCCGCCCAGAGCACGGCCGTGCCCAGCGCTCCGGTGCGCCTGTTCTCCGACCCCGCGGCGATCCTGCGCAGCTGGACGACGCCGAGCCAGAGCAGCAGGCCGGGCAGGAACAGGATGCCGCAGAAGAACGTGATCAGCGTCAGCTTGGCGTCACGCTGCCGACGGAGATGGGTGGCCGCCAGGCAGTGCTCGACGACCGGCTGCGGCTCGGCGCCGAAGGACTGGATGAGCGCCTTGCGGGCGCCGCCCAGCATGCGGACCTGAACGGCCCGGGAGAAGGCCTCGCCGAGGTCGGGACGGAAGAGCTTCTCCCACTTGCCCGGCTTGACGACCGTCTTGTAGAGCTCGTTGTCGGCTTCCTGGATCGTCTTGAGCGGGCTGTCCCGGTACGCGGCGGAGGCGAGGGCATGGGTCGCGCCCGTCCGTCCCTCCGACCCCTGGAGAGGGATCTGAGCCCCGGGTCCGAAACCGTCGATCGCCACTTCCGCCCCCATCGCCGCGACTGCCCTGTGCGGGCTGTTCCCCACTGCCGCGCCCCGCACACCTTCCGAGCTGGGCACCACAGCGTAACCGGGGACCGGCGGATGCGTCACCGCCTGTGGAAAACGGCGACCGAATGCCGTCCGCCCCGTCGCGGCGGGGCGGACGGCGCCGCCTGTCAGCCCGTCAGGGAGCTGTTGCCACCGGCCTGTCGGCGCACCTTCTCGGCCAGCTGGGAGGGCATCGGCTCGTGCCGGGCGTAGGCGCGGTCGAACCGGCCGGTGCCGTGCGAGAGGGACCGCAGATCGATCGCGTACCGGCCGATCTCGATCTCGGGCACCTCCGCCCGCACCACCGTGCGGCCCGGGCCCGCCTGTTCGGTTCCGACGACCCGCCCGCGCCGCCCGGACAGGTCGCTCATCACCGGGCCCACGTACTCGTCGGGCACCATCACACGGACCTCGGCCACCGGTTCGAGGAGGTGGACGGTGGCCCCCGTGGCGGCCTCGCGGAGCGCGAGCGCCCCGGCCGTCTGGAAGGCGGCGTCCGAGGAGTCCACCGAGTGCGCCTTGCCGTCCCGCAGGGTGACCCGGACGTCCACCAGCGGGCACCCCGCCGACACGCCGCGCGCGGCCTGTGCCCGTACGCCCTTCTCCACGGAGGCCACGAACGGGCGCGGCACCGCCCCGCCCGCCACCTTGTCGACGAACTCGACGCCGCTGCCCGGCGGCAGCGGTTCCACCTCGATCTCGCAGACGGCGAACTGGCCGTGACCGCCGGACTGCTTCACGTGCCGGCCCCGGCCCGCCGCCGGCCCGCCGAAGGTCTCCCGCAGCGGCACCTTGTACGGCACGGCGTCCACGCGCACCCCGTAGCGGCCGCGCAGCCGCTCCAGGACCACGTCCTGGTGGGCCTCGCCCAGGCACCACAGCACCACCTGCCGGGTGTCCTGGTTGTGCTCGAGCCGCAGGGTCGGGTCCTCGGCGACCAGCCGGGCCAGGCCCTGGGAGAGACGGTCCTCGTCGGCCTTGCCGTGCGCCTCGACGGCCAGCGGCAGCAGCGGCTCCGGCATGCTCCAGGGCTCCATCAGGAGCGGGTCCTCCCTGGCGGAGATCGTGTCGCCGGTCTCGGCCCGCCCGAGCCGGGCGACGCAGGCCAGGTCACCGGCGACGCAGTACGGGACCGGCCGCTGCTGCTTCCCGAACGGCGAGGTCAGCCCACCGACGCGTTCGTCCACGTCGTGGTCCTCGTGTCCCCGGTCGGCGAGCCCGTGGCCCGAGACGTGCACCGTCAGGTCCGGACGCAGGGTGCCGGAGAAGACCCGCACCAGGGAGAGCCGGCCCACGTACGGGTCGGCGGCCGTCTTGACGACCTCGGCCACGAGCGGCCCGTCCGGATCGCAGGCGAGCGGGGGCCGCGGCTGTCCGTCGGGCGTGGTCACGGCCACCGGCTCGTGCTCCAGGGGGGAGGGGAAGCCGCGGGTGATCAGCTCCAGGAGCTCCACGGTACCCAGGCCCTGCGCGCCGCCGCCGGCGGCCGGCGCGGCCGCCAGCACCGGGTGGAACGTGCCCCGGGCCACGGCCTTCTCCAGATCGTCGATCAGTGTCCCGACGTCGATCTCCTCACCGCCGAGATAGCGGTCCATGAGGGTCTCGTCCTCGCTCTCCGCGATGATTCCCTCGATGAGCCGCCCCCGGGCCTCGGCGATGAGCTCCCGCTGCGCTCCGTCCGGGACCTCCTCGCGGCGGGTGCCCGTGGAGTAGTCGAGGATCCGCTCGGTGAGCAGGCCGACGAGGCCGGTCACCGGCGCGTGACCGTCGGCCCCCTCCGTGCCGCGCACCGGCAGGTACAGCGGCAGCACCGCGTCGGGGTCGTCGCGCCCGAAGAGATCCGCGCAGACGGCGGTGAGCTCGGTGAAGTCCGTACGGGCCGTGTCCAGGTGGGTGACGACGACGGCCCGCGGCATGCCGACGGCGGCGCACTCCTCCCACACCATCCGGGTGGAGGCGGCGATCGCGTCGGCCTCCTGGGCGGCCGAGACGACGAAGAGGGCCGCGTCCGCCGCGCGCAGACCGGCCCGCAGCTCCCCGACGAAATCGGCGTACCCCGGGGTGTCCAGGAGATTGACCTTGAACCCGTCCCACGCGACCGGCACCAGCGAGAGCTGTACGGAACGCTGCTGCCGGTGCTCGATGTCGTCGTAGTCGGAGACCGTCGCCCCGTCCTCGACCCGGCCCGCCCGGCCGACCGCCCCGGCCGCCTGCGCCAGCGCCTCGACCAGGGTCGTCTTGCCCGATCCGCTGTGGCCGACCAGCACCACGTTCCGTACCGCGGCGGGCCGGTCGGCCGCCGGAGCCCCTCCGGCGGCTCCGGCGGGGGTGTTCGCCTTGTCGCCCATGGTGTTCCTCCCGACTGCGTGCGACGCACGGTGAGGTGGGGCGCGGGCGCAGGGGGAGTGGCGTCACGCGGAGCGGCTCCGGCGGTGCCCGCGGTGGTCCTTCGAGCTTGGCACCGACACCGGGAGGCGTCCATCCGTCCCGGCGCGCGTGCCCCGGGACCGGCCTCCACGCGCGTGCTCCCGGGGGACGCCGACGCGGCGGGGCGGGTGCGCTCCGGTGCGGCGCCGACCGCGTGGCTACGATGGGTGAGCCGGTGGTCATTGGGGCCGCGCGGCCCACCGAACCTCGGGAAGGCCATGCTGAACAAGTACGCGCGTGCGTTTTTTACGCGTGTCCTCACACCGTTCGCCGCGTTTCTGCTCCGCCGGGGCGTCAGCCCGGACGCCGTGACGCTCATCGGCACCGCGGGAGTGATGGCCGGCGCGCTGGTCTTCTTCCCCAGGGGCGAATTCTTCTGGGGCACGATCGTCATCACGCTCTTCGTCTTCTCCGACCTGGTCGACGGCAACATGGCCCGGCAGGCGGGGATCTCCAGCCGCTGGGGCGCCTTCCTCGACTCGACGCTCGACCGCGTCGCGGACGGGGCGATCTTCGGCGGCTTCGCGCTCTGGTACGCGGGCCGCGGTGACGACAACGTGCTGTGCGCCGTGTCGATCTTCTGCCTGGCCAGCGGTCAGGTGGTCTCGTACACCAAGGCGCGCGGCGAGTCCATCGGCCTTCCGGTCGCGGTCAACGGCCTGGTCGAGCGTGCCGAGCGGCTCGTGATCTCGCTGGTCGCCGCCGGTCTCGCCGGGCTGCACGCCTTCGGCGTGCCCGGCGTCGACGTGCTGCTCCCGATCGCGCTGTGGATCGTGGCCGTCGGCAGCGCGGTGACCCTCGGACAGCGGGTCGTGACGGTACGGCGCGAAGCGGCCGAGGCGGACGCCGCGGCCCCGGGGGGTGGGACGGCGTCATGAGCGTGCTGAAGGACCGGTTGACCGACGGCCTGTACGGGCTGGGCTGGTCCACCGTGAAGAAGCTGCCCGAACCGGTGGCCGCGGGCCTCGGCCGGCGGATCGCCGACACCGCCTGGAAGCGGCGCGGTGCGAGTGTGCTCCGCCTGGAGGCCAACCTCGCGCGCGTGGTGCCGGACGCCACCCCCGAGCGCCTCGCCGCGCTGTCGAAGGCCGGCATGCGCTCGTACATGCGCTACTGGATGGAGTCCTTCCGGCTGCCGACCTGGAGCACCGAGCGCGTAGCGAGCAGCGTCTCCATCAAGGACATCCACCTCATGACGGAGACACTCGCCTCCGGGCGCGGTGTCGTCCTCGCCCTGCCGCACCTGGCCAACTGGGACCTCGCCGGCGTGTGGGCCACCCGCGCGCTCGGCGTGCCCTTCACCACCGTCGCCGAGCGGCTGCGGCCCGAGTCGCTCTACGACCGCTTCGTCGCCTACCGCGAGTCCCTCGGCATGGAGGTCGTACCGCACACCGGCGGCGCCGCCTTCGGCACCCTCGCCCGGCGCCTGCGGGCCGGCGGTCTGGTCTGCCTGGTGGCCGACCGTGACCTGTCGTCCTCCGGCAGCGAGGTGACCTTCTTCGGAGAGCGCGCCCGTATGCCCGGCGGCCCCGCCATGCTCGCCCAGCAGACCGGCGCGCTGCTCCTGCCGGCGACGCTCTGGTACGACGACACCCCGGTCATGAAGGGGCGCATCCACGCGCCCATCGAGGTCCCCGAGTCAGGCACCCGGGCCGAGAAGACGTCCGTGATGACACAGGCGCTGGCCGACGCCTTCGCCGAAGGCATCGCGGATCACCCGGAGGACTGGCACATGCTGCAACGACTGTGGCCCGCGGACCTGGACGAGCGCGGGAAGGGCCGCAGACCGTGAAGATCGGCATCGTCTGCCCGTACTCCTGGGACGTCCCCGGCGGCGTCCAGTTCCACATCCGCGACCTCGCCGAGCACCTCATCCGGCTCGGCCACGAGGTCTCCGTCCTCGCCCCCGCCGACGACGACACCCCGCTGCCGCCGTACGTCGTCTCCGCCGGCCGGGCCGTCCCCGTGCCGTACAACGGCTCCGTGGCCCGGCTCAACTTCGGCTTCCTCTCGGCGGCGCGGGTACGGCGCTGGCTCCACGACGGCACCTTCGACGTCGTCCACATCCACGAGCCGACCTCGCCCTCGCTCGGCCTGCTCACCTGCTGGGCGGCGCAGGGGCCGATCGTCGCCACCTTCCACACGTCCAACCCGCGCTCGCGGGCGATGATCGCCGCCTACCCGATCCTCCAGCCCGCCCTGGAGAAGATCAGCGCCCGGATCGCCGTCAGCGAGTACGCCCGCCGGACGCTCGTCGAGCACCTCGGCGGCGACGCGGTCCTCATCCCGAACGGCGTCGACGTGGACTTCTTCGCCCGCGCCGAGCCGAAGAAGGAGTGGCAGGGCGGCACGCTCGGATTCATCGGCCGCATCGACGAACCCCGCAAGGGCCTGCCGGTTCTCATGCGGGCCCTGCCGCGCATCCTCGCCGCGTGCCCGGAGGCCCGGCTGCTGGTGGCGGGACGCGGTGACGAGGAGGAGGCCGTCGCCTCGCTGCCCGCCGAGATGCGCTCCCGGGTGGAGTTCCTCGGCATGGTCAGCGACGAGGACAAGGCGCGGCTGCTGCGCAGCGTGGACGTGTACGTGGCGCCCAACACCGGCGGGGAGAGCTTCGGCATCATCCTCGTCGAGGCGATGTCGGCCGGGGCGCCGGTCCTCGCCTCCGACCTGGACGCCTTCACGCAGGTCCTCGACCAGGGGGCGGCGGGCGAACTGTTCGCCAACGAGGACGCGGACGCGCTCGCCGACGCGGCCGTCCGCCTCCTGGGCGACGAGGCCCGCCGGACCGAACTGAGCCTGCGCGGCTCCTCCCACGTGCGCCGCTTCGACTGGGCCACGGTGGGCGCGGACATCCTCGCCGTCTACGAGACGGTGACGGACGGCGCCGCTGCGGTGGACACCGACGAACGGGCGGGCGGACTGCGGGCGCGGCTGGGCCTGTGACGGCACCGGCCGCGGGGCGGTGGCCCGTGGCGGGCCCGGTACGACACCGGCCCCCGCCCCCGGGCCGCACGCCCGCCCCCGGTCCGTGACGATGCCCCCCGGCTGGACTCCGCGCCCCCGGATGCTCCGGCGCCCCGCGGGGCAGGCTCGCCCCATGCTTTCGATCACCCGGCTCGACCTCGGTCACTTCACCCGGCCCGCCGACGAATGGGGAGGGCCCCACGCGCGCGTTGAGCCCTCCCTCGCCTATCTCGTCCGCCACCCGGGCGGCGGCCTCCTCTTCGACACGGGCATGGGCGAGGGCTCGCCCGAGGCGGACGCCCACTACCGGCCGGTCCGCCGGCCGCTGCCCGTCGGACCGGAGGACGTCGACCTCGTGGTCAACTGCCACCTCCACTTCGACCACATCGGCGGCAACCAGCTCTTCCCCACGACACCCGTCCTGGTCCAGCGCACCGAACTCGCCACCGCCCGCGCCGGCGGGTACACCATCGACACGCTCCTGACCGGCGTCCGGTACGAGGAGCTGGACGGCGAGCACGAGATCGCGCCCGGCGTCCGGATCGTGCCCACCCCCGGCCACACCGAGGGCCACCAGTCGCTGTTGCTCGACCACGGCGACCGCGTGACCGTCCTCGCCGGGCAGGCGTACGACTTCGCGCACGAGTTCGGCACCCCGTACCGCCCCTGGCTCGACCGGCTCGCCGAACTCGCCGCCGGGCGGCCCGCCCGTGTCCTCTTCGCCCACGACCACGACCACTGGGAGGGGGTCCTGCCGCCGCCCCGGTAGCCTGTGCGCCCGTGACCGAAACCCTGATCTGGACCGTCGTCGCGCTGATCGTCGTCGGTGTCTACCTGAGCTGGACCGCCGGGCGGCTCGACCGGCTGCACACCCGTATCGACGCCGCCCGGGCCGCCCTCGACGCCCAGCTGCTCCGCCGCGCCTCGGTCACCCAGGAACTGGCCACCTCCGGCGTCCTCGACCCGGCCGCCTCCCTCGTGCTGTACGAGGCCGCGCACGCCGCCCGGCAGGCCCAGGAGGATCAGCGCGAGGTCGCCGAGAGCGAACTCAGCCAGGCCCTGCGGGCCGTCTTCGGCGAGCCCGAGCAGGTCGAGGTCGTCCGCGCGGCGCCCGGCGGCGACGAGACGGCGAACGAGCTGGCCGCCGCCGTCCGCCGGGTGCCCATGGCCCGCCGCTTCCACAACGACGCCGTCCGCGCCGCCCGCGCCCTGCGCCGCCACCGCACCGTGCGCTGGTTCCGGCTGGCCGGTCACGCTCCGTTCCCACTCGCCTTCGAAATGGACGACGAGCCCCCGGTGGCCCTTGCCGATCGTCCGGCCTGACCCCCTGGGCCTGCGAAAACGATCCACCGGGTCCACATTGGCCCTTGCTGGGGACCACCGGTGGCCTGTTTCCTCGGTGGTGTCGTCACCCCCGTTGTCACGAGTGAGGTACCCGTGTCCACCACGCCTTCCACCACCCCTCAGTCTCCCGAGACCGGCACCGCGCGCGTCAAGCGCGGCATGGCCGAGCAGCTCAAGGGCGGCGTGATCATGGACGTGGTCAACGCCGAGCAGGCGAAGATCGCCGAGGACGCCGGCGCCGTGGCCGTCATGGCCCTGGAGCGCGTCCCCGCGGACATCCGCAAGGACGGCGGCGTCGCCCGCATGTCCGACCCGAACATGATCGAAGAGATCATCGGCGCGGTCTCCATCCCGGTCATGGCGAAGTCCCGCATCGGCCACTTCGTCGAGGCCCAGGTCCTGCAGTCCCTCGGTGTCGACTACATCGACGAGTCCGAGGTCCTCACCCCGGCCGACGAGGTCAACCACTCCGACAAGTGGGCCTTCACCACCCCCTTCGTCTGTGGCGCCACCAACCTGGGCGAGGCCCTGCGCCGCATCGCCGAGGGCGCGGCCATGATCCGCTCCAAGGGCGAGGCCGGCACCGGCAACGTCGTCGAGGCCGTCCGCCACCTGCGCCAGATCAAGAACGAGATCGCCAAGCTGCGCGGCTTCGACAACAACGAGCTGTTCGCCGCCGCCAAGGAGCTGCGCGCCCCGTACGAGCTCGTCAAGGAGGTCGCCGAGCTCGGCAAGCTGCCCGTCGTCCTCTTCTCCGCCGGTGGCGTCGCCACCCCGGCCGACGCCGCGCTCATGCGCCAGCTCGGCGCCGAGGGCGTCTTCGTCGGCTCCGGCATCTTCAAGTCGGGCGACCCGGCCAAGCGCGCCGCCGCCATCGTGAAGGCCACCACCTTCTACGACGACCCGAAGGTCATCGCGGACGCCTCCCGCAACCTGGGCGAGGCCATGGTCGGCATCAACTGCGACACGCTGCCCGAGTCCGAGCGCTACGCCAACCGGGGCTGGTAAGCACCGATGAACACTCCCGTGATCGGTGTCCTGGCGCTCCAGGGCGACGTACGGGAGCACCTGATCGCCCTGGCCGCGGCCGATGCCGTGGCCAGGCCGGTGAGGCGCCCCGAAGAGCTCGCCGAGGTCGACGGCCTCGTCATACCCGGCGGCGAATCCACCACCATCTCCAAGCTCGCCGCGCTGTTCGGTCTGATGGAGCCCCTGCGCGAGCGCATCGCCGCGGGCCTCCCGGTCTACGGCACCTGCGCCGGCCTGATCATGCTCGCCGACAAGATCCTCGACCCGCGCTCGGGCCAGGAGACCTTCGGCGGCATCGACATGATCGTCCGCCGCAACGCCTTCGGGCGGCAGAACGAGTCCTTCGAGGCCGGAGTCACCGTCGACGGGATCGATGGTCCCGTCGAGGGCGTCTTCATCCGCGCGCCGTGGGTCGAGTCCGTCGGAGCCGAGGTGGAGGTCCTCGCCGAGCACGACGGCCACATCGTCGCCGTCCGGCAGGGCCGCGCCCTCGCGACCTCCTTCCACCCGGAGCTCACCGGCGACCACCGCGTCCACTCCCTGTTCGTGGACATGGTGCGCGCCGAACGGTGACGTGATCCCGGTAGGATCTCTCGGGTTCGTTCAGGAATGGGTTACGCGAAGGAGACAGGCAGATGTCCGGCCACTCTAAATGGGCTACGACGAAGCACAAGAAGGCCGTGATCGACGCCAAGCGCGGCAAGCTCTTCGCGAAGCTGATCAAGAACATCGAGGTCGCCGCCCGCACCGGCGGCGCCGACCCGGACGGCAACCCGACCCTTTTCGACGCCATTCAGAAGGCCAAGAAGTCGTCGGTCCCGAACAAGAACATCGACTCCGCGGTCAAGCGCGGCGGCGGCCTGGAGGCCGGCGGCGTCGACTACGCCACGATCATGTACGAGGGTTACGGCCCGAACGGGGTCGCGGTGCTCATCGAGTGCCTCACCGACAACCGCAACCGCGCCGCCTCCGACGTCCGCGTCGCCATGACCCGCAACGGCGGCTCCATGGCGGACCCGGGCTCGGTCTCGTACCTGTTCAACCGCAAGGGCGTCGTCGTCCTGCCCAAGGGTGAGCTGACCGAGGACGACGTCCTGGAGGTCGTGCTCGAGGCGGGCGCCGAGGAGGTCAACGACCTCGGCGAGAGCTTCGAGATCATCAGTGAGGCCACCGACCTGGTCGCGGTCCGCTCCGCGCTCCAGGAGGCCGGCATCGACTACGACTCGGCCGACTCCAGCTTCGTCCCGACCATGCAGGTCGAGCTCGACGAGGAGGGCGCGCGCAAGATGTTCAAGCTGATCGACGCCCTGGAGGACAGCGACGACGTGCAGAACGTCTTCGCGAACTTCGACGTCAGCGACGAGGTCATGGCGAAGGTCGACGCCTGATCGCGAGCCTTCGGCAGCGGGCCGGCGGGGGACACACCCCCCGTCGGCCCGCTGCGTTGTCACAGGCAGCCGATAGCCTGCACAAACAGATGAGCGAGAGCGGTCGAGGGAGGGGCGCCATGCGGGTGCTGGGGGTGGACCCGGGACTGACCCGGTGCGGCGTCGGCGTGGTCGAAGGCGCGGCCGGACGGCCGCTCACCATGCTCGGTGTCGGCGTCGTCCGCACCGCCGCCGACGCGGACATCGGCCTGCGCCTCGTCGGCATCGAGCGCGGCATCGAGGAGTGGCTCGACCGCTACTCACCCGAACTCGTCGCCGTCGAGCGGGTGTTCAGCCAGCACAACGTCCGTACGGTGATGGGCACCGCCCAGGCCAGCGCGGTCGCCATGCTCTGCGCCTCCCGGCGCGGCATCCCCGTCGCCCTGCACACCCCGAGCGAGGTCAAGGCCGCCGTCACCGGCAGCGGCCGGGCCGACAAGGACCAGGTCGGCGCCATGGTGACCCGGCTGCTGCGCCTCGCGGCCCCGCCGAAGCCCGCCGACGCCGCCGACGCCCTCGCCCTCGCCATCTGTCACATCTGGCGGGCGCCCGCCCAGAACCGCCTCCAGCAGGCCGTCGCCCTGCACGCATCGAAAGGCCGCACGTCATGATCGCCTTCGTCAGCGGCCCGGTCGCCGCCCTCGCCCCCACCACCGCCGTCATCGAGGTCGGCGGGGTCGGCATGGCCGTCCAGTGCACCCCCACCACCCTCGCGGGGCTCCGCGTCGGCGAGCAGGCCCGGCTCGCCACCACCCTCGTCGTACGGGAGGACTCCCTCACCCTCTACGGCTTCGCCGACGACGACGAGCGGCAGGTCTTCGAGATCCTCCAGACCGCCAGCGGCGTCGGCCCCCGGCTCGCCCAGGCCATGCTCGGCGTGCACAGCCCCGACGCGCTGCGCCTCGCCGTCTCCACCGGCGACGAGAAGGCGCTCACCGCCGTCCCCGGCATCGGCAAGAAGGGCGCGCAGAAACTCCTCCTCGAACTGAAGGACAAGCTCGGCCGGCCCCTGGGCACCAGCGGCCTCGTCGGCGCCCAGCGCGCCGCCGCCACCGGACCCGCCCCGTGGACCGAGCAGCTCCACTCCGCCCTCATCGGCCTGGGCTACGCCGGCCGCGAGGCCGAGGAGGCGGTCGGCGCCGTCACCCCGCAGGCCGAGGCCGCCCTCGCCGAGACCGGCTCCGTGCCCGTACCGCAGCTGCTCCGCGCCGCCCTGCAGACCCTGAACCGCGCCCGCTGACCCCGCCGGGCCCCGCCGCCCGCACCGTACGAACAAGAAGGCAGACTCCACCGTGAACTGGGACGACGAGACGGCACCCGCCGCAGAGGAGCGGATCGTCGGCGCCGCCGCCGAGGGGGACGACCAGGCCGTCGAGGCGGCCCTGCGCCCCAAGGACCTCGCCGAGTTCGTCGGCCAGGAGAAGGTCCGCCAGCAGCTCGACCTGGTGCTCAAGGCCGCCCGCCAGCGTGGTGCCACCGCCGACCACGTCCTGCTCTCCGGCGCCCCCGGCCTCGGCAAGACCACCCTGTCGATGATCATCGCGGCGGAGATGAACGCGCCCATCCGCATCACCTCCGGCCCCGCCATCCAGCACGCCGGCGACCTCGCCGCGATCCTCTCCTCCCTCCAGGAGGGCGAGATCCTCTTCCTCGACGAGATCCACCGGATGTCCCGGCCCGCCGAGGAGATGCTCTACATGGCGATGGAGGACTTCCGTGTCGACGTCATCGTCGGCAAGGGCCCCGGAGCCACCGCCATCCCGCTGGAACTCCCGCCCTTCACCCTGGTCGGCGCCACCACCCGGGCCGGCCTCCTGCCGCCCCCGCTGCGCGACCGCTTCGGCTTCACCGCCCACATGGAGTTCTACGACCCGGCCGAACTCCAGCGGGTGATCCACCGCTCCGCCGGTCTCCTCGACGTCGAGATCGACCCCGACGGAGCCGCCGAGATCGCCGGCCGCTCCCGTGGCACCCCCCGTATCGCCAACCGTCTGCTGCGCAGGGTCCGCGACTACGCCCAGGTCAGGGCGGACGGCCGGATCACCCGCGAGATCGCCGCGGCCGCCCTCCGCGTCTACGAGGTCGACAGCCGCGGCCTCGACCGCCTCGACAGGGCCGTCCTGGAAGCCCTCCTGAAGCTCTTCGGCGGCGGACCGGTCGGCCTGTCGACCCTCGCCGTCGCGGTGGGGGAGGAGCGCGAGACCGTCGAGGAGGTCGCCGAACCCTTCCTCGTACGGGAAGGGCTGCTGGCCCGCACGCCCCGGGGCCGCGTCGCCACCCCCGCCGCCTGGGCCCACCTCGGACTGGTTCCGCCGCAGGCCGCGCCGCCCGGAGGCCCCGCGAAGCCGGGGGCGACGGGACAACAGGGGCTGTTCGGGAGCTGAGGCCGCCGCGAGGGCGCGGTGACGGGAACGTGACGGCGCGGAGTCTCGCCGGACCAGGAACCGCGGTGCCATGCTGGGCGTTGTTCCATCGATGCGGACTCGCCTAGACTCCGCCGATGCCGCCCTTTCTGGTCGGCGTACCCCACCCCCGAAAAACAGGCCGCGGGCTCATCGCCGCGACCGTGCGAAGGAATCCCGTCCCGTGAACCTCCTGACCTTCCTCCCCTTCATCGTCCTCATCGGGGCCATGTTCCTGATGACGCGCTCTGCGAAGAAGAAGCAGCAGCAGGCGGTGGAGATGCGCAACCAGATGCAGCCCGGCACCGGCGTACGGACGATCGGGGGGATGTACGCCACCGTCAAGGAGATCGGCGACGAGACCGTTCTCCTGGAGGTCGCTCCCGGCGTCCACGCCGTCTACGCGAAGAACGCGATCGGCGCGGTCCTGGAGGACTCCGAGTACAACCGCATCGTCCACGGCGACGACGAGGAGTCGGACACCGACGCCGTCGTCCCCGACGACGCCTCCTCGCTGACCGGGTCCACCGACCCGGTGCAGAACGACGGGGCCGAGGACGCCCGGCCCAGGACCGACCTGACCAAGAAGGCGGACACCGCCGAGGCGGGGCAGGGCGACACGGACGGCAAGGCCGAGGGCGAGGCAGACACCAAGTAACCGCGACCGGGGATCACGTGCCACGCCCACCGGCGTCCGCGCGGTCCCCGGACCGGTTCACGTCTGCGGGGGAAGGTCCCCACACACACTTCGTGGCCGCCTCGCGCACACCCACACGCGAGGCGGTTGGACAGGGAGAAACGACAGGTGGCAGCACCGAAGAAGGGCCGAAGGCCGGCGGGGGCCCAGAGCCGGCCGGGCCGCGCCCTGGCATTCATCTTGATCGCCATGGTCGCGCTCACCGGCGGCATGTTCTGGTCGGGGCACACCACCCCGCGCCTCGGCATCGACCTCGCCGGCGGTACGTCGATCACGCTCAAGGCGAAGGCCGACCCCGGGCAGGAGTCCGCGGTCAACGAGACCAACATGAACACCGCGGTCGGCATCATCGAGCGTCGTGTCAACGGTCTCGGCGTCTCCGAGGCCGAGGTCCAGACGCAGGGCCGCGAGAACATCATCGTCAACATCCCCCGCGGGACGAACGAGAAGCAGGCCCGGGAGCAGGTCGGCACCACCGCCCAGCTCTACTTCCGGCCCGTCCTCGCCGTCGCGCCCGCCGTGCCGCCGCAGCAGGCGCCCAGCACGGGCACGACCGGCTCCCCGTCGCCGAAGCCGAGCGCCTCCTCCTCCGGCGCCACCGCCGGCGAGAAGTCGTCCGGCCCGACGGCGACCGGCACCCCGAAGGCCACCGCCACCACCCAGGGCCGCGTCCTGTCCGAGGCCCTCAAGGCCCCGAGCCCGACGCCCACCGGCAGCGCCTCGCCCTCCGGGTCCGCGAGCCCCAAGGCCACGCCGACGCCCACCGCGCCGCCGGCGCCGGACGCCGCCACCGCGGCGCTCCAGAAGAAGTTCACCTCCCTGAACTGCCTCGACCCCAAGCAGCGCTCCGCCGCCGGCAAGGGCGTCAAGCCCAGCGAGCCGACCGTCGCCTGCGGTGAGGACGACCCCGGCATCTGGTCGAAGTACCTCCTCGGCCCGGCCGAGGTCGAGGGCCGTGACGTCGACGACGCCCAGGGCGCCTTCGACCAGCAGCGCGGCATGTGGATCGTGACCATGGACTTCACGGGCGCGGGCTCGAAGAAGTTCCAGTCGATCACCAGCAAGCTCTCGCAGCAGACCGACCCGCAGAACCGCTTCGCGATCGTCCTCGACGGCCAGGTCGTCTCCGCGCCCTCCGTCCGCCAGACGCTCAGCGCCAGCGCGGAGATCTCCGGCAACTTCAACCAGCAGTCCGCCCAGGACCTCGGCAACATCCTGTCCTACGGCGCCCTGCCCCTCACCTTCGACACCCAGAGCGTCGACACCGTCACCGCCGCCCTCGGCGGCGACCAGCTGGAAGCCGGCCTGATCGCCGGCGCCATCGGCCTCGGCCTCGTCGTGCTCTACCTGGTCGTCTACTACCGCGGCCTGTCGCTGGTGGCCATCCTCAGCCTCGGCGTCTCGGCCCTCCTCACCTACGTGATCATGGCCCTGCTCGGCCCGGCCATCGGCTTCGCGCTGAACCTGCCGGCCGTCTGCGGCGCCATCGTCGCCATCGGCATCACCGCCGACTCGTTCATCGTCTACTTCGAACGCGTCCGTGACGAGCTCCGCGAGGGCCGCACGCTCCGCCCGGCCGTCGAGCGCGCCTGGCCGCGCGCCCGCCGTACGATCCTGGTCTCCGACTTCGTGTCGTTCCTGGCCGCGGCCGTCCTCTTCATCGTCACCGTCGGCAAGGTCCAGGGCTTCGCGTTCACGCTCGGCCTGACCACCCTGCTCGACATCGTCGTGGTGTTCCTCTTCACCAAGCCGGTCATGACGCTGCTGGCCCGCACCAAGTTCTTCGGCAACGGCCACCCGTGGTCCGGCCTGGACCCGAAGCGCCTCGGCGCCAAGCCGCCGCTGCGCCGCTCCCGCCGTACCACCGCCCCCGCCGGCCCTGTCGAACCGAAGGAGGCGTGAGATGTCGAAGCTCGGAGATCTCGGCGCCCGACTCCACCGTGGTGAGGTCGGCTACGACTTCATCGGCAACCGCAAGATCTGGTATGGCCTGTCCATCCTGATCACCATCACCGCCATCGTCGCCCTGGCCGTCCGCGGCCTCAACATGGGCATCGAGTTCCAGGGCGGTGCCGTCTTCACCACCCCGAAGACGGCCGTCTCCGTCAGCCAGGCCCAGGAGTACGCGGAGGAGGCCTCCGGCCACGACGCGATCGTCCAGCAGCTCGGCAACGGCTCCCTGCGCATCCAGGTCGGCGGCCTGGACACCGAGCAGTCCGACAAGGTCCGCTCGGAGCTCGCCAAGGACCTGAGCGTCCCCGAGGAGAAGATCGCGGCCGAACTCGTCGGCCCGAGCTGGGGTGAGCAGATCGCCAACAAGGCCTGGACGGGCCTCGGGGTCTTCATGATCCTCGTGGTGATCTACCTGGCCATCGCCTTCGAATGGAGAATGGCGGTCGCGGCGCTCATCGCCCTGATCCACGACCTCACCATCACGGTCGGCATCTACTCGCTGGTCGGCTTCGAGGTCACCGTCGGTACGGTCATCGGTCTGCTGACGATCCTCGGTTACTCGCTGTACGACACCGTCGTCGTCTTCGACTCCCTCAAGGAACAGACGAAGGACATCACGAAGCAGACCCGCTTCACCTACAGCGAGCTCGCCAACCGTTCCATCAACGGCACCCTGGTCCGCTCGATCAACACCACCGTGGTGGCGCTGCTGCCGGTCGCCGGCCTGCTCTTCATCGGTGGCGGTGTCCTCGGCGCGGGCATGCTCAACGACATCTCGCTGTCGCTGTTCGTCGGTCTGGCCGCCGGCGCCTACTCGTCGATCTTCATCGCCACCCCGCTCGTCGCCGACCTCAAGGAGCGCGAGCCGGCGATCAAGGCCCTCAGGAAGCGCGTCCAGGCCAAGCGGGCCACCGCCGCCGCCAAGGACGACGGCTTCGACGGAGCCGACGCCGAGACGGCCGTGGTGGGCGGCCAGCGCGCCGGGCACCGCGGCGCCCAGGAGCACCGCGGATGACGGCCGGCACCCAGGACGTCACCGCCCTGCTGCTCAGCCGCATCAGGGACGTCCCCGACTACCCGAAGCCGGGGGTGCTGTTCAAGGACATCACCCCGCTGCTCGCGGACCCGGAGGCGTTCGGCGCGCTCACCGAGACCCTCGCCGGCCTCTGCGCCGCGCAGGGCGCGACGAAGGTCGTCGGGCTGGAGGCCCGCGGCTTCATCCTCGCTGCGCCCGTCGCCGTCCGCGCCGGGCTGGGCTTCATCCCGGTCCGCAAGGCCGGCAAGCTCCCCGGGGCGACGCTCCGGCAGGCGTACGAGCTGGAGTACGGCACCGCCGAGATCGAGGTGCACGCCGAGGACCTGGCCGAGGGCGACCGCGTCATGGTCATCGACGACGTCCTCGCCACCGGCGGCACAGCCGAGGCCTCCCTCGACCTCATCCGCCGCGCCGGCGCCGAGGTCGCGGGCGTCGCGGTCCTCATGGAGCTGGGCTTCCTGCCGGGCCGCGCGCGGCTGGAGCCGGTCCTGAACGGGGCTCCGCTCACGGCGCTGATCACGGTCTGACATCGGGTACACCCCGACAGGGGCGCCCCGGGAATCCCCGGGGCGCCCCTGTCGTTCTTCCGGACGGATCCCCGGGGGCCCCGGAACGTGGGGCGCCCCGCGAGAGCCGGCCGCGGGCCCTGCCCGCCGGCGAGCCGTCCGAAACCCGGGCGCGTGGGCACGCCGGGGCCCGGCTCGATACCATGGCCTTTCCGGGCCTGACCGGGGGACCCGGAAGCCTCCCCCAGACGCGGTCCGGGGGGACCCCCTCAGAGGAGCGCTCTTGCCAGACGAGGCCCAGCCACTCTCCGCCGCGCAGCCCGACCCGAAGGCCGACCGGGCCGCGCCGGGGACCGGCGCGCCCGAGGACCGTCCCGCGGAGAACAGGCCCGCGCCTGCTGCGCCCGCCCCGGCACCGACCCCGCCCGCGCGGCCCGCCCCGGCCCCGGCCGGCCGCTCCGGCGGCTCCTCGAACCGGGTCCGCGCCCGCCTCGCCCGGCTGGGCGTCCAGCGTTCCTCCCCGTACAACCCGGTCCTCGAACCGCTGCTGCGGATCGTCCGCTCCAACGACCCGAAGATCGAGACCGCGACGCTCCGCCAGATCGAGCGCGCCTACCAGGTGGCCGAGCGCTGGCACCGCGGCCAGAAGCGCAAGAGCGGCGACCCGTACATCACCCACCCGCTCGCCGTCACCACCATCCTCGCCGAGCTCGGCATGGACCCGGCGACCCTCATGGCCGGTCTCCTCCACGACACCGTCGAGGACACCGAGTACGGTCTCGACACCCTCCGCCGCGACTTCGGCGACCAGGTCGCCCTCCTCGTCGACGGCGTCACCAAACTCGACAAGGTCAAGTTCGGCGAGGCCGCGCAGGCCGAGACCGTCCGCAAGATGGTCGTCGCCATGGCCAAGGACCCGCGCGTCCTGGTCATCAAGCTCGCCGACCGCCTGCACAACATGCGCACCATGCGCTACCTCAAGCGGGAGAAGCAGGAGAAGAAGGCCCGCGAGACCCTGGAGATCTACGCCCCGCTGGCGCACCGGCTGGGCATGAACACCATCAAATGGGAGCTGGAGGACCTCGCCTTCGCGATCCTCTACCCCAAGATGTACGATGAGATCGTCCGGCTCGTCGCCGAGCGCGCCCCGAAGCGCGACGAGTACCTCGCCATAGTGACCGACGAGGTGCAGGCCGACCTCCGGGCCGCCCGCATCAAGGCCACCGTCACCGGCCGCCCCAAGCACTACTACAGCGTCTACCAGAAGATGATCGTCCGCGGCCGGGACTTCGCGGAGATCTACGACCTGGTCGGCATCCGCGTCCTCGTGGACACCGTCCGCGACTGCTACGCGGCCCTCGGCACCGTCCACGCGCGATGGAACCCGGTCCCCGGCCGGTTCAAGGACTACATCGCGATGCCGAAGTTCAACATGTACCAGTCGCTGCACACGACGGTCATCGGACCCAACGGCAAGCCGGTCGAACTCCAGATCCGCACCTTCGACATGCACCGGCGCGCCGAGTACGGCATCGCCGCCCACTGGAAGTACAAGCAGGAGGCCGTCGCCGGCGCCTCCAAGGTGCGCACCGACGCCCCCCGCAAGGCCGGCAAGGACGACCACGTCAACGACATGGCGTGGCTGCGGCAGCTGCTCGACTGGCAGAAGGAGACGGAGGACCCCTCCGAGTTCCTGGAGTCGCTCCGCTTCGACCTCTCGCGCAACGAGGTCTTCGTCTTCACCCCCAAGGGCGACGTCATAGCGCTGCCCGCCGGCGCCACCCCCGTCGACTTCGCCTACGCCGTCCACACCGAGGTCGGCCACCGCACCATAGGCGCGCGGGTCAACGGGCGGCTCGTCCCCCTCGAATCGACCCTCGACAACGGTGACCTGGTGGAGGTCTTCACCTCCAAGGCGGCCGGCGCGGGCCCCTCCCGCGACTGGCTGGGCTTCGTCAAGTCGCCCCGCGCCCGCAACAAGATCCGCGCCTGGTTCTCCAAGGAGCGCCGCGACGAGGCCATCGAGCAGGGCAAGGACGCCATCGCGCGCGCCATGCGCAAGCAGAACCTGCCGATCCAGCGGATCCTCACCGGCGACTCCCTCGTCACCCTCGCCCACGAGATGCGCTACAGCGACATCTCCTCGCTGTACGCGGCGATCGGCGAGGGGCACGTCACCGCCCAGTCCATCGTGCAGAAGCTGGTGCAGGCGCTCGGCGGCGAGGAGGCCGCCACCGAGGACATCGCCGAGACCGCCCCGCCGAGCCGCGGCCGCTCCAAGCGCCGCTCCAGCGCCGACCCCGGCGTGGTCGTCAAGGGCGTCGAGGACGTGTGGGTGAAGCTCGCCCGCTGCTGCACCCCGGTCCCCGGCGATCCGATCATCGGCTTCGTCACCCGCGGCAGCGGCGTCAGCGTCCACCGCAGCGACTGCGTCAACGTCGACTCGCTCTCCCGCGAGCCCGAGCGGATCCTGGACGTCGAATGGGCGCCCACCCAGTCCTCGGTCTTCCTGGTCGCCATCCAGGTCGAGGCCCTCGACCGCTCCCGGCTCCTGTCCGACGTCACGCGGGTCCTGTCGGACCAGCACGTCAACATCCTCTCGGCGGCCGTCCAGACCTCCCGCGACCGGGTGGCCACCTCCCGCTTCACCTTCGAGATGGGCGACCCCAAGCACCTCGGCCACGTCCTGAAGGCCGTCCGGGGCGTCGAGGGCGTGTACGACGTCTACCGCGTGACCAGCGCCCGCAGGCCCTGACACGAGGCCCGCACCGCGAACACGAGGAAGGCCCCCGGCACGGAGCCGGGGGCCTTCCTCGTACGGACGCGACGGCAGGCGTCAGCCGCCGAACTCCTGCAGGCCCTTGAGCGCCTGGTCCAGCAGGGCCTGGCGGCCCTCCAGCTCCTTGGAGAGCTTGTCGGCCTTCGCGTCGTTGCCCGCCGCACGGGCCGCCTCGATCTGCTTGCGCAGCTTGTCGACCGCGTCCTGCAGCTGACCGGTCAGACCCTCGGCACGCGCGCGTGCCTCCGGGTTCGTCCGGCGCCACTCGGCCTCCTCGGCCTCCTGGATCGCCCGCTCCACCGCGTGCATCCGGCCCTCGACCTTCGGCCGGGCGTCGCGCGGCACGTGGCCGATGGCCTCCCAGCGCTCGTTGAGGGAACGGAAGGCCGCGCGGGCCGCCTTCAGGTCCGTCACCGGCACCAGCTTCTCGGCCTCGGCGGCGAGCTCCTCCTTCAGCTTGAGGTTCTCGGTCTGCTCCGCGTCCCGCTCGGCGAAGACCTCACCGCGCGCCGCGAAGAAGACGTCCTGGGCGCCGCGGAAGCGGTTCCACAGCTCGTCCTCGTGCTCGCGCTGGGCCCGGCCGGCCGCCTTCCACTCCGCCATCAGCTCGCGGTAACGGGCCGCCGTGGCGCCCCAGTCGGTGGAGCCGGCCAGCGACTCGGCCTCCGCCGCCAGCCGCTCCTTGACCTTGCGGGCCTCCTCGCGCTGCGAGTCCAGCGCGGCGAAGTGGGCCTTGCGGCGCTTGGAGAACGCCGAGCGGGCGTGCGAGAAGCGGTGCCACAGCTCGTCGTCGGACTTCCGGTCGAGCCGGGGCAGGCCCTTCCAGGTGTCCACCAGGGCCCGCAGCCGCTCGCCCGCCGACCGCCACTGCTCGCTCTTGGCCAGCTCCTCGGCCTCCGCGACCAGCGCCTCCTTGGCCGCGCGGGCCTCGTCGGCCTGCTTGGCCTTCTGCGCCTTGCGCTCCTCGCGGCGCGACTCCACCGTCTCGGCGAGCTTGTCCAGCCGGGCGCCGAGCGCGGCCAGGTCACCGACGGCGTGGTGCTCGTCGACCTGCTGGCGGATGTGCTCGATCGCCGCGGTGGCGTCCTTCGCGGAGAGGTCGGTGGTCCTCACGCGCTTCTCGAGGAGGCCGATCTCGACCACCAAGCCCTCGTACTTGCGCTCGAAGTAGGCCAGGGCCTCCTCAGGGCTGCCCGCCTGCCACGATCCGACGACCTTCTCGCCCTCGGCCGTCCGCACGTACACGGTGCCCGTCTCGTCGACGCGGCCCCACGGGTCGCTGCTCACAGCGCCTCCTCACCATGATGCCGTCGCGGGGTCGTGCCCCCCGGCATCGTCCACAGTTTCCCGGCGGGCCTCGCCCGCCTTCCGCAGCGCCGCCGGCGACGGCCCGCGCTGCACACCGCCCAATCTAGGCGAACGGCGGCCCGGCTGTCCGCACTCAGCGCGACCGAATTCGGCCGCCGGGCAGGGCATACGGCTCCGGGCTCCGCGTCCGCCGCACTCCGCCCGGCTACTTCCTGGTGACGGTCGCCTTCTCGATGGTGACGCCCTTCTTCGGGGCGCCGTCCGCGCCGCCGCCCTCGACACCGCCGGCGGCCACGTCCCGGACGACCTTCAGACCGGCCGCGTCGATCGTGCCGAAGGGGGTGTAGCCCGGGGGCAGCGGGGAGTCCTTGTAGACGAGGAAGAACTGCGAGCCGCCCGTGCCGGGCTGCCCCGTGTTGGCCATGGCCGCCGTCCCGGCCCGGTAGACGACCTTGCCGTTCGCGCCGGCCTTGCCCAGCGAGGCCAGGTTCTCATCCGGGAGCGTGTACCCGGGGTCTCCGGTGCCGTCACCCTTGGGGTCGCCGCACTGGAGCACGAAGATGCCGTCCGTCGTCAGCCGGTGGCACTTCGTCCCGTCGAAGTACTTCTTCCCCGCGAGGTGGTGGAAGGAGTTCACCGTGTGCGGGGTCTTCGCCGCGTCCATGGTGACCGTCACGCGGCCCCGGTCGGTGTCCAGCGCCATCGTGTACGAGGCGTTCCGGTCGATGGTCAGCTCCGGCGCCGCGCCCGTGTTCCCGTCCGAGGGCTTGGCGTCACCGTCCGTCAGGCGCACCGAGGCGTACACCGCGGCACCCGCCGCGAGGACCACGGCCACGACGCCCGCCACGACGGTGTTGCGGCGCCTGGCCCTGCGCCGCGCCTCCTCCCGCCGCTGCTGCTGCCGCACGTACTTCTCCCTGGCGAGCTGCCGCCGACGCTGATCGCTGCTGACCACCGGTCCCGCTCCTTGTCCGCTCGTCTGTTCCCGTCCTGGCCGGGCGTGCCCGTACCGTATACGGGTTGGCTGTGGAACCGGCACCGCCGGTAGGCTCTGACCCGCCGTATTCCGAGGTTTCCACCCCTTCCGCGCCGCTGTGCCGGACGACTTCTAAGGACGAACGTGCTGATTGCCGGCTTCCCCGCCGGGGCCTGGGGGACCAACTGCTACCTGGTCGCCCCCGCCGCGGGCGAGGAGTGCGTGATCATCGACCCCGGCCATCAGGCCGCCCAGGGTGTCGAGGAGACGCTCAGGAAGCATCGGCTCAAGCCCGTCGCCGTCGTCCTCACCCACGGACACATCGACCACGTCGCGTCCGTCGTCCCGGTGTGCGGCGCCCATGACGTCCCCGCGTGGATCCACCCGTCCGACCGGTACATGATGAGCGACCCGGAGAAGGCCCTCGGCCGCTCCATCGGGATGCCCCTCATGGGCGAGCTGACCGTGGGGGAGCCCGACGACGTGCGGGAGCTCTCCGACGGTGCCGCGCTGAACCTCGCCGGCCTGGAGTTCTCCGTCGCCCACGCGCCCGGTCATACCAAGGGGTCGGTGACCTTCCGGATGCCCGAGAGCGCGGACGTGCCGTCCGTGTTCTTCTCCGGGGATCTGCTGTTCGCCGGCTCCATCGGACGCACCGACCTGCCCGGCGGTGACATGGACGAGATGCTCGAGTCGCTGGCCCGCGTGTGCCTCCCGCTCGACAACTCGACCGTGGTCCTGTCGGGACACGGTCCTCAGACGACCATCGGCCAGGAGCGCGCCACCAACCCCTATCTGAGGCAGGTGGCGGCCGGCCTCGGGAGCACCGACGCTCCCCGACGAGGAATGTGACGATTCACGTGAGCACCTTCAAGGCCCCCAAGGGCACGTACGACCTCATCCCGCCCGTCTCCGCGACCTATCTGGCGGTGCGCGAGGCCATCGCCGCCCCCGTGCGGAAGGCCGGCTACGGCTACGTCGAGACCCCCGGCTTCGAGGACGTGAACCTCTTCGCCCGCGGCGTCGGCGAGTCCACCGACATCGTGACCAAGGAGATGTACGCCTTCGAGACCAAGGGCGGCGACCGCCTCGCCCTGCGCCCCGAGGGCACCGCCTCCGTGCTGCGTGCCGCCCTGGAGGCGAACCTGCACAAGCAGGGCAACCTCCCCGTCAAGCTCTGGTACTCCGGCTCGTACTACCGTTACGAGCGTCCGCAGAAGGGCCGTTACCGCCACTTCTCGCAGGTCGGCGCCGAGGCGATCGGCGCCGAGGACCCGGCGCTCGACGCCGAACTGATCATCCTCGCCGACGAGGCGTACCGCTCGCTCGGCCTACGGAACTTCCGCATCCTGCTGAACTCGCTCGGCGACAAGGAGTGCCGCCCGGTCTACCGCGAGGCCCTGCAGACCTTCCTGCGCGGCCTCGACCTCGACGAGGAGACCCTGCGCCGCGCCGAGATCAACCCGCTGCGCGTCCTCGACGACAAGCGCGAGGCCGTGCAGAAGCAGCTCACCGGCGCCCCGCTCCTGCGCGACCACCTGTGCGACGCCTGCAAGGCGTACCACGAGGAGGTCCGCGCCCTGATCACCGCCGCCGGCGTGGTCTTCGAGGACGACGCCAAGCTCGTCCGCGGCCTCGACTACTACACCCGGACCACCTTCGAGTTCGTCCACGACGGCCTCGGCTCCCAGTCGGCGGTCGGCGGCGGCGGCCGCTACGACGGCCTCTCGGAGATGATCGGCGGCCCCGCGCTGCCGTCCGTGGGCTGGGCGCTCGGCGTGGACCGCACGGTCCTCGCCCTGGAGGCGGAGGGCGTGGAGCTCGACATCCCCGCCGCCACCTCCGTCTTCGCCGTGGCCCTCGGCGAGGAGGCGCGCCGCCTCCTCTTCGGCAAGATCACCGAGCTGCGCCGGGCCGGGATCGCCGCCGACTTCTCCTTCGGGGGCAAGGGCCTCAAGGGCGCCATGAAGGACGCCAACCGCTCCGGCGCCCGCTTCGCCGTCGTCGCCGGCGAGCGGGACCTGGCGGAGGGCGTCGTCCAGCTCAAGGACATGGAGTCCGGTGAGCAGGAGGCCGTCGCCGTGGACGCGCTCGTGGACGCGGTCCGCGCCAAGCTGGCCTGATCGCCCCGCACCCGGCCGGGCCCGGACCACCGCGCGGTGGTCCGGGCCCGTTCCTTATCCCCCGCGAACGGCCGAGGGCGTCCGGCCTGTTGCAGAATGGCCGTGCCCACAAGGCCGGCCGAGCGAGGGAAAAGGCGACATGACGAAGGCAACGGTGGACGGCGGCGTCCCGTCCGGCCGGGACGGCGACCGCGCGATCCGGACGTCCGGCACGATCGGGGCGAGCAGGCCCCTCGCCTGGCTGCTGGTGGTCACCGGCGCGGCCGGCCTCCTCGCCGCCTGGGTGATCACCCTCGACAAGTTCAAGCTCCTGGAGGACCCGAACTTCGTCCCGGGCTGCAGCCTCAACCCGATCGTCTCCTGCGGCAACATCATGACGAGCGAGCAGGCCTCGGTCTTCGGCTTCCCCAACCCCATGCTCGGGCTCGTCACCTACGGCATGGTCGTCGCCATCGGCGTGGCCCTCCTCGCCGGCGCCCGCTTCCGCCGCTGGTACTGGCTCGGACTGAACGCCGGCACCCTGTTCGGCGTCGGCTTCTGCACCTGGCTCATGCAGCAGTCCCTGTACGAGATCAACTCGCTCTGCCTCTGGTGCTGCCTCGCCTGGATCGCCACCATCGTCATGTTCTGGTACGTGACCTCGCACAACGTCCGCAACGGCGTCCTGCCCGCCTCCGCCGCCCTGCGCGGTTTCCTCGACGAGTTCACCTGGATCCTGCCGGTCCTGCACATCGGCATCATCGGCATGCTGGTCCTGACCCGCTGGTGGGACTTCTGGACGAGCTGACCACCCCGGGCCGCGCGGACGGCGCCGGCGGTTCCGGCCGTGCGGACGGCGTTGTCGGTGCGGTGACCTAGGCTTCATGAACGTGGAGCCCGACCTCTTTACCGCAGCCGCCGAAGAACGCCAGGAGAAGGACCCCGCCGGCAGTCCGCTGGCCGTCCGGATGCGCCCCCGCACCCTCGACGAGGTGGTGGGCCAGCGCCACCTGCTCAAGCCCGGCTCACCGCTGCGCCGCCTCGTCGGCGAGAGCGGTGGCCCCGCCGGAGCCTCCTCGGTGATCCTCTGGGGCCCGCCGGGCATCGGCAAGACCACCCTGGCGTACGTGGTGTCGAAGGCCACCGACAAGCGCTTCGTGGAGCTGTCCGCGATCACCGCGGGCGTCAAGGAGGTCCGGGCCGTCATCGACGGGGCCCGCCGGGCGGTCGGCGGCTACGGCAAGGAGACCGTCCTCTTCCTGGACGAGATCCACCGCTTCTCCAAGGCCCAGCAGGACTCCCTCCTGCCCGCCGTGGAGAACCGCTGGGTCACCCTCATCGCCGCCACCACCGAGAACCCGTACTTCTCGGTGATCTCCCCGCTCCTGTCCCGTTCCCTCCTGCTCACCCTGGAGCCGCTCACCGACGAGGACCTGCGCGGACTGCTCGCCCGGGCACTGCGCGACGAACGGGGCCTGGGCGGCGCGGTGACCCTGGCGGAGGACGCCGAGGCCCATCTGCTGCGGGTCGCCGGCGGGGACGCCCGGCGCGCCCTGACCGCCCTGGAGGCCGCCGCGGGCGCGGCCCTCGACAAGGGGGAGCCCGAGATCACCCTCGGGACGGTGGAGGAGACCGTCGACCGGGCCGCCGTGACGTACGACCGCGACGGCGACCAGCACTACGACGTGGCGAGCGCGCTCATCAAGTCGATCCGCGGCTCCGACGTCGACGCCGCCCTCCACTACCTGGCCCGCATGATCGAGGCGGGGGAGGACCCCCGCTTCATCGCCCGGCGGCTGATGATCTCGGCGAGCGAGGACATCGGGCTCGCCGACCCGACCGCGCTCCCGCTCGCCGTGGCCGCCGCCCAGGCCGTCGCGATGATCGGCTTCCCGGAGGCGGCGCTCACCCTCGGCCACGCCACCGTCGCGCTGGCCCTCGCCCCCAAGTCCAACGCGGTGACCAACGCGATCTTCGCCGCCCGCGCCGACGTGCAGAAGGGCCTTGCCGGTCCGGTGCCGCCGCACCTGCGCGACGGCCACTACAAGGGCGCCGCCAAACTCGGCCACGCCCAGGGCTACGTGTACCCGCACGACGTGCCCGGCGCGATCGCGGCCCAGCAGTACGCCCCCGACGCGATTCACGGCAAGCGCTACTACGAGCCCACCCGCTACGGGGCCGAGGCCCGCTACGCGGACGTGGTGGAGAAGGTCCGCGAGCGCCTCAGGGGTGAGGGCGGCTGACGGATTCCGGGGCGAGTGGCCCCGGTGCGCCGGCCCCCGCCGGAGCCGGTACACTTCTCTGGATTGCTGTGTTCCGTGTCCGGCCCCGGTCGGCACCACCAGAGCGGGACCAACAGCGGGAGTCCCGGTCCTCGGACCTGTTCTCCAGGAGCGTCGCGCACCTTCGAAGGTGTCGCGTGCCACCCACCACCTCCCGGGTTCCCCGGACCAGGCGGTGGGTCGTTCGCGTGCTGCACGTATGTGCCCAGACCAGGGAGCGGCTGCCCGGTCGGCCCCTCACGGGACCCGACGGGTTTCCCCGGCTGCGGATGCGACCTCCTCAACCCTGGTGAAGCCGTATTCGTTCAGATAGAGAGGTTGGTTCATGCCGAACCAGTCCCGTCCCAAGGTCAAGAAGTCGCGTGCCCTCGGCATCGCGCTGACCCCCAAGGCCGTCAAGTACTTCGAGGCCCGCCCCTACCCGCCGGGCGAGCACGGCCGTGGCCGCAAGCAGAACTCGGACTACAAGGTCCGTCTGCTCGAGAAGCAGCGTCTGCGCGCCCAGTACGACATCAGCGAGCGCCAGATGGCGCGCGCCTACGACCGTGCCAAGAAGGCCGAGGGCAAGACGGGCGAGGCGCTGGTCGTCGAGCTCGAGCGTCGCCTCGACGCCCTGGTCCTGCGTTCGGGCATCGCCCGCACCATCTACCAGGCCCGCCAGATGGTCGTCCACGGCCACATCCAGGTCAACGGCCAGAAGGTCGACAAGCCGTCCTTCCGCGTCCGTCCGGACGACGTCGTGATGGTGCGCGAGCGCTCCCGCGAGAAGCCGCTGTTCCAGGTGGCCCGTGAGGGTGGCTTCGCCGCCGACGGCGAGACCCCGCGCTACCTCCAGGTCAACCTGAAGGCCCTGGCCTTCCGCCTGGACCGCGACCCGAACCGCAAGGAGATCCCGGTCATCTGCGACGAGCAGCTGGTCGTCGAGTACTACGCCCGCTGACCCGGACGTCGTACCACCTCCGCGGTGTTCAGCCCGCCGCTTCCCCGCCCTTTCCGGTGGGGGAGCCGGCGGGCTTCCGCGTTCCCCGGCCCCCCGACGGGCGCGTCGTGCGGAACGGCCGGGGAACCCCCGTCCCGTCCGCGGCCGGGTCACCGCGGAAGGCGAGGGCACGCTCCACCGCCGCGTCGAGCGGCAGTGCCCCGCCCTCCCGCAGCGCCGCCTCGTACCGCTCGGGGCCCAGTTCCTCGGCCGCCCGGCGCGCGCACAGCTCGCGCGGCCCGTCGAAGGAGGCCGAGCCGAACAGCCTGATCCCCACCGTGTCCCACACGGGCACCGCGGACCCCTGGAGCACCGCCGCCTCGGCCGGATCGCCCTCGCCGACCGTGACCAGCGCCAGCAGCTCGATCGCCAGCACGAGCCCCACCAGGTCGTGGAAGGCGTGGTTGATGGCCACGCACTCGCGCAGCAGCTCCCGCGCCTCCGCGAGCTCCCCCCGGGTCCACGCCGAGAACGCCAGCACGTACAGCGCGTAGGCCCGGGTCCAGCGCTCGCCGCGCTCCTCGCAGACCTCCCGCACCTCCCGGCAGATCGCCGCCGCGCCCTCCAGATCCCCCTGGAACGCCCGCGCCATCGCCAGTTCGACCCGGCCCATCAGCACGTTGCTGTTGAGTTCGCCCAGTTCCCGGTACGCCTCCAGGGCCCGCCCGATCAGCTCCTCCGCCCGGGGCATGTCGTCCGAGAGCAGCGCCAGGCAGCCCATCCGGTGCGTCGCGTACGCCTCGGCCAGCGGGTTTCCCGCCTCCCGCGCCCGCTCCCGGCAGGAGTGGAGCGCCGCCACGGCCGCCGTGCCGTCGCCCTGGAGGACGGAGACGTAGCCCAGCACCCACAGCGCCTTCAGGCGCGCGTCCTCGTACCCGGAGTCCAGGGCCAGCGCCCGCTCCAGCCAGTGGCGCCCCTCCGAGAGGCGCCCGCAGCCCACCCACGCGAACCAGAGCGTCCCCGCCAGGTGCTGGGCCAGGTGCGCGTCGTCCGGCTGCTCCAGGCACAGGTCGAGGGCGGCCCGCAGGTTCGGCAGGGCCGCGTCCGTCCGGGCGGCCACCTCCGCCTGGCGCGGGCTGAACCACTCCAGCTCGCACCAGGTCGCGAGGCCCATGTACCAGTCACGGTGCCGCCGCCGCATCCGCTCGGTGTCGCCGAGCGCGGCCAGCCACTCCGCCCCGTACGCCGCGACCGTGTCCAGCATCCGGTAGCCCGGTCCGGCCGGGGTGTCCTCCCGTGCCACCAGCGACTGGGCCAGCAGCCCGCCGAGCAGATCGAGGATCCGGTCCTGCGGCAGTTCCGGGCCGCCGCAGACGTACTCCACCGCCTCCAGGTCGAAGGGCCCGGCGAAGACCGAGAGCCGCGCCCACAACAGCCGCTCCTCCGGCGTACACAGCTCGTGGCTCCAGCCGATGGCGGTGCGCAGCGTCTGATGGCGGGGCAGGGCTCCCCGCCCGCCGTCCGTCAGCAGCCGGAACCGGTCGTCGAGGCGGTGCAGCAGCTGGTCGACCGAGAGCAGGGGGAGCCGGCTCGCCGCCAGTTCCAGGGCGAGCGGGATCCCGTCCAGGCGCCGGCACAGCTCCCGTACCCCGGGATCCACGGCCCACCGGTCCGCCGCCCCGGCCCCCGCCGGTTCCGGCAGGGGCCCCGGCACGCCGGGCCGGGCGGGACGAACCGCCGGGCCCGGGGCCGGCGCGCCGGCCTCCGCCGCCCGCTCGGCGAGCAGCGCCACCGCGTCCGCCTCGTCCATCGGCGCCAGGGTGAACACCGCCTCGCCCGCCACCCGCAGCGCCCGCCGTCCGGTCGCCAGGACGGTGAGGCCCGGCGCGTGCCCGAGGAGCTCCCGCAGCAGCGGGGCACAGCTCTCCACCACGTGCTCGAAACCGTCCACGACCAGCAGGAGCCGGGTCCCCGCGAGGTGTTCGGCCAGCACCTCGCGGGGGGCCCGGGGCGTGTGGTCGGTCAGGCCGAGCGCCTCGACCAGGGCGTGCGCCACGAGCTCCGGGTCGCGCAGGGGGGCCAGCTCCGTGAGCCGTACGCCGTCGCCGTAGCGTTTCTGCGCGGCCGCGGCGACCCGCAGCGCCAGCCGGGACTTGCCGACCCCACCCACGCCCACCACTGTGACCAGCCGCGATTCCTCCAGGAGCGCCTCCAGTGCGCTCCGCTCGGCGGCCCGTCCGACGAACCGGTTCAGCTCCGCCGGGAGATTGCTCCGTCGCATGGGACACGGAGCGTACTCACCCACGCGCGCTCCGTACAACCGGCTCCCGCGGGCGGGTCCGTGCGCGGTAATGCGGTACGGCGGAACAGCCCGGGCGCGATAGGGTCGGAGAACGACTTTTCGCAAGGCCAACGACAGCAGAGAGCGGTGCGGCGTGACCGGTGGAGAGGTTGCCGGGATCCTGGTGGCCGTGTTCTGGGCGATCCTCGTCTCCTTCCTCGCCGTGGTGCTGGTGAGGCTGGCGCAGACGCTCCGGGCGACCACCAAGCTCGTGGCGGACGTGACCGAACAGGCGGTTCCCCTGCTCGCCGACGCCTCGGCGACCGTGCGGTCCGCGCAGACCCAGCTCGACCGGGTCGACGCCATCGCCTCGGACGTCCAGGAGGTCACCTCCAACGCCTCCGCGCTCTCCTCCACCGTCGCCTCCACCTTCGGCGGCCCGCTCGTCAAGGTGGCCGCCTTCGGCTACGGCGTGCGCAAGGCCCTCGGCCGGGAGCGCGGCGGCCGGGAGGAAGCGCCGCGGGCGACCACGCGGCGTACCGTGATCGTCGGCCGTACCGTGCCCCTGGTACGCCGCAGGAAGCAGAAGGGCTGAGCCGCGATGTTCCGCCGCACGTTCTGGTTCACGGCCGGCGCAGCCGCCGGCGTCTGGGCCACCACCAAGGTCAACCGCAAGCTCCGGCAGCTGACGCCCGAGAGCCTCGCCGCACAGGCCGCGGACAAGGCGATCGAGACCGGCCACCGGCTCAAGGAATTCGCCCTCGACGTGCGGGCCGGCATGGTCCAGCGCGAGGCGGAGCTGGGCGAGGCGCTCGGCCTGGACGCGCCGCCGCCCGAGGACGGGGAGCTGCCGGAGGGGCGCCGCCGGGCCGCCCTCGGCGCGACCCGGCCCCCGCACACCACGTACACGTATCCCGTACTGCCCACGCATTCGAACAACCGGAATGAGGACCACTGATGGAGTCGGCTGAAATCCGCCGCCGCTGGCTGAGCTTCTTCGAGGAGCGCGGGCACACCGTCGTCCCTTCGGCGTCGCTCATCGCGGACGACCCGACTCTGCTGCTCGTCCCCGCCGGCATGGTGCCCTTCAAGCCCTACTTCCTGGGCGAGGTCAAGCCGCCCTTCACGCGCGCCTCCAGCGTGCAGAAGTGCGTGCGCACGCCGGACATCGAGGAGGTCGGGAAGACCACCCGGCACGGCACCTTCTTCCAGATGTGCGGCAACTTCTCCTTCGGCGACTACTTCAAGGAAGGCGCCATCAAGCTCGCCTGGGAGCTGCTGACCACCCCGGTCGAGCACGGCGGCTACGGGCTGGAGCCGGAGAGGCTCTGGATCACCGTCTACCAGGACGACGACGAGGCCGAGCAGATCTGGCGTGACGTCGTCGGCGTCCCCGCCGAGCGGATCCAGCGCCTGGGCAAGAAGGACAACTTCTGGTCCATGGGCGTTCCCGGCCCCTGTGGCCCCTGCTCCGAGATCAACTACGACCGCGGCCCGGAGTTCGGCGTCGAGGGCGGCCCGGCCGTCAACGACGAGCGGTACGTCGAGATCTGGAACCTCGTCTTCATGCAGTACGAGCGGGGCCGGGGCATCGGCAAGGAGGACTTCGAGATCCTCGGCGACCTGCCGTCCAAGAACATCGACACGGGCCTCGGCCTGGAGCGCCTGGCGATGATCCTCCAGGGCGTGCAGAACATGTACGAGACCGACACCCTCAAGGTCGTCATCGACAAGGCCACCGAGCTCACCGGCGTCACCTATGGCAAGGCCCAGGACAGCGACGTCTCGCTGCGCGTGGTCGCCGACCACATGCGCACCTCCGTGATGCTCATCGGCGACGGCGTCACCCCCGGCAACGAGGGCCGCGGCTACGTGCTGCGCCGCATCATGCGCCGCGCCGTCCGCAACATGCGCCTGCTCGGCGCCACCGGCCCGGTCGTCGGCGACCTCGTCGACACCGTGATCACCACGATGGGCGAGCAGTACCCGGAGCTGGTCACCGACCGCAAGCGCATCGAGGCCGTCGCCCTCGCCGAGGAGGCCGCGTTCCTCAAGGCCCTCAAGGGCGGCACCAACATCCTCGACACCGCCGTCACCGAGACCAAGGCCGCCGGCGGCAGCGTCCTCTCCGGCGACAAGGCGTTCCTGCTCCACGACACCTGGGGCTTCCCGATCGACCTCACCCTGGAGATGGCCGCCGAGCAGGGCCTGTCCGTGGACGAGGACGGCTTCCGGCGCCTGATGAAGGAGCAGCGGGAACGCGCCAAGGCCGACGCCCAGGCCAAGAAGACCGGTCACGCCGACGTCACCTCGTACCGCGAGATCGCCGACACCGCCGGCGCCACCGAGTTCACCGGCTACACCAACACCGAGGGCGAGACCACCGTCGTCGGCCTGCTGGTCAACGGTGTCCCGTCGCCGGCCGCCAGCGAGGGCGACGAGGTCGAGGTCGTCCTCGACCGCACCCCGTTCTACGCCGAGGGCGGCGGCCAGATCGCCGACCAGGGCCGCATCAAGCTGCACTCCGGCGCCGTCATCGAGGTCCGCGACGTGCAGCAGCCGGTCCCCGGCGTCTCCGTGCACAAGGGTTCGGTGCAGGTCGGCGAGGTGACCGTGGGCGCCACCGCCTACGCCGCCATCGACGTGCGCCGCCGCCGGGCCATCGCCCGCGCCCACTCGGCCACCCACCTGACCCACCAGGCGCTGCGCGACGCCCTCGGCCCGACGGCCGCCCAGGCCGGTTCCGAGAACCAGCCCGGCCGCTTCCGCTTCGACTTCGGTTCCCCGAACGCCGTCCCCGGCACGGTCCTCATGGACGTCGAGCAGAAGATCAACGAGGTGCTCGCCCGCGAGCTGGACGTGCACGCCGAGGTCATGCCGATCGACGAGGCCAAGCGCCAGGGCGCCATCGCCGAGTTCGGCGAGAAGTACGGCGAGAAGGTCCGCGTCGTCACCATCGGGGACTTCTCCAAGGAGCTGTGCGGCGGTACGCACGTCCACAACACCGCCCAGCTGGGCCTGGTGAAGCTCCTCGGCGAGTCCTCCATCGGCTCCGGCGTGCGCCGCATCGAGGCCCTCGTCGGCGTCGACGCGTACAACTTCCTCGCCAAGGAGCACACGGTCGTCGCCCAGCTCCAGGAGCTGGTCAAGGGCCGCCCCGAGGAGCTGCCGGAGAAGATCTCCACCATGCTCGGCAAGCTGAAGGACGCCGAGAAGGAGATCGAGAAGTTCCGCGCGGAGAAGGTCCTCCAGGCCGCCGCCGGCCTGGTCGAGTCCGCCAAGGACATCCGCGGCGTCGCCCTGGTCACCGGCCAGGTGCCGGACGGCACCGGCGCCGACGACCTGCGCAAGCTGGTCCTGGACGTCCGCGGCCGCATCTCCTCCGACCGGCCGGCCGTCGTGGCCCTCTTCACCACGGCGAACGGCAAGCCGCTCACGGTCATCGCCACCAACGAGGCCGCCCGCGAGCGCGGTCTCAAGGCCGGCGAGCTGGTCCGCACGGCCGCCAAGACCCTCGGCGGCGGTGGCGGCGGCAAGCCGGACGTCGCCCAGGGCGGCGGCCAGAACCCGGAGGCCGTCGGCGAGGCCATCGCCGCCGTCGAGCGCCTCGTGGTGGAAACGGCCTGATGCGACGAGGACGACGACTCGCCGTCGACGTCGGGGACGCCCGGATCGGGGTCGCCTCGTGCGACCCCGACGGGGTCCTGGCCACGCCGGTGGAGACCGTGCCGGGACGTGACGTCCCGGCCGCCCACCGGCGGCTCCGCCGGCTCGTCGAGGAGTACGAACCGATCGAGGTCGTCGTGGGCCTGCCCCGCTCGCTCAGCGGGCGGGAGGGCCCGGCCGCGGCCAAGGTCCGTGCCTTCGCCCGCGAGATGGCCAAGGGCATCGCCCCGGTGCCGGTCCGGCTGGTGGACGAGCGGATGACGACGGTGAGCGCGACCCACGGACTGCGCGCCTCCGGAGTGAAGGCGAAGAAGGGGCGCTCCGTCATCGACCAGGCCGCCGCTGTGATCATCCTGCAGAACGCTCTTGAGTCCGAACGGGTATCAGGTAATCCGCCCGGTGAGGGCGTCGAAGTGGTCATCTGATCGCGATACGGTAACGTTCCGCGCGATGCGGCGGTGTTCGAACAGCTGCCGCACTACGTAGAGGCGGATCGTCCGGAAGCCTCGCGGCTGTTTTGGGGATCGATGACTGAGTATGGCCGGAGCCCCGGCTCCGAACCGTGGCACCCCACGGACCCCTTGTACGGGGACCAGGGGTGGGAGGGCCAGCAGCAGTACCACCCGCACCCGCAGCAGTCGACGCAGTACGGCCACGGGGACCAGGGCTACCCGCAGCAGGGGTACCAGGATCCGTACGCGCAGCCGGACGGCGGGCAGGGCTACGCGCCGGACCCGTACCAGCAGCAACACCAGCACCAGCCGGTGGACGAGCAGCAGTCCCACGCGCATCAGCAGCAGCACCACTTGCACCAGCAGGCGCAGCACGAACAGTACGCGCCGCAGGGTTACGACGACCAGCGGCAGTACGAGCAGCCGGGATACCCGGGCGGCGGTTACGACACGCCCGGGGACCCCGGACGCCAGTACGACGGCACCTGGGAGACCGGCCAGGCCGCCATGCCGTACACCGCGCCCCCGGCCGACCCGTACGGCGGCCAGGACCCCGACCTCTACGGCACCCCCGAGGCCTACCCGCCCCCGCAGCCCCCCGGTCGGCGGCAGGAACCGCCGACGCGGGAGCACGGCCGGGAGGCGGAGGACGATCGTCACTCCGGACCGGAGGAGGAACGTCACCCCTTCTTCACCGGCGAGGACGACGACCCCGACGAGGCCCACGCGACCGAAAGCGCGGGCCGTGGCGGTCGCGGCTCGCGCGGCGACGACCGTGAGCGCCGCAACAAGGCCAAGAAGCGCAAGGGCAAGAACGGCTTCGCCTGCCTGGTCGTCGCGGCGGTCCTCGTCGGCGGCGTCGGCGGCATCGGCTACTTCGGCTACCAGTTCTGGCAGGGCCAGTTCGGCGAGGCCCCCGATTACACGGGCTCGGGCACCGGCGAGGTCCAGGTCGAGATCCCCAAGGGCGCCGGCGGCTACGACATCGGCAACATCCTCAAGAAGGAGGGTGTGGTCAAGAGCGTCGACGCCTTCGTCTCGGCGCAGCAGCGCCACCCCAAAGGCCTCACCATCCAGGCCGGCGTCTACACGCTGAAGAAGGAGATGTCCGCCGAGAGCGCGGTCGACCTCATGCTCAACGCGGCCAGCCAGGCCAACCTGATCATTCCCGAGGGCAAGCGCAACGCCTGGGTGTACGAGCGGCTGGACCAGCGCCTCGACCTCGAACCGGGCACCACCAGGGAGATCGCCCTCACCAAGGCGGACTCGCTCGGCCTGCCCGACTGGGCCAAGGGGCACCAGAACGTCAAGGACCCCCTGGAAGGCTTCCTCTTCCCGGCCAGCTACCCGGTCGCGAAGAGCAGCAAGCCCGAGGACGCGCTCCGCAAGATGGTGAGCCGCGCCAACCAGGAGTACGCCAAGCTCGACCTGGAGACGAAGTCCCGGGAGCTCGGCATGAAGAGTCCGTGGGACCTGGTGACCGTCGCGAGCCTCGTGCAGGCCGAGGGCAAGACGCACGACGACTTCCGCAAGATGGCCGAGGTCGTCTACAACCGCCTCCAGCCCGACAACCGGGAGACCTACCAGCTCCTCCAGTTCGACTCCACGCTGAACTACCTCAAGGGCCAGTCCGAGATCAAGATCTCGGAGAAGGAAGCCAACACCAACACCGACCCGTACAACACCTACAAGCACAAGGGTCTGCCGCCCGGCCCCATCGGCAACCCGGGCAACGAGGCACTCGCCGCCATGCTCGACCCCACGAAGGACGGCTGGATCTACTTCGTGGCCACGGACGGCATGAACAAGACCGAGTTCGCCAAGACGCACGCCGAATTCCTGATCCTGAAGGACAAGTTCAATGCCAGCACGAACCAGTGAGACGCGCCGCCGCGCGGCCGTCCTCGGTTCGCCGATCGCCCACTCGCTCTCCCCGGTCCTCCACCGGGCCGCGTACGAGGCGCTCGGCCTGGGGGACTGGTCCTACGACCGCTTCGAGGTGGACGAGGCGGCACTGCCCGGCTTCGTCGCCGAGCTCGACGACACCTGGGCCGGCCTCTCGCTGACCATGCCGCTCAAGCGGGCGATCATCCCGCTCCTGGACGGGATCAGCGACACGGCGGCCTCCGTGGAGGCGGTCAACACGGTGGTGTTCCGTGCGGACGGGCGCACGGTCGGTGACAACACAGACATCCCCGGCATGATCGCCGCCCTGCGCGAGCGGGGCGTCGAGAAGGTGGAGTCGGCGGCCGTCCTCGGCGCCGGCGCCACCGCCTCCTCCGCCCTCGCCGCGCTGGCCCGCGTCTGCGCGGGCCCCGTCACGGCCTACGTACGGAGCGAGGCCCGCGCCGAGGAGATGCGCGGCTGGGGCGAGCGCCTCGGCGTGGAGGTCCGTACGGCCGACTGGGAACGCGCGGCCGAGGCCTTCACCGCGCCGCTGGTCGTCGCGACCACCCCGGCCGGCACCACCAACGCCCTCGCCGGGGAGGTGCCCGACCGGGTGGGCACCCTTTTCGACGTCCTGTACGACCCGTGGCCGACACCGCTGGCCGCCGCTTGGACCGAGCGCGGCGGCAAGGTGGTCGGCGGCCTCGACCTCCTGGTCCACCAGGCGGTCCTCCAGGTCGAACAGATGACGGGCGTCCCGCGCGCGCCGCTCGCCGCGATGCGCGCGGCGGGGGAGCGGGCACTGGCCGCCCGCTGACGGGCGGCGGCACGAAAGCGAAGGACTTGGGGGGACACAGGGGACATGGGCGAGGACATGGTGCTGGCGTCGAAGTGGGACGCGGGCCTCGATCTGGCGCGTTTTCTGTACGTGGGGTTCTTCAGCGACGTTCCGGCCTGGGCGCGCTGGACCGTCCTCGCCCTCGGCTGCGGGGCCCTCGCCTACGGAGCCGTGCGGTCCCGCAGGGCCCGTTCGGCCGGCTCGGTCGACCCCGCCCCGGCCGAACCGGAAGCTGAGACGCGCGTCCGACAGCTGGACCGGGACCAAGGGGACGCCCCGGACGTGGGAGGATCTGAGGTGGCGGGCCAGGGCCGCGCACCCGGCCGCGCCGTCGCAGTGCCCAGGCGCGAGCATGAGGAGCATCGTTGAGCAGGTTGCGTTGGCTGACCGCTGGGGAATCCCACGGACCCGCGCTGGTCGCGACCCTTGAGGGTCTTCCCGCCGGTGTCCCGGTCACCACTGAGCTGGTGGCCGACCACCTCGCGCGGCGGCGCCTCGGATATGGGCGCGGCGCCCGGATGAAGTTCGAGCAGGACGAGATCACCTTCCTCGGCGGCGTCCGGCACGGCCTCTCCCTCGGCTCCCCGATCGCCGTCATGGTCGGCAACACCGAGTGGCCCAAGTGGGAGAAGGTCATGTCGGCCGACCCGGTCGACCCGTCGGAGCTCAAGGAGACCGGCCGCAACGCGCCGCTCACCCGCCCCCGCCCCGGCCACGCCGACCTCGCCGGCATGCAGAAGTACGGCTTCGACGAGGCCCGGCCGATCCTGGAGCGCGCCAGCGCCCGGGAGACCGCCGCCCGCGTCGCCCTCGGCGCCGTCGCCCGCTCCTTCCTCAAGGAGGCCGCCGGCATCGAGATCGTCAGCCACGTCGTGGAGCTGGCCGCCGCCAAGGCCCCCTACGGCGTGTACCCGACCCCCGCCGACGTCGAGAAGCTCGACGCCGACCCGGTCCGCTGCCTCGACGCCGACGCGAGCAAGGCGATGGTCGCGGAGATCGACCAGGCCCACAAGGACGGCGACACCCTCGGCGGCGTCGTCGAGGTCCTGGCCTACGGCGTCCCCGTCGGCCTCGGTTCCCACGTCCACTGGGACCGCCGCCTCGACGCCCGGCTCGCCGCCGCGCTCATGGGCATCCAGGCCATCAAGGGCGTCGAGGTCGGCGACGGCTTCGACCTCGCCCGCGTACCCGGATCGAAGGCCCACGACGAGATCGTGCGGACCGACGAGGGCATCCGGCGCACCTCCGGCCGCTCCGGCGGCACCGAGGGCGGCCTGTCCACCGGCGAGCTGCTGCGCGTGCGCGCCGCGATGAAGCCCATCGCGACCGTCCCCCGCGCCCTCGCCACCGTCGACGTCGCCACCGGCGAGGCCGCCGCCGCCCACCACCAGCGCTCCGACGTCTGCGCCGTCCCGGCCGCGGGCATCGTCGCCGAGGCCATGGTCGCCCTGGTCCTCGCCGACGCCGTGCTGGAGAAGTTCGGCGGCGACTCGGTCCCCGAGACCCGCCGCAACGTCCGGTCGTACCTCGACCACCTGCACATCCGGTGACCGGCGGGCCGCTGGTCGTCCTCGTCGGGCCCATGGGCTCCGGCAAGTCCACGGTGGGCGCGCTCCTCGCCGAACGGCTCGGCGCGCCCTACCGGGACACCGACGCCGACATCGTCGCCGCCGAGGGCCGGGAGATCTCCGACATCTTCGTCGAGGACGGCGAGGAACACTTCCGCGCCCTGGAGCGGGCCGCCGTCGCCGCGGCGCTCGCCGAGCACGAGGGCGTCCTCGCCCTCGGCGGTGGCGCGGTCCTGGACGCCGGGACCCGGGCCCTGCTGGCCGGGCTGCCCGTCGCGTACCTCTCCATGGACGTCGAGGAGGCCGTACGCCGGGTGGGGCTCAACACCGCCCGGCCGCTGCTCGCCGTCAACCCGCGCCGACAGTGGCGCGAGCTGATGGAGGCCCGCCGCCACCTGTACACCGAAGTCGCCCGGGTCGTCGTCGCCACCGACGAGCGGACCCCCGAGGAGGTCGCGGACGCGGTCCTCTCGGCACTGGAACTGAAGAAGGACGCATGACCACGGAGCAGGACGTCACCCGCATCCACGTCGCGGGCAGCGCGGGCACCGACCCGTACGAGGTGCTGGTCGGCCGGCAGCTGCTCGGCGAGCTCCCCACCCTCATCGGGGACCGGGCCAGGCGGGTCGCCGTGATCCACCCGGAGGCCCTGGCCGAGACCGGCGAGGCGCTCCGCCAGGACCTCGCCGACCAGGGGTACGAGGCCGTCGCCATCCAGGTGCCCAACGCCGAGGAGGCGAAGACCGCCGAGGTCGCCGCCTACTGCTGGAAGGCGCTCGGCCAGACCGGCTTCACCCGCACCGACGTCATCGTGGGCGTCGGCGGCGGCGCCACCACCGACCTGGCCGGCTTCGTCGCCGCGACCTGGCTGCGGGGCGTGCGCTGGGTCGCCGTACCGACCACGGTCCTCGGCATGGTCGACGCGGCGGTCGGCGGCAAGACCGGCATCAACACCGCCGAGGGCAAGAACCTCGTCGGCTCCTTCCACCCGCCGGCCGGTGTGCTGTGCGACCTGGCCGCCCTCGACTCGCTGCCGGTCCACGACTACGTCAGCGGGCTCGCCGAGATCATCAAGGCCGGTTTCATCGCCGACCCGGTGATCCTGGACCTGATCGAGCAGGACCCGCAGGCCGCCCGGACCCCCGCGGGACCGCACACGGCGGAGCTGATCGTCCGCTCCGTCAAGGTCAAGGCGGAGGTCGTCTCGGGCGACCTCAAGGAGTCCGGCCGCCGCGAGATCCTCAACTACGGCCACACCCTCGCCCACGCCATCGAGAAGAACGAACGGTACAAGTGGCGCCACGGCGCCGCCGTCTCCGTGGGCATGGTCTTCGCCGCCGAGCTCGGCCGGCTCGCCGGACGCCTGGACGACGCCACCGCCGACCGGCACCGCAGCGTCCTGGAGTCCGTCGGCCTGCCGCTCACCTACCGCGGCGACCAGTGGCCCAAGCTCCTGGAGACCATGAAGGTGGACAAGAAGTCCCGCGGGGACCTGCTGCGCTTCATCGTGCTCGACGGGCTCGGCAAGCCGTCCGTCCTCGAAGGACCCGACCCGGCCGTCCTCGTCGCGGCGTACGGCGAGGTGTCCGCGTGAGCGAGCCGGGACGCCGGCGCGTCCTCGTCCTGAACGGCCCGAACCTGGGCCGGCTCGGCTCGCGGGAGCCGGACATCTACGGCGCCACCTCCTACAAGGGGCTGGTCGAGTCCTGCCGGAACCTCGGCGCGGAGCTGGGCTTCGACGTCGAGGTCCGGGAGACGAACGACGAGGGCGAGATGATCCGCTGGCTCCACGAGGCGGCGGACGGCTCGATCCCGGTCGTCCTCAACCCGGGGGCGTTCACGCACTACTCGTACGGCATGCGCGACGCCGCCGCCCAGCGCACCGCGCCCCTGATCGAGGTCCACATCTCCAACCCGTACGCCCGCGAGGAGTTCCGCCACACCTCGGTCGTCGCGGCCGTCGCCACCGGCACCGTCGCGGGCTTCGGGGTCGGCTCCTACCGGCTCGCGCTGCGGGCCCTCGCCGAGGAACTGTCCGCCTGAGGGATGGAGGGGGCGGGTCCGGGCAAAGAGGTGGGGGGACGCGAACCCCGCGCCGCGGAGGGTGCGGGACCGACCGTGTCCGGCACGGCGCTCGTGGGACCGGGCGCGGAGCCGGGCACTCCGGGCGGGACCCGGCCGTTCCCCTCGCGGGGGGCCGGGGCGGTAACGTTCCGCCGTCCCCGCGCGAACGCCGGGACACCGAAGAACAGCAGTCGTACGGGACGGAGTGCCACCGGATGCAGCACGCAGTGGGGGGCCCGCTGCCACCGCCCGAGCGGTCGGGCCGGGCACCCGACCCCGTGAACGGGCCCGGTGGGTCCTTGGACGGCCGGCCTCCCGTCCCCCCGCCGCCGCCCTCGGCCCCCGCCCGTCCCGGCTCCCGCCTCGGCGTGCACCGCGCCGTCCAGGCCGGTGCCCCCGGGGCGCCTCACCCGGCCGCGCCGCCGGCGCCTCAGGGCGCACCGGTCTGGGGCGTCCCCGGGGCCGTACCGCAGCCGCCGGCCGCGCCTCCCTCCGCGTCGCCGCACCGGGCCGAGCCCACCGGCCACGTCCCGCTGCCGCCCGTCGCGCCCCTCGCGCCGCCCGCCGAACCCGGGGGCGGTACCGGTACCGCGACCCTCGCCGTCCTGCTGATCGGCCCGGCGGGCGCGGGCAAGACGACCGTGGCCCGCCACTGGGCCCAGCGACGGCGGGTGCCGACCGCGCACATCAGCCTGGACGACGTCCGCGAATGGGTCTGCTCCGGATTCGCCGACCCGCAGTCCGGATGGAACGAGAACTCCGAGGCGCAGTACCGGCTCGCCCGCCGCACCTGCGGTTTCGCCGCCCGGAACTTCCTCGCCAACGGCATCTCCTGCATCCTCGACGACGCCGTCTTCCCCGACCGCCCCGTCGTCGGCCTCGGCGGCTGGAAGCGGCACGTCGGCCCCGGACTGCTGCCCGTGGTCCTCCTGCCCGGCCTGGAGATCGTCCTGGAGCGCAACGCCGAGCGCAGCGGCAACCGGCGCCTCTCGGACGAGGAGGTCGCCGCCATCCACGGCCGGATGGCCGGCTGGTACGGCTCGGGCCTGCCGATCATCGACAACTCCACGTACGACGTGGAGACCACGGCCCGCGTCCTCGACGAGGTCCTCGCCCGTGCGATAGCGAGCCCGCCCGCCTGGTGACCGGCGTCCGCCCCGGGGTGGGTCCGGGGCGGCCCCGCCCCGGTCGGCCGCGCAGAACAGGCCGGAGCGCGCCGGGGCTCGTACGCTCGAAAACATGTCAGAGGTGTATGCGGACCGCCGTGTACGGCTGCGCGACCGGAGCGCGGCCGCGGGCAGCCCGGCGGCCCTGGTCTCCCGCCCCGCCAACGTCCGCTATCTCACGGGCGCCGCGCCCCCCGGAGCCGTGCTCCTCGTCGGGCCGGAGCCCGGCACGGACGTCCTGCTCCGCCCCACCGCGCCCGGCGCCGAACCGGCGGACGGACGCCTCGACGAACACCTGCGCCAGCAGGTCCTCCCCGCCGGTGGCGGCGACCCGGCGGTCCTCGCCGTGGACCTCGCCCGCCGGGCCGGAGCCGACGCGCTCGCCGTCGAGGAGCACGACCTCACCGTCGCCCGCCACCGGGCGATGGGCTCCGTCACCCCGCGTCTGCCGCTGACCGACCTCGCCTGCGCCGTCGAACAGCTCAGGATCGTCAAGGACGAGGACGAGATCGCCTGCCTCAGGATCGCCGCCGAGATCGCCGACCAGGCCCTCGGCGAACTCCTCGAATCGATCCTGGTCGGCAGGACCGAGCGCCACCTCGCCCTGGAGCTGGAGCGGCGGCTCGTCGACCACGGCGCCGACGGGGCCGCCTTCCCCACCTCCGTCGCGGCGGGCCCGCACTCCGGCCGCCGGGGCCACCGGCCCACCGACCGGCGCGTCGAGGAGGGCGACTTCCTCTCCGTCTGCCTCGGCGCCGACTACCGCGGCTACCGCTGCGAGATCGGCCGCACCTTCGTCATCGGGACCACCCCCGCGGACTGGCAGATCGAGCTGTACGAGCTGGTCTTCGCCGCTCAGCGGGCGGGCCGGGAGTCCCTCGCCCCCGGCGCCGGATACCGCGACGTGGACCGCGCCGCCCGGCAGATCCTGGACGCGGCGGGCCATGCCGAGACCGCCGTTCCCCTCACCGGGCACGGTGTGGGGCTCGAAATCGACGAGGACCCGCAATTGTCCCCGTCGGCCATGGGTAAACTGGACGCTTGTGTGCCGGTCACCGTCGAACCGGGGGTCCACCTCCCGGGCCGGGGCGGAGTCCGGATCGATGACACGCTCGTCGTGCGCCAGGAGGCGGACGGCGGACCCGAGCTACTCACCATCACGACCAAGGAGCTGCTCGCGCTGTAGGGCGCGTACGCCTCCGGGGTCCACGTCAGTCCAGGAGATTCCGCAACCGTGGCTTCCACGAACGACCTCAAGAACGGCATGGTGCTCAAGCTCGAAGGCGGCCAGCTCTGGTCCGTCGTCGAGTTCCAGCACGTCAAGCCCGGCAAGGGCCCGGCCTTCGTGCGCACCAAGCTCAAGAACGTGCTGTCCGGCAAGGTCGTCGACAAGACCTTCAACGCGGGCGTGAAGGTCGACACGGCCACCATCGACCGCCGCGAGATGCAGTTCTCCTACATGGACGGCGAGTACTTCGTCTTCATGGACATGGAGACCTACGACCAGCTGATGGTCGACCGCAAGGCCGTCGGCGACGCCGCCAACTTCCTGATCGAGGGCTTCACCGCCCAGGTCGCCCAGCACGAGGGCGAGGTGCTCTACGTCGAGCTGCCGGCCGCGGTCGAGCTGACCGTCGCCGAGACCGAGCCGGGCGTCCAGGGCGACCGCTCCACCGGTGGCACCAAGCCCGCCACCCTGGAGACCGGTCACCAGATCCAGGTCCCCCTCTTCATCACCACCGGTGAGAAGATCAAGGTCGACACCCGCACCAGTGACTACCTCGGCCGGGTGAACAGCTAACCGTGGCCGCCCGGAGCAAGGCCCGCAGGCGGGCCTTCCAGATCCTGTTCGAGGCCGACCAGCGCGGCGCCTCCGTGCAGGAAGTCCTCGCGGACCAGGTCCGGCACCACCGGGCCGACGACCGCCAGCCGCCGGTGAACGACTTCACCATGCAGCTGGTCGAGGGATACGCCCAGCACATCGACCGGATCGACGAGCTGATCGCGACCTACGCGGTGGACTGGGACCTCGACCGGATGCCGGTCGCCGACCGGAACATCGTGCGCCTCGGCGCGTACGAGCTCCTCTGGGAGGACGGCACGCCGGACGCGGTCGCGATCGACGAGGCGGTGCAGCTCGCCAAGGAGTTCTCCACGGACGAGTCGCCGACCTTCGTCAACGGCCTCCTCGCGCGTTTCAAGGACTTGAAGCCGCGCCTGCGCCGGGACGACGCCTAGGTCGTCTCCGGAACGTACGCGAAGGGGCCCGCAGCATCCTGTGCTGCGGGCCCCTTCGCGTACCGCCGTCCGGGTGAGGGGACGGGAACGGACGGACGAAAAGCGCCGGGCCCGTGGACGTCGATCGACGCCCACGGGCCCGGCGGCACGTTTCTGCTGGACGGCCGCGGCCTCGCCGCGGTCAGTTGTCCTCGTGGGCGACCGCGCGGCGCGCGTCCGCGTCCAGCACGCCCCAGCTGATCAGCTGGTCGGTGAGGACCGAGGGGGACTGGTCGTAGATGACGGCCAGGGTGCGCAGGTCGTCCTGGCGGATCGACAGCACCTTGCCGTTGTAGTCGCCGCGCTGCGACTGGATCGTCGCCGCGTAGCGCTGGAGCGGGCCGGCCTTCTCCGCGGGGACGTGCGCGAGCCGCTCCAGGTCCAGGACCAGCTTCGGCGGGGGCTCGGCGGCACCGCCGGGGGTCGTGCCCGGCAGCAGCTCCTGCACCGGCACCCCGTAGAAGTCCGCCAGCTCCGCCAGACGCTGCACGGTCACCGCGCGGTCGCCACGCTCGTACGAGCCGACCACGACGGCCTTCCAGCGGCCCTGGGACTTCTCCTCCACCCCGTGGAGCGAAAGACCCTGCTGGGTGCGGATGGCGCGGAGTTTGGCCCCGAGCTGCTTTGCGTATTCGCTGGACATAACGCTCCCGGACGCTGTGACGACATGCGGCTGCGCCGCGCGGCTGGTAACTCACTGTGAGGTTACGCAGCGTTACTCTTTCCCGTCAAGCCGAATGGTCCGTACCGACCCCCCGCGAGGGACGGTGCCCGGTGTGGCGCCTGGGGCGTGGACAGGGGGACCGTTCGGCCCTGGTAGAGTGGACGGCGCAATTCCGACGTCCTTTAAGGTCCGTCCCGTGAGGCGGAGAAGGAGGTCCGTTTCACATGGACGCACAGCAGCAGACCGGTGCGGCACGGCCCGTTCTCGAGGCCCCCGACATCGCGCGGGTCCTGACCCGTATCGCCCACGAGATCGTCGAGCGCGCCAAGGGCGCCGACGACGTGGTGCTCCTCGGCATTCCCACCCGCGGCGTCTTCCTCGCCCGGCGGCTCGCCGACAAGCTCGAATCGATCACCGGCACCAAGATCCCGGTCGGCTCCCTCGACATCACCATGTACCGGGACGACCTGCGGATGAAGCCCGCCCGCGCCATCGGCCGCACCGAGATCCCCGGCGAGGGCGTCGACGGCCGTCTCGTCGTCCTCGTCGACGACGTCCTCTTCTCGGGGCGCACCATCCGCGCCGCGCTCGACGCCCTCGGCGACATCGGCCGCCCGCGCGCCGTCCAGCTCGCGGTCCTCGTCGACCGCGGCCACCGCGAACTCCCGATCCGCGCCGACTACGTCGGCAAGAACCTCCCCACGTCGCTGCGGGAGACGGTCAAGGTGCAGCTCTCCGAGGAGGACGGCCGCGACACCGTGCTGCTCGGTTCGCAGCCCGCCTCCTGAACCGGACCGGCTTCCCCACGGGGCCGGGGCCCATCCCTGCGCCCCGGCATGCCCTCATACCTCCCGACACCGGAGAGACACCCCCGATGATGCGTCACCTCATCTCGGCCGCCGACCTCACCCGCGACGACGCCGTCCTCATCCTCGACACCGCCGAGGAGATGGCCCGGGTGGGCGACCGGCCGATCAAGAAGCTGCCGACCCTGCGCGGCCGGACGATCTGCAACCTCTTCTTCGAGGACTCCACGCGGACCCGGATCTCCTTCGAGGCCGCCGAGAAGCGCCTCTCCGCCGACGTGATCAACTTCGCCGCCAAGGGGTCCAGCGTCTCCAAGGGCGAGTCCCTGAAGGACACCGCGCAGACCCTGGAGGCCATGGGGGTCGACGCCGTCGTCATCCGGCACAGCGCCTCCGGCGCCCCCTACCGGCTCGCCACCTCCGGCTGGATCGACGCCCCCGTCATCAACGCGGGCGACGGCACCCACCAGCACCCCACCCAGGCCCTCCTGGACGCCTTCACCATGCGCCGCCGCCTCGTCGGCCGCGACGCGGGCCTCGGCCGGGACCTCGCCGGCAAGCGCATCACCCTGGTCGGCGACATCCTGCACAGCCGCGTCGCCCGCTCCAACGTCGACCTGCTGCACACCCTCGGCGCCGAGGTCACCCTGGTGGCCCCGCCCACCCTCGTCCCCGTCGGCGTCGAGACCTGGCCCTGCGAGATCAGCTACGACCTCGACAGCGTGCTGCCCAAGTCCGACGCGGTCATGATGCTCCGGGTGCAGCGCGAGCGGATGAACGCCGCCTTCTTCCCCACCGAGCGCGAGTACTCGCGCCGCTACGGCCTCGACGGCGACCGCATGGCGAAGATGCCCGAGCACGCCGTCGTCATGCACCCCGGTCCCATGGTCCGCGGCATGGAGATCACCGCCGAGGTCGCCGACTCCGACCGCTGCACGGTCGTCGAGCAGGTCGCCAACGGCGTCTCCATCCGCATGGCCGTCCTCTACCTGCTGCTCGGTGGCTCCGAGCCCGCCCCCACCACCCCCGCCCGTACCGAGGAGAGCAAGTGACCATGAGCAAGATCCTGATCCGCGGTGCGCAGATCCTGGGCGGTGAGCCGCAGGACGTCCTGATCGACGGCGAGACCATCGAGGCCGTGGGCACCGGCCTGTCCGCCGAGGGCGCCGAGGTGATCGAGGCCGCCGGCCGGATCCTGCTGCCCGGCCTGGTCGACCTCCACACCCACCTGCGCGAGCCCGGCCGCGAGGACTCCGAGACCGTCCTCACCGGCACCCGCGCCGCGGCCTCCGGCGGCTACACCGCCGTCTTCGCCATGGCCAACACCTTCCCCGTCGCCGACACCGCCGGCGTCGTCGAGCAGGTCTGGCGCCTCGGCCGGCAGTCCGGCTACTGCGACGTGCAGCCCATCGGCGCCGTCACCGTCGGCCTGGAGGGCAAGAAGCTCGCCGAGCTCGGCGCCATGCACGACTCCGCCGCCGGCGTCACCGTCTTCTCCGACGACGGCAAGTGCGTCGACGACGCGGTCATCATGCGCCGCGCCCTGGAGTACGTGAAGGCCTTCGGCGGCGTCGTCGCCCAGCACGCCCAGGAGCCGCGCCTCACCGAGGGCGCCCAGATGAACGAGGGCATCGTCTCCGCCGAGCTCGGTCTCGGCGGCTGGCCGGCCGTCGCCGAGGAGTCGATCATCGCGCGCGACGTCCTCCTCGCCGAGCACGTCGGCTCCCGCGTCCACATCTGCCACCTCTCCACCGCCGGCTCCGTCGAGATCGTCCGCTGGGCCAAGTCCCGCGGCATCGACGTCACCGCCGAGGTCACCCCGCACCACCTCCTCCTCACGGACGAGCTGGTCCGCACGTACAACCCGGTCTACAAGGTCAACCCGCCGCTGCGCACCGAGCGTGACGTGCTCGCCCTGCGCGAGGCCCTCGCCGACGGCACCATCGACATCGTCGCCACCGACCACGCCCCGCACCCGCACGAGGACAAGGACTGCGAGTGGGCCGCCGCCGCCATGGGCATGGTCGGCCTGGAGACCGCCCTCTCCGTCGTCCAGCGGACGATGGTGGAGACCGGTCTGCTCGACTGGGCGGGCGTCGCCGACCGCATGTCCTTCGCCCCCGCCCGCATCGGCCGGGCCCGCGGCCACGGCCGGCCCGTCTCGGCTGGTGAGCCCGCGAACCTCACGCTGGTCGATCCGGCATACCGTGGTGTCGTGGACCCCGCGGGCTTCGCCTCCCGCAGCCGCAACACCCCCTACGAGGGCCGCGAGCTGCCGGGACGCGTCACCCACACCTTCCTGCGGGGCCGGGCAACGCTCGTGGACGGGAAGCTGGCGTGACACCACTCATCACCCTCGCCGCACAGACTGCGGAGACCGCCGAACAGAAGTCGGCGGAGGTGACCGACTGGGCCGCGCGGCTCGGCTGGGTCGCCGGACTGCTGCTCTTCATCGCCTTCGTCTACTGGCTCATGCGCCAGGGATGGAAGTGGCGCGGCAGCCTCCAGTCGGACCTGCCGCCGCTCCCCGCGCTGCCGGAGAGCCCCGGCGAGGCGACACTGACCCTCAGCGGGCGCTACCACGGCTCCACGACCGCCGGACAGTGGCTCGACCGGATCGTGGCCCACGGACTGGGCACCCGCAGCCGGGCCGAGCTCACGCTCACCGACGCCGGGATCTCGGTCGTGCGCCCCGGGGCGTCCGACTTCCTCATCCCCGCCGCCGCCCTGCGCGAGGCCCGCCTCGACAAGGGCATCGCCGGCAAGGTCCTCGCCGAGGGCGGGCTCCTGATCGTCACCTGGGAGCACGGCGGGAAGCTGCTCGACTCCGGTTTCCGCTCCGACCGGGCGGCCGAGCACACCGCCTGGGTCGAGGCCCTCAACTCCATGAACCCCGTAAGCACGACGGAAGGCATCGCACGATGACGACCTCCACCAGGGGAACCAGGGTTCCCGCCGTACTCGTCCTGGAGGACGGCCGCATCTTCCGCGGCCGCGCCTACGGGGCCGTGGGGGAGACCTTCGGCGAGGCCGTGTTCTCCACCGGCATGTCCGGCTACCAGGAGACCCTCACCGACCCGTCGTACCACCGCCAGGTCGTGGTCATGACCGCCCCGCACGTCGGCAACACCGGCGTCAACGACGAGGACCCCGAGTCCGGCCGCATCTGGGTCTCGGGCTACGTCGTCCGCGACCCCGCCCGCGTCCCCTCCAACTGGCGCGCCACCCGCACCCTCGACGAGGAGCTGGAGCGCCAGGGCGTCGTCGGCATCTCCGGCGTGGACACCCGCGCCCTCACCCGCCACCTGCGCGAGCGCGGCGCCATGCGCGTCGGCATCTTCTCCGGCGACGCCGTGCGCGGCGACGGGGAACTGCTCGCCCAGGTCCAGGCACAGCCCCAGATGAAGGGCGCCGACCTCTCCGCCGAGGTCGCCACCAAGGAGGCGTACGTCGTCCCCGCGATCGGTGAGAAGAAGTTCACCGTCGCCGCCGTCGACCTCGGCATCAAGGGCATGACCCCGCACCGGATGGCCGAGCGCGGCATCGAGGTCCACGTGCTGCCCGCCACCGCCACCGCCGAGGACGTCTACGCCGTGGAGCCCGACGGCGTGTTCTTCTCCAACGGCCCCGGCGACCCGGCGACCGCCGACGGCCCCGTCGCCCTCATGCAGGAGGTCCTGCGCCGAGAGACCCCCCTCTTCGGCATCTGCTTCGGCAACCAGATCCTCGGCCGCGCGCTCGGCTTCGGCACCTACAAGCTGAAGTACGGCCACCGGGGCATCAACCAGCCCGTCCAGGACCGCACCACCGGCAAGGTCGAGGTCACCGCGCACAACCACGGCTTCGCCGTCGACGCGCCCCTCGACACGGTCTCCGACACCCCCTTCGGGCGCGCCGAGGTCTCCCACGTGTGCCTGAACGACAACGTCGTGGAAGGCCTGCGGCTGCTCGACCGGCCCGCCTTCTCCGTCCAGTACCACCCTGAGGCGGCCGCCGGCCCGCACGACGCCGCGTACCTCTTCGACCGCTTCGTATCCCTGATGGAGGCCGAGCGTGCCTAAGCGCACCGATATCCAGTCCGTCCTGGTCATCGGCTCCGGCCCGATCGTCATCGGCCAGGCCGCCGAGTTCGACTACTCCGGCACCCAGGCGTGCCGCGTCCTCAAGGCCGAGGGCCTGCGGGTCATCCTGGTCAACTCCAACCCGGCGACGATCATGACCGACCCGGAGATCGCCGACGCCACCTACGTCGAGCCGATCACCCCCGAGTTCGTCGAGAAGATCATCGCCAAGGAGCGCCCCGACGCCCTCCTGCCGACCCTCGGCGGCCAGACCGCGCTCAACACCGCGATCTCCATGCACGAGCAGGGCGTCCTGGAGAAGTACGGCGTCGAGCTCATCGGCGCCAACGTGGAGGCCATCCACAAGGGCGAGGACCGCGACCTCTTCAAGGGCGTCGTCGAGGCCGTCAAGGCCAAGATCGGTTACGGCGAATCCGCCCGCTCGGTCATCTGCCACTCCATGGACGACGTCCTCAAGGGCGTCGAGACCCTCGGCGGCTACCCCGTCGTCGTCCGCCCCTCCTTCACCATGGGCGGCGCCGGCTCCGGCTTCGCCCACGACGAGGAGGAGCTGCGCCGCATCGCCGGCCAGGGCCTCACGCTCTCCCCGACCACCGAGGTGCTCCTGGAGGAGTCCATCCTCGGCTGGAAGGAGTACGAGCTGGAGCTGATGCGCGACAAGAACGACAACGTCGTGGTCGTCTGCTCCATCGAGAACTTCGACCCGATGGGCGTCCACACCGGCGACTCCATCACCGTCGCCCCGGCGATGACCCTCACCGACCGCGAGTACCAGCGGCTGCGTGACATCGGCATCGCGATCATCCGCGAGGTCGGCGTCGACACCGGCGGCTGCAACATCCAGTTCGCGGTCAACCCCGCCGACGGCCGGATCATCGTCATCGAGATGAACCCGCGCGTCTCCCGCTCCTCCGCGCTCGCCTCCAAGGCCACCGGCTTCCCGATCGCCAAGATCGCCGCCAAGCTGGCCGTCGGCTACACGCTGGACGAGATCCCGAACGACATCACGGAGAAGACCCCGGCGTCGTTCGAGCCCACCCTCGACTACGTCGTCGTCAAGGCTCCCCGCTTCGCCTTCGAGAAGTTCCCCTCCGCCGACTCCACGCTGACCACGACCATGAAGTCGGTCGGCGAGGCCATGGCGATCGGCCGCAACTTCACCGAGGCGCTCCAGAAGGCCCTGCGCTCCCTGGAGAAGAAGGGCTCCCAGTTCGCCTTCACCGGCGAGCCCGGCGACAAGGCCGAGCTGCTGCGCGACGCGGTCCGGCCGACCGACGGCCGCATCAACACGGTGATGCAGGCCATCCGGGCCGGCGCCACGCCCGAGGAGGTCTTCGAGGCCACGAAGATCGACCCGTGGTTCGTCGACCAGCTGTTCCTCATCAAGGAGATCGCCGACGAGCTGGCCGCCGCCGAGAAGCTCGGCCCCGAGCTGCTCTCCGAGGCCAAGCGCCACGGCTTCTCCGACGCCCAGATCGCGGAGATCCGCGGCCTGCGCGAGGACGTCGTCCGTGAGGTCCGGCACGCCCTCGGCGTCCGCCCGGTCTACAAGACGGTCGACACCTGCGCCGCCGAGTTCGCCGCGAAGACCCCGTACTTCTACTCGTCCTACGACGAGGAGAGCGAGGTCGCGCCGCGCGAGAAGCCCGCCGTGATCATCCTCGGCTCCGGCCCGAACCGCATCGGCCAGGGCATCGAGTTCGACTACTCCTGCGTCCACGCCTCCTTCGCCCTGAGCGACGCGGGCTACGAGACCGTGATGGTCAACTGCAACCCCGAGACCGTCTCCACCGACTACGACACCTCCGACCGGCTCTACTTCGAGCCGCTCACCCTGGAGGACGTCCTGGAGATCGTCCACGCCGAGTCCCTCGCGGGCCCGATCGCCGGCGTCGTCGTCCAGCTCGGCGGCCAGACCCCGCTCGGCCTCTCGCAGGCCCTCAAGGACAACGGCGTCCCCGTCGTCGGCACCTCCCCGGAGGCCATCCACGCCGCCGAGGACCGCGGCGCCTTCGGCCGGGTCCTCGCCGAGGCCGGCCTGCCCGCCCCCAAGCACGGCACCGCGACCACCTTCGCCGGCGCCAAGGCCATCGCCGACGAGATCGGCTACCCCGTGCTCGTGCGTCCCTCGTACGTGCTCGGCGGGCGCGGCATGGAGATCGTGTACGACGAGGCCCGTCTGGAGTCGTACATCGCGGAGTCCACCGAGATCAGCCCCACCCGGCCGGTCCTGGTGGACCGCTTCCTCGACGACGCCATCGAGATCGACGTCGACGCGCTCTACGACGGCGAGGAGCTCTACCTCGGCGGCGTCATGGAGCACATCGAAGAGGCCGGCATCCACTCCGGCGACTCGGCCTGCGCCCTGCCCCCGATCACCCTCGGCGGCCACGACATCAAGCGCCTGCGCGCCTCCACCGAGGCCATCGCCAAGGGCGTCGGCGTCCGCGGTCTGATCAACATCCAGTTCGCCATGGCCGGCGACATCCTGTACGTCCTGGAGGCCAACCCGCGCGCCTCCCGGACCGTGCCCTTCACCTCGAAGGCCACCGCCGTGCCGCTCGCGAAGGCCGCCGCCCGCATCTCGCTGGGCGCCACCATCGCCGAGCTGCGCGCCGAGGGCCTGCTGCCGAGGAACGGCGACGGCGGCACCCTGCCGCTCGACGCGCCGATCTCCGTCAAGGAGGCCGTGATGCCGTGGTCGCGCTTCCGCGACGTGCACGGCCGCGGCGTCGACACCGTCCTCGGCCCGGAGATGCGCTCCACCGGCGAGGTCATGGGCATCGACGCGGTCTTCGGCACGGCCTACGCCAAGTCGCAGGCCGGCGCCTACGGCCCGCTGCCCACCAAGGGCCGCGCGTTCATCTCCGTCGCCAACCGCGACAAGCGCTCGATGATCTTCCCGGCCCGCGAGCTCGTCGCCCACGGCTTCGAGCTGCTCGCCACCTCCGGCACCGCCGAGGTCCTCAAGCGCAACGGCATCAACGCCACCGTCGTGCGCAAGCTCAGCGAGGGCGAGGGCCCGGGCGGTGAGAAGACCATCGTCCAGCTCATCCACGACGGCCAGGTCGACCTGATCGTCAACACCCCGTACGGCACCGGCGGCCGCCTCGACGGCTACGAGATCCGTACCGCGGCGGTCTCGCGCGGCGTCCCGTGCCTCACCACGGTCCAGGCGCTCGCCGCGGCCGTCCAGGGCATCGACGCCCTCAACCACGGTGACGTGGGCGTCCGCTCGCTCCAGGAGCACGCGGAGCACCTGACCGCGGCCCGCGACTAGCAGCCCGTACGAGGAGGGGGACACCGGCAGACCTGCGGTGTCCCCCTCGTCATGACCTGGAGCGACCCCATGTACAAGTTCTTCTTCGACCTCGTCTTCAAGCGCATGGACCCCGAGAAGGCCCACCACCTGGCCTTCCGCTGGATCCGGCTCGCCGCCCGCACCCCGGTGCTGCGCACCTTCGCCGCCGCCGCGCTCGCCCCCCGGTACAAGGAGCTGCGCACCGAGGCCCTGGGGCTGCGCATGCACGGCCCCTTCGGCCTCGCCGCCGGCTTCGACAAGAACGCCGTCGCCATCGACGGCATGGCCATGCTCGGCTTCGACCACGTCGAGATCGGCACGGTCACCGGCGAGCCCCAGCCCGGCAACCCCCGCAAGCGCCTGTTCCGGCTCGTCCAGGACCGCGCCCTGATCAACCGCATGGGCTTCAACAACGACGGCTCGGCCGCCGTCGCCGCCCGCCTCGCCGCCCGCCGGCCCGTCTTCCGGACCGTCGTCGGCGTCAACATCGGCAAGACCAAGGTCGTGCCCGAGACGGAGGCCACCGCCGACTACGTGAAGTCCGCCGAGCGGCTGGCCCGCCACGCCGACTACCTCGTCGTCAACGTCTCCTCCCCGAACACCCCCGGCCTGCGCAACCTCCAGGCCACCGAATCCCTGCGCCCCCTGCTCACCGCGGTGCGCGAGGCGGCCGACCGCACGGTCACCGACCGCCGGGTCCCGCTCCTCGTCAAGATCGCCCCCGACCTCGCCGACGAGGACGTGGACGCCGTCGCCGACCTGGCCCTGGAACTCGGCCTCGACGGCATCATCGCCACCAACACCACCATCGCCCGTGAGGGCCTCGGCCTGACGTCGGACCCGGCCCTCGTCCAGGAGACCGGCGGCCTCTCCGGCGCCCCGGTGAAGGCCCGCTCCCTGGAGGTCCTGCGCCGCCTGTACGCCCGCGTGGGCGACCGGATGGTCCTCGTCGGCGTCGGCGGCATCGAGAACGCCGAGGACGCCTGGCAGCGCATCCTCGCCGGTGCCACGCTGATCCAGGGCTACAGCGCCTTCATCTACGAGGGCCCCTTCTACGCCCGCGCGATCCACAAGGGCCTCGCCGCGCGCCTCGCCGCCTCCCCGTACGCCACCCTCGCCGAGGCCGTCGGCGCCGACACCCGAAAGGCCACCGCATGACCCTCTCGTTCGGTACCCGTCTGCGCGCCGCCATGGACGAGCGCGGCCCCCTCTGCGTCGGCATCGACCCGCACGCCGCCCTGCTGGACTCCTGGGGCCTCGCGGACGACGTGGCGGGTCTGGAGCGCTTCACCTTCACCGTGGTGGAGGCCCTGGCCGGCACCGTGGCCGTCTTCAAGCCCCAGTGCGCCTTCTTCGAGCGCTTCGGCTCGCGCGGCATCGCCGTCCTGGAACGGGCCGTCGCGGACCTGCGGGAAGCCGGCGGCCTGGTCGTCATGGACGCCAAGCGCGGGGACATCGGCTCCACCATGGCCGCCTACGCGGAGACCTTCCTGCGCAAGGACGCGCCCCTCTTCTCCGACGCGCTCACGGTCTCCCCGTACCTCGGCTACGGCTCCCTGAAGCCGGCCGTGGACCTGGCCCGCGAGTCCGGCGCCGGACTCTTCGTCCTGGCCCTCACCTCCAACCCGGAGGGGGCCGAGGTCCAGCGGGCCGTGCGCGAGGACGGCCGGACGATCGGCGCGACGATGCTCGCCCACCTGGCGGAGGAGAACGCGGGGGAGACCCCGATGGGTTCCTTCGGCGCGGTCGTCGGCGCGACCCTGGGCGACCTGTCCTCCGTCGACCTGGACATCAACGGCCCCCTCCTCGCCCCGGGCATCGGCGCGCAGGGAGCCACTCCCGCGGATCTCCCGGCCGTCTTCGGCGCCGCCGTCCGCAACGTCGTCCCGAACGTCAGCCGGGGCGTCCTGCGGCACGGTCCCGACGCCGCCGCGCTGCGCGCCTCCGCCGAGCGGTACGCGGACGAGATCCGGGCCGCCGTCGGCGCCTGATCCGGGTCCCGAGGCAATTCCGCAGGTCGGAGCGGATCGGCGGCGCCGGGGTGGTCCGTCTCACTCCTGGACGAAAAGTTGGCTCAAAACCCGGTCGTTATGCCTGGAAAGTCCTGGTCGGTCGATGCTGACCAGGACTTTTCCGCTGTTCTCGCTGACTGGAGCGGTCTCGGCCGCTAGTCTCCGGAGCAGAGCGGGCGTTCAACGGGCACTGCGTTGATCGTTGCTCCACTGGTGTGGGGGCGACTAGGTTCCTCACCGGTCCGTATCCGACAGTTCGACATCCGAGGTGACGTAGGCGTGGCTCTTCCGCCCCTTACCCCTGAACAGCGCGCAGCCGCGCTCGAAAAGGCCGCCGCGGCTCGCCGGGAGCGGGCCGAGGTCAAGAATCGACTCAAGCACTCCGGCGCCTCCCTCCACGAGGTCATCAAGCAGGGCCAGGAGAACGACGTCATCGGCAAGATGAAGGTCTCCGCGCTCCTTGAGTCCCTGCCGGGCGTGGGCAAGGTCCGCGCCAAGCAGATCATGGAGCGGCTCGGCATCTCCGAGAGCCGCCGTGTCCGAGGTCTCGGCTCCAACCAGATCGCCTCCCTGGAGCGCGAGTTCGGCAGCACCGGCGCCTGACCTTTCGGTACATTTCCGGCACCGGGCGTCCTTGCTGCGCGAGCGGGGGCGAACCACTGGAATAATCGCTGCATGGCAGCAGAGGCACGTCCGCGACTGACCGTGCTCTCCGGCCCCTCCGGGGTCGGCAAGAGCACGGTCGTCGCTCATATGCGCAAGGTCCACCCCGAGGTCTGGCTCTCGGTGTCGGCCACGACACGGAAGCCCCGCCCGGGCGAGCAGCACGGCGTCCAGTACTTCTTCGTCACGGACGACGAGTTCGACAAGCTGGTCGCCAACGGTGAGCTCCTCGAATGGGCCGAGTTCGCGGGCAACCGCTACGGCACCCCCCGCCGTGCGGTCCTCGACCGCCTGGAGGCCGGCGAGCCCGTCCTCCTGGAGATCGACCTCCAGGGCGCCCGCCAGGTCAAGGAGTCCATGACCGACTCCCAGCTGGTCTTCCTCGCTCCGCCGAGCTGGGAGGAGCTGGTCCGCCGGCTGACCGGCCGCGGCACCGAGTCGCCCGAGGTCATCGAGCGCCGACTGGCCGCCGCCAAGGTCGAACTGGCCGCCGAGGCGGAGTTCGACACCACCCTCGTCAACACCTCCGTCGAGGACGTGGCGCGCGAGCTGCTAACGTTGATGCACGTAGTCTGATCTTTTATCCATCTTCGGAAGGTAGAGCGTGTCCTCTTCCATCACCGCGCCCGAGGGCATCATCAACCCGCCGATCGACGAGCTGCTCGAGGCCACGGACTCGAAGTACAGCCTCGTGATCTACGCGGCCAAGCGCGCGCGTCAGATCAACGCGTACTACTCGCAGCTCGGTGAGGGCCTGCTGGAGTACGTGGGCCCCCTCGTCGACACCCACGTCCACGAGAAGCCGCTCTCGATCGCCCTGCGCGAGATCAACGCGGGCCTGCTGACGTCCGAGGCCATCGAGGGTCCGGCTCAGTAAGCGCGTCACGTTCGTCATCCCAGGCCCGGCGGCACGACCGCCGGGCCTGTGGTGTCTCATGGAGTCGTACGCATCGGAGCACGGGGAGTCGCGGGGAGTGACAGTGGTGACGAAGCCGAGGGTCGTCCTGGGCGTGAGCGGCGGCATCGCCGCCTACAAGGCCTGCGAGCTGCTGCGGCGGCTGACCGAGTCCGGCCACGACGTCCGCGTCGTCCCGACCGACGCCGCCCTCCACTTCGTCGGCGCGGCGACCTGGTCCGCCCTCTCCGGCAACCCGGTCTCCACCGAGGTGTGGGAGACCGTCCACGAGGTGCCGCACGTCCGCATCGGGCAGGCCGCCGACCTGGTCGTCGTCGCCCCGGCCACCGCCGACATGCTCGCCAAGGCCGCCCACGGCCTCGCGGACGACCTCCTCACCAACACCCTGCTCACCGCCCGCTGTCCGGTGGTCTTCGCGCCCGCCATGCACACCGAGATGTGGGAGCACCCGGCGACCCAGGAGAACGTGGCCACCCTGCGCCGCCGCGGCGCCGTCGTCATCGAGCCCGCCGTCGGCCGGCTCACCGGCGTCGACACCGGCAAGGGCCGCCTCCCGGACCCCGCCGAGATCTTCGAGGTCTGCCGCCGGATCCTCGCCCGCGGCACCGCCGCGCCGGACCTCGCCGGGCGCCATGTCGTCGTCAGCGCCGGCGGCACCCGCGAGCCCCTGGACCCCGTCCGCTACCTCGGCAACCGCTCCTCCGGCAAGCAGGGATACGCCCTCGCCAGGGCCGCCGCCGCCCGGGGCGCGCGGGTCACCCTCGTCGAGGCCAACACCGGCATCCCCGACCCGGCCGGCGTCGACGTCGTGCACGTCGGCACCGCCGTCCAGCTCCGCGAGGCCGTCCTCAAGGCGGCGGCCGACGCCGACGCCGTGGTCATGGCCGCCGCCGTCGCCGACTTCCGCCCCGCCGTCTACGCCTCGGGGAAGATCAAGAAGAAGGACGACGGCGGGGCGCCCACCGTCGAGCTGGTCCGCAACCCCGACATCCTCGCCGAGCTCTCCGCCGACCGCGCCCTGCCCGGCCAGGTCGTCGTCGGCTTCGCGGCGGAGACCGACGACGTGCTCGCCCACGGCCGCGAGAAGCTCCGCCGCAAGGGGTGCGACCTGCTCGTCGTCAACGAGGTCGGTGAGCGCAAGACCTTCGGCTCGGAGGAGAACGAGGCCGTGATCCTCGCCTCGGACGGTGCCGAGACCCCCGTACCGTACGGGCCCAAGGAGGCGCTCGCCGAGACCGTCTGGGACCTGGTGCTGCCCCGGCTGCGCCCCGCGACCTGACACTTCGGCCGCCCGCACCGAGGTGGCCGGACGGCTCCGGCCGGTGGCGGAAACGCCCGCTTGAGGGTGATTCGCGCCGCACGGAAGGCGGGCCGGCCGCCCGCCACCCGGGCCGTCCGGCCCGATCCCGACCATTCGCCTGGCGAGACACCTGCTTCACTCGCTGGTCACGACCGATAGACTGTTCGCGGAACGTCGCGGGGCGCAGCCCCCTGCCGGTCCGCTCAACCCATAGCCAGCAGCCGCTGCAACCCCAGGGAGCGTTGTGTCCCGTCGTCTGTTCACCTCGGAATCCGTCACCGAGGGTCACCCCGACAAGATCGCTGACCAGATCAGCGACACCATTCTCGACGCGCTGCTCCGGGAGGACCCCACCTCCCGCGTCGCCGTCGAGACGCTGATCACCACCGGTCTCGTGCACGTCGCCGGTGAGGTGACCACCAAGGCGTGGGCGGACATCCCGACCCTCGTCCGGAACAAGATCCTGGAGATCGGTTACGACTCCTCCAAGAAGGGCTTCGACGGCGCTTCCTGCGGCGTGTCGGTGTCCATCGGATCGCAGTCCCCGGACATCGCCCAGGGTGTCGACACCGCGTACGAGAAGCGTGTCGAGGGTGACGAGGACGAGCTGGACAAGCAGGGCGCCGGCGACCAGGGCCTGATGTTCGGCTACGCGTCGGACGAGACCCCCGAGCTGATGCCGCTGCCCATCCACCTGGCGCACCGGCTCTCCCGCCGCCTCACCGAGGTCCGCAAGAACGGCACCATCCCGTACCTGCGCCCCGACGGCAAGACCCAGGTCACCATCGAGTACGACGGCGACAAGGCCGTCCGCCTCGACACGGTCGTCGTCTCCTCGCAGCACGCCTCCGACATCGACCTCGAGTCGCTGCTCGCGCCCGACATCCGCGAGTTCGTCGTCGAGCACGTCCTGGGACAGCTCGTCGAGGACGGCATCAAGCTCGACACCGACGGCTACCGCCTCCTGGTGAACCCGACCGGCCGCTTCGAGATCGGCGGCCCGATGGGCGACGCCGGCCTCACCGGCCGCAAGATCATCATCGACACGTACGGCGGCATGGCCCGCCACGGCGGCGGCGCCTTCTCCGGCAAGGACCCGTCCAAGGTCGACCGCTCGGCCGCCTACGCCATGCGCTGGGTCGCCAAGAACGTCGTCGCCGCGGGCCTCGCCTCGCGCTGCGAGGTCCAGGTCGCCTACGCCATCGGCAAGGCCGAGCCCGTCGGCCTCTTCGTCGAGACCTTCGGCACCCACACCGTCGAGACCGAGAAGATCGAGAACGCCATCGCCGAGGTCTTCGACCTCCGCCCGGCCGCGATCATCCGCGACCTCGACCTGCTCCGCCCGATCTACTCCCAGACCGCCGCCTACGGCCACTTCGGCCGTGAGCTGCCCGACTTCACCTGGGAGCGCACCGACCGCGTGGACGCCCTCAAGCAGGCCGCCGGCCTGTAAGCGGCCGCCGCACGCCCCGGAAGCCCGGCGCCCCCGAGGGGTGCCGGGCTTCGGCGTGCCCGGCTGTCGGACCCGTCTGGTAGGTATGGGGCTGTGAGCAGCGAGAACGAGAAGTCCGACGGGCCCGAGCAGCTCGCGCTCATTCGGGAGACCGTCCGGAAGGCGAAGGTGCCGCGCGCCAAGCCGCGGACCTGGCGCGGCGCCGCCCTGGCCAAGGAGCTGCCCGTCGCCCGGGTCGTGGTCAACAAGGGCGTGCTCCACCTCGACCAGTTCTTCGACTACGCCGTCCCCGAGGAACTCGACGCCGTCGCCCGGCCAGGGGTCCGGGTCCGGGTCCGCTTCGGCGCCGGGGCGCACCAGGTCAAGAACGGCCGGCGCGAAGGCGGGCGGCTGATCGACGGCTTCCTCGTGGAACGCAGGGCCTCCTCCGACTACGCGGGGCCGCTGGCCGCCCTCGCCGACGTCGTCTCGCCCGAGCCGGTCCTCGGCCCCGAGCTCCTCGGACTCACGCGGGCCGTCGCCGACCGGTACGCGGGCAGCCTCGCCGACGTCCTCCAGCTCGCCGTCCCCCCGCGCAGCGCCAAGGCCGAGGCGAGCCCCTCACCCGCACCGCTGCCCCCGCCGCCCGCGCCCGAGCCGGGCACCTGGACACGGTACGAACGCGGGCCCGCCTTCCTGGAGTCCCTCGCGCGCGGCGGAGCGCCCCGCGCCGTGTGGAACGCCCTGCCGGGCCACCACTGGGCCGAGGAGATCGCCCGCGCCGTCGCCGCCACGCTCGCCTCCGGCCGCGGCGCCCTCGTCGTCGTCCCCGACGGCCGCGCCGCCGGACGGGTCGACGCCGCCCTCACGGCCGTCCTCGGAGAGGGCCGCCACGCCCTGCTCACCGCCGAGGCCGGACCCGAGAAGCGGTACGCGCGCTGGCTCGCCGTGCGGCGCGGCTCCGTCCGGGCCGTCGTCGGCACCCGCGCCGCGATGTTCGCCCCCGTACGGGACCTCGGGCTCGCCGTCATCTGGGACGACGGCGACGGCAGCCACAGCGAACCGCACGCCCCCCAGCCCCACGCCCGCGAGGTGCTGCTGCTGCGGGCCGCCCACGACCGCTGCGCCTTCCTCCTCGGCTCCACCAGCTGCACCGTGGAGGCCGCCCAGCTGGTCGAGTCCGGCTGGGCGAAGCCGCTCTCCGCCCCCCGCGAGGAGATCCGGCGGGCCGCCCCGCTGATCCGTACCGTCGGCGACGGCGAACTCGCCCGTGACGAGGCGGCCCGCGCCGCCCGCCTGCCCTCGCTCGCCTGGCAGGCCGTACGGGACGGCCTCAGGAGCGGCCCGGTGCTCGTCCAGGTCCCGCGCCGCGGCTACGTCCCCCGGCTCGCCTGCGAGCGCTGCCGCACACCGGCCCGCTGCCGGCACTGCGCGGGACCGCTCGAAGCGCCCGAGCAGCAGGAGCTGCGCTGCGGCTGGTGCGGACGCGGCGCCCCCGACTGGTCCTGCGTGGCCTGCGGCTCCACCCGGCTGCGGGCGAGTGTCGTCGGGGCGCGGCGGACGGCGGAGGAACTGGGCCGCGCCTTCCCGGCCGTGCCCGTGCGGACCTCCGGGCGCGACCACGTCCTGGACCGGGTGCCCGATCGGCCCGCGCTGGTCGTCTCCACCCCCGGTGCCGAACCCGTCGCCGACGGCGGCTACGCGGCAGCCCTCCTCCTCGACGGCTGGGCCATGCTCGGACGGCCCGACCTGCGGGCGGGGGAGGAGGCGCTGAGGCGCTGGATCGACGCGGCCTCCCTGGTGCGGGGCCAGCCCGACGGCGGCACGGTCGTCGTGGTCGCCGAACCCACCCTGCGGCCCGTGCAGGCCCTCGTCCGCTGGGACCCGGTCGGCCACGCCCAGCGCGAGCTGGCAGAACGCGCCGAGCTCGGCTTCCCGCCGGTCTCCCGCATGGCGGCGGTCGCCGGCCCGCCCGAGGCGGTCACGAGCTTCCTGACCGCCGCCGACCTTCCCCCGGACGCCGAGGTGCTCGGCCCGGTCCCGCTGCCGGTCGTCCGCCCCGGCGGCGCCCGGCGGCCCGGCGACCCGCCGCCCGGCGAGCAGTGGGACCGGGCCCTGGTGCGGGTGCCGCCGGGCAGCGGGGCGGCCCTCGCCGCCGCCCTCAAGCAGGCCCGCGCCGCCCGCTCGGCACGCGGCGCGGGTGACCCGGTGCGGATCCGCGTCGACCCCGTGGACATCGGCTGACCCCCGGCCCCACGCGGCCGGGCCCCGACGCGCGACGGCCGCCCGTCCCCGGCGGGGGAGGGCGGCCGGCTCGGTGCCGCGCGGGATCAGGCTCCCCGCGGGCCGGGCAGCACCGGCGGCCGGGGCTCCTCACGGAGCGCGGCGCTCCCCGAGGTCGGCTGCGGCGGCATGGACCGCGCCGCCGGCACGGTGGGCAGCGTGCGGGTCGCGTTCGGCTCCGCCGTGCGCTCCGGGTCCGCGCCGCCGCCCTGCTGCGGGGTGCGGCGGGCGCCGTAGCGGCGGTGGACGGCCTGCTTGGTGACGCCCAGCGCGGACCCCACCGCGTCCCAGGAGAACCCGAGCGAGCGGTCGAAGTCGACCGCCGCGGTCACCAGGGTCTCCACGCTGTCGCGCAGCTCCTGGGCGAGGCGTACGGTCGGGGCGGGCGCCCGGCCGTAGACGACGAAGCCCGTGGACGGGCCGGAGCGGCGAGGGCGGTAGACGTTGCCCAGCTGAGCCGTGAGCGTGCGCAGTGCGTCCACCTGCCGCCGGACCCGCTCGATGTCCCGCACCAGCAGGTGCAGACTCGCCCGGGCCTGGGCGTCGTGGGTTGCGTGGTCGGCCATGGATAAGCCTCTCGAACCGGCGATGAAAGGGGCGGGCCGCCCGGGGAACGGCGACCCGATGCGGTCAATCTCTCTTGACCAACGCGCCACGGGGAGTTGGGTCACGGTGCGGGGGCGTACACGCATATGCGCGGGGCGCCCGGCCTTCCGTACGCCCCCTCGCGCCGCCGCCCCTAAACTGGTGCGTCGCCCGCAACACCCCCGGACAGACAGGCAGTCGCCATCCATGAAGCTCGTCTTCGCAGGCACCCCCGAGGTCGCCGTCCCCGCCCTGGACGCCCTGCTCGCCTCCGGCCGGCACGAGGTGGCCGCGGTCGTCACCCGCCCGGACGCCCCGGCGGGACGCGGCCGGCGGCTGGTCGCCAGCCCGGTCGCCCAGCGCGCGGAGGAGGAGGGCATCGAGGTCCTCAAGCCGGTGAAGCCGCGCGACGAGGACTTCCTCGCCCGGCTGCGGGAGATCGCCCCCGACTGCTGCCCGGTCGTCGCCTACGGCGCGCTGCTGCCCAGGACCGCCCTCGACATCCCCGCGCACGGCTGGGTCAACCTGCACTTCTCGCTGCTGCCCGCCTGGCGCGGCGCGGCGCCCGTGCAGCACTCGCTCATGGCCGGGGACGAGGTGACCGGGGCGTCCACCTTCCAGATCGAGGAAGGGCTCGACTCCGGCCCCGTCTACGGTGTCGTCACCGAGGAGATCCGGCCCACCGACACCAGCGGTGACCTGCTCACCCGCCTCGCCTTCGCCGGCGCGGGCCTGCTGGCGGCCACGATGGACGGCATCGAGGACGGCACCCTCAAGCCCGTGCCGCAGCCCGCCGAGGGCGTCACCCTCGCCCCGAAGATCCAGGTCGAGGACGCCCACGTCGACTTCACCGCTCCCGCCCTGCGGGTGGACCGGGTGGTCCGCGGCTGTACCCCGGCCCCCGGCGCCTGGACCGTCTTCCGCGGCGAACGCCTCAAGCTGATCCAGGTCACGCCCCTCCCGGACCGCACCGACCTCGCCCCCGGCGAACTCGCCGCCGGCAAGAACAACGTGTACGCCGGCACCGGCTCGTACGCCGTCGAGCTGCTGTGGGTCCAGCCCCAGGGCAAGAAGCCGATGAAGGCGGCGGACTGGGCGCGCGGCGTGCGGATCGCGCCGGGGGAGCGCGTGGGGGTGTAGGGCGTGTCTTTTGGATCAGGCCGGATCAGGGAGCGGTGCCAGGCGCCGCGGGCCCACCCCCGAGGAGCGCGCGGAGGTCACCCGGTTCCTCGGTGAGGAGCCGCCCGTTCTCGTCGCCTTCGAGGCGGACGGCGGCGGCACGGTGCCCGTCTCCTGCCTGATCGCCGCCGAGGACCGGGCGATCCGGCAGGGGCGTTTTTCCCGGCGGGGGAGGGCGGACGTACGCTGAGAGGGTTCGGCCCCCTTTCGTCACGCGGAGCACCTTTGAGCGAGCAGGCACGTCGCCGCACCCCCCAGACCCCCAGGCCCCACCGGCGGCCCAAGAAGGACCCCGTCCGGATGCTCGCCTTCGAGGTGCTCAGGGCGGTGGACGAGCGCGACGCCTACGCCAACCTGGTGCTGCCTCCGCTGCTGCGCAAGGCCCGTGAGAAGGACGGCTTCGAGGCCCGCGACGCGGCGCTCGCCACCGAGCTGGTCTACGGCACGCTGCGCCGGCAGGGCACGTACGACGCGATCATCTCCGCCTGCGTCGACCGGCCGCTGCGCGAGGTCGACCCGCCGGTCCTCGACGTCCTCGCGCTCGGCGCGCACCAGCTCCTCGGCACCCGGATCCCGACCCACGCCGCCGTCTCCGCCAGCGTCGAGCTGGCCCGGGTGGTCCTCGGCGACGGGCGGGCGAAGTTCGTCAACGCCGTCCTGCGGAAGATCGCCCGGCAGGACCTCGACGCCTGGATCGCCGAGGTCGCCCCGCCCTACGAGGAGGACGCCGAGGACCACCTCGCCGTCGTCCACTCCCACCCGCGCTGGGTCGTCTCCGCGCTCTGGGACGCCCTCGGCGGCGGCCGCGCCGGCATCGAGGCCCTCCTGGCCGCCGACAACGAGCGCCCCGAGGTCACCCTCGTCGCCCGGCCCGGCCGGTCCACCACCGAGGAGCTGGCGTCCGCCGCCGAGACGGAGCCGGGCCGCTGGTCCCCGTACGCCCTGCGGCTCGCCGAGGGCGGCGAACCCGGCGCCCTGGAGGCCGTACGGGACGGCCGGGCCGGCGTCCAGGACGAGGGCAGCCAGCTCGTCGCCCTCGCCCTCGCCAACGCCCCGCTGGAAGGCCCCGACAGCCGCTGGCTCGACGGCTGCGCCGGCCCCGGGGGCAAGGCCGCCCTCCTCGGCGCCCTCGCCGCCGGACGCGGCGCCGCCCTCCTCGCCTCCGAGAAGCAGCCGCACCGCGCCCGCCTCGTGGAACGCGCCCTCGCCGGCAACCCCGGCCCCTACCAGGTCATCGCCGCCGACGGCACCCGCCCGCCCTGGCGCCCCGGCTCCTTCGACCGGGCCCTGGTGGACGTGCCCTGCTCGGGTCTCGGTGCCCTGCGCCGCCGCCCCGAGGCCCGCTGGCGCCGCCGCCCCGAGGACCTGGACGGCTTCGCGCCGCTCCAGCGCGGGCTGCTCACCGAGGCCCTGCGCGCGGTGCGCGTCGGCGGGGTCGTCGGCTACGCGACCTGCTCGCCGCACCTCGCCGAGACCCGGGTGGTCGTGGACGACGTCCTGAAGCGGACCGGGGGCGGCGAGCTGATCGACGCCCGCCCCCTGTTCCCCGGCGTCCCGGACCTCGGCGACGGGCCCGACGTCCAGCTCTGGCCGCATCTGCACGGCACGGACGCCATGTACCTGGCACTGATCCGCCGGACCTCCTGAACCGCGAGGCGGCCCGCGCCCGCGCCGCGGGCCGCTATCTCCCGGTCTGTACCGGTCCCGTGCTCGTCACTTCGTACCGAAAGTGGTCTGGACCGCAACCGAAACCGTTCCGCGGCAAAGAAGTGCCCAAGAACATGGCAGGCTTGGCACATGGCGCAGATCAACCCCAGCATCCTGTCCGCAGACTTCGCCCGGCTCGCCGAGGAGGCGAAGGCCGTCGAGGGCGCCGACTGGCTGCACGTCGACGTGATGGACAACCACTTCGTGCCCAACCTCACGCTGGGCGTGCCGATCGTGGAGTCCCTCAGCCGCGCGACGGACACCCCCCTCGACTGCCACCTGATGATCGAGGACCCCGACCGCTGGGCGCCCCAGTACGTCGAGGCCGGGGCGGGCTCGGTCACCTTCCACGTGGAGGCCGCCGCCGCGCCCGTACGGCTCGCCCGCGAGATCCGGGCCAAGGGCGCCCGCGCCTCCATGGCGCTCAAGCCCGCCACGCCCATCGAGCCCTACGAGGACCTGCTCCCCGAGCTCGACATGCTGCTGATCATGACGGTCGAGCCGGGCTTCGGCGGCCAGGCCTTCCTCGACATCATGCTCCCCAAGATCCGCCGCACCCGTGAGCTGATCTCCAAGCACGGACTGGAGCTCTGGCTCCAGGTCGACGGCGGCGTCGCGGAGTCCACGATCGAGCGGTGCGCGGAGGCGGGCGCCGACGTCTTCGTCGCGGGATCCGCCGTCTACGGCGCGGCCGACCCGGCCGCCGCCGTGGCCTCCCTGCGGGCCCGGGCCGAGGCCGCGACGGCCTCGGCCGCCTGGGCGTGTGGACACTGAGCCTCCGGCGGATGAACGCGGTCCGTCGAGCCTCCGACAGGACTGATCAAGGCCCGCCGGATCTGACAGGATGAACGGCGAGTCCAGATGTGAACGACAGCGGTACATGGACAGCGGTACGTGAACAGCAGTGAGGAGAACGCGGTGGCGGGAATGTCGGCGGGACGGTCTGCCCTGCGGATGGGCCCCGCGGAGCTGGTGCAGGCGGCGGCCATGGCCCGCCGTTTCTACCTCGAGGGCAAGTCCAAGATCCAGATCGCCGAGGAGTTCGGCGTGAGCCGCTTCAAGGTGGCCCGGGTCCTGGAGACCGCCCTGGAACGCGACCTCGTCCGCATCGAGATCCGCGTCCCGGCCGAGCTGGACGCGGAGCGCTCCGACGCGCTCCGCGCCCGCTACGGGCTCCGCCACGCGGTCGTCGTCGAGTCCCCGGCCGAGGACGACGAGTCGCCCGACCCGGAGAACCTCGGCGAGGTCGCGGCCGACCTCCTCGGCGAGCTGGTGGCCGAGGGCGACGTCCTCGGCCTGGCCTGGGGCCGCTCCACCATCCACATGGCCGCGGCGCTCGACCGGCTGCCGCCGTGCACGGTCGTGCAGCTCACCGGGGTGTACGACGCGGGGACCGCCGAGCGCGGCTCGGTCGAGGCGGTGCGGCGCGCCGCGCAGGTCTCCGGCGGCGAGGCCCATCCCATCTACGCGCCCATGCTGCTGCCCGACCCGGCGACGGCGGCGGCACTGCGCAGCCAGACCGGTATCGCGCGGGCCTTCGACTACTTCGACAAGGTGACGGTCGCCTGTGTGTCCATCGGCTCCTGGGAGCCGGGCATCTCGACCGTGCACGACATGCTCTCCGACGAGGAGCGCGCCCACTACGCGTCGCTGGGCGTCGCCGCCGAGATGTCCGCGCACCTCTTCGACGCCGAGGGGCGCCGGGTCGGCCGCGACCTCGGTGAGCGGTGCATCACCGTGGAGGCGGACCGGCTGCGCCGGATCCCCGAGGTCGTCGCCATCGCCGGCGGCCAGCGCAAGGCCGCAGCGATCGGCGCGGTGCTCCGCTCCGGGCTCGTCACCAGCCTGGTGACCGACCGCTCGGCCGCCGACTACCTCCTCACCGAGTTCAGCCCCGGCGCCCGTCCCGCCCTCGACCGCGCGGACCCGGACGGCCGCTGACCGGACGGCCGCCGACGCGGGCGCTCCGCCCGCGAGGCGCGGGCTCCCGCGCGATGGCAGCATCGGGCCATGGTCGTCCGACAGGTCGTACGGGGCGGGATCGCGCTCCTCGCGGGGGTCGTGCTCCTGCTCGGCGGTTGCGCCGGGGGAGAGACGGGACGGGACACACCGCCGTCGCCGCGTCCGTCGCCGGCGGCGAGCCGGAGCGACGGGGCCGCGCTGCCGGCCGTGCGGGTGGCGGACCTGCCGCCCGAGGCGCGGCGGACGCTGGAACTCATCGAGCGGGGCGGCCCCTTCCCGTACGCCAGGGACGGGGCGGTGTTCTCCAACTTCGAGCGGCGGCTGCCCCGCAGACCCGGCGGGTACTACCGGGAGTACACCGTCCCGACGCCCGGCGAACGCGACCGGGGCGCCCGGCGCATCGTGACCGGCCGGGGCGGGGAGACGTACTACACCGACGACCACTACGAGAGTTTCCGGGAGGTGGCCGGACCATGACCGCGCACCGCGGCACGGGCCACCGGGCCCCCGATCTGTCCCGACCCGTCCTGCTCGACCTGCACGGCGTCACCGACAAGACCGCCTTCATGAACCGCTGCGTCCGCACCCTGCCGCTCCCCGTCTGGTTCGGGCGCAACTGGGACGCCCTCGCCGACTGCCTCGCGGACATGCGCGAACCCATGGCGATCGTGGTGACCGGCTGGCAGGCTTACGCCGAGGCCCACCCGGACGACTGGACGATCGCGCAGGAGGTCTTCTCCGCCGCCGCCCGCGCGAGCGCCAAGGGCCTCGCGGTCCTCCTCTCGCTCGGCCCTTTGGAGGATCCGACAGGCACCCCGGCGCCAGCCTCGGACGATCCGACCGCACCGTCTCGCACGCCTCCCGTGGGAGAATGAACTACGTGCTTTTTCCCCTGGCTGAAATGCCTAGGGGCCGATCCGAACGACTGGGATGTCAGCACGTGCGTTTCCTCAATGACGTCAAGCCGCCGTACGACCTCACGTACGACGATGTGTTCATGGTGCCGAGCCGCTCGGCCGTCGGTTCCCGCCAGGCCGTGGACCTCTCCTCGCCCGACGGGACCGGTACGACGATCCCGCTGGTCGTCGCCAACATGACCGCCATCGCCGGCCGCCGCATGGCCGAGACCGTCGCCCGCCGCGGCGGCCTGGTCGTCATCCCCCAGGACATCCCGATCGAGGTCGTCACCGACGTCATCGCCTGGGTCAAGAGCCGTCACCACGTGCTCGACACCCCGATCGTCCTGGAGCCCCACCAGACCGTCGCCGACGCTCTCTCCCTGCTGCCCAAGCGGGCCCACGACGCCGGTGTCGTCGTGGACGAGCACCGCCGCCCGGTCGGCGTCGTCACCGACGCCGACCTCTCCGGCGTGGACCGCTTCACCCAGCTGTCCGAGGTCATGTCCAGGGACCTGCTCCTCCTGGACGCCGGCATCGACCCGCGCGAGGCCTTCAACACCCTCGACGCGGCCAACCGCCGCTACGCCCCGGCCGTGGACGCCGACGGCAAGCTCGTCGGCATCCTCACCCGCAAGGGCGCCCTGCGCGCCACGCTCTACAGCCCGGCCGTCGACAGGAACGGCAAGCTGCGCATCGCCGCCGCCGTCGGCATCAACGGCGACGTGGCCGGCAAGGCCAAGCAGCTCCTCGACGCGGGCGTGGACACGCTCGTCATCGACACCGCGCACGGCCACCAGGAGTCGATGATCTCCGCGATCAGGACCGTCCGGGCGCTCGACCCGCAGGTCCCGATCGTCGCCGGCAACATCGTCGCCGCCGAGGGCGTCAAGGACCTCATCGAGGCCGGCGCCGACATCATCAAGGTCGGTGTGGGCCCGGGCGCCATGTGCACCACCCGCATGATGACCGGTGTCGGCCGCCCGCAGTTCTCCGCCGTCATGGAGTGCGCCGCCGAGGCGAAGAAGTACGGCAAGCACGTCTGGGCCGACGGTGGGGTCCGCCACCCGCGCGACGTCGCCATGGCGCTCGCCGCCGGCGCGTCCAACGTCATGATCGGCTCGTGGTTCGCCGGGACGTACGAGTCCCCGGGCGACCTCCAGCACGACGCCAACGGGCGTGCCTACAAGGAGTCCTTCGGCATGGCCTCGGCCCGCGCCGTCAAGAACCGGACCTCCGACGAGTCCGCCTACGACCGTGCCCGCAAGGCGCTGTTCGAGGAGGGCATCTCCACGTCGCGCATGTTCCTCGACCCGCAGCGTCCGGGTGTCGAGGACCTGATCGACTCGATCATCGCGGGCGTCCGCTCCTCCTGCACCTACGCCGGTGCCGCCTCGCTCGCCGAGTTCGAGGAGAAGGCCGTCGTCGGCATCCAGTCGGCCGCCGGTTACGCCGAGGGCAAGCCGCTGCACGCCAGCTGGAGCTGATCGCGCCATGTCCTCCCCCGCCGGGGAGGGGAGAAGGCCCCCGGGAGTCCCTCCCGGGGGCCTTCCCGTGCCCCGGGGCGGCCCGGCGGGGCCCCGGGTGCCCGCGCGGGCGTCCTGGGTCCTCACCGCCCCGGTACGTACGGCGCCAGGGCCTCCGCCACCGCCGCCGCGATCCGCGCGTGGCCGGCGTCGTTCGGGTGGAGACCGTCCGCCAGGTGCTCCTCCCGCAGCAGCGGGCGCCCCGGCAGGACCAGGAGCCGGTCGTCGCCCTCGGCGGCCAGGTCGCGGCCCGCGCGCTCCATCGCCCGGCGCAGCTCCGTCAGCGTCGCCCCCAGGGCGTTGCGCCCGTGCTCCGCCTCGGGGCGCAGCACGGGCGAGACGAGCAGCAGGGGCGCGCCGGGGTGACCGCGCCGCAGGAGGCCCACGAAGGCCCGCACGGTGGCGTACAGCCACTCCGGCGTCACCGGGACGGGTGACCAGCAGTTCGTGCCGAAGGCGAGCGTCAGGAGGTCCCCGGGGAGCCGCGCCAGATGCTCGGCCACGGGGAGTTCCCCGCGCGCCCCGCCCGCGTACCCCAGGTTGACCGTGTCGAGCGCGAGCCGCCGCCCCGCGTCGGCGGGCCAGGCGTGCGCCGGGCGCGTCGACCACCAGCCCTCGGTGATCGAGTCGCCGTGGACCAGCCAGCGCGGCCGGGCCGGGGCGGGGGACAGGGCGCCGCCGACCGCGCGCAGCCCGAGCGGCACCGGCGCCTGCGCCTCCGGCAGGTACACGCAGAAGGTCCCGCCGCCCGCGGGCAGCGGAAGGGTCACCGAGGCCTCGGGCGCCGGCGCCGCGCACACCTCGCCGACCGGGCGCCCGTCCCGCCACAGGGCGAAGCAGTGCCGCAACGCCGCCAGCGGGTCGTCCGGCTCCGGCACCTCCGCCCGGTAGCGCAGTTCCACCGCGCGGGTGCCGGGCGCGGCCGTGAACTCGATCCGCACGCCCACGGGCAGCGCCGCCCGGGCCGCCATGTCCCAGGGCCAGCGGGCCAGGTCACCGGGGTCGGCTCGCACCGGCCGCACCCCGTCCAGCCACGCCGTGCCGCGCAGGAACGGCCGAGGGTCGAGCCACTTCACCGAAGGCCTCCGATCAGCGGTCGCGCCGGCAGCGGGGCGCGTCGTCCGGCCCGTGTGAACAAGGACATCCGCAGAGCCTTTCCCGACCCCGATGTGTCGATTCATGCGGGGGCGCGCAATGTTTCCCCGTTCGCGCCCCAACAGCGCAATGATCTGTCGACAGTGCGCAACAACCCTGCATTACGAGTGCGAACCTCCGCCCTTTAGGCTCGTGCCCCGTACCAGGAGTGGCGGCGACCGCCTGCTCGGCGGTTCCCCTTCCCCCGTGGGCTGTGATCACACGCCCCCGTACCGCCGCGGTCGTCCTCGCATTCACAGGCAGCGATAAGGAGCCTCCGCAGTGCTGGACCACGGCGCAGCCCCGCCGGTCGAGGAATCGACCGCCCCCAAGACCTCCGCTCTCAGCGCCCTCGTCCGCCGCAAGCCGGTGGAACGCCTGGTCGCGGAGGGTGGACAGGGTGAAGGCGGAAGCCTCCGCCGTTCACTCTCGATGTGGCAGCTGACGATGATCAGCATCGGTGCCACGCTCGGCACCGGCATCTTCGTGGTCCTCGGTGACGCCGTCCCCAAGGCCGGCCCGGCCGTGACGATCGCCTTCGTCATCGCCGGACTCACGGCACTCTTCTCCGCCCTCTCGTACGCGGAGCTGGCCGGCTCCATACCGGTCGCCGGCTCCTCGTACTCGTACGCGTACGCAACGATGGGTGAACTCGTCGCCTGGGTCTGCGGCTGGTGTCTGGTCCTGGAGTACGGCGTCTCGGTGGCGGCCGTGGCCGTCGGCTGGGGCGAGTACCTCAACGAGCTGCTGGACGGCACCATCGGGGTGACCATCCCGGCGCTGCTCTCCTCCGCCCCGGGCGAGGGCGGCATCATCAACCTGCCCGGCCTGATCGTCGTCCTGCTCGCGATGGTCTTCCTGCTCGGCGGCGCCCGCGAGTCCGCGCTCGTCAACACGATCATGGTCTTCGTGAAGATCGCGGCCCTGGTCCTCTTCTGCGCCATCGGCTTCATGGGCTTCAAGTCCGGCAACTACAAGGACTTCATGCCGCTCGGCATGGCGGGCGTCAGCGCCGCCGGCGCCAGCCTGTTCTTCTCGTACATCGGCTTCGACGCGGCCTCCACCGCCGGCGAGGAGGCCAAGGACCCCAAGCGCGACCTGCCCCGCGCGATCATGCTCTCCCTGCTGATCGTCACCGTGCTCTACGTGCTCGTCGCCGCCGTCGCCGTCGGCGCCTGGAACTGGAAGCAGTTCGAGGGCTCCGAGGCCAGCCTCGCCGCGATCATGAACGACGTCAGCGGCCAGACGTTCTGGGGCACCCTGCTCGCCCTCGGCGCCGTGATCTCCATCGCCAGCGTCGTCCTGACCGTCCTCTACGGCCAGACCCGCGTCCTGTTCGCCATGTCGCGCGACGGCCTCGTCCCCAAGGTCTTCGCCAAGGTCAGCGGCAAGACCGGCACCCCGCGCGTGAACACGGTCATCGTGTCCCTCTTCTGCGGCGCGCTCGCCTCGGTCATCCCGCTCGGCAAGCTCGTCGACGCCACCAGCATCGGCACCCTCTTCGCCTTCGCTCTGGTCAACATCGCGGTCGTCATGCTCCGCTACACGCGCCCCGACATGCCCCGCACGTTCAAGGTGGCGCTCGGCCCGGTCTTCCCGGTGCTCGGCTTCGTCTTCTGCGTGTACAACATGTTCAGCCTCGACAGGGTGACCTGGGTGGTCTTCGGTTGCTGGATGGCCGCCGGTCTCGTGTTCTACTTCCTGTACGGCATGCGCCGCTCCCGACTGGCCACGGCCCCGTACCCGGCAGAGGCCCCCGCAGAGAAGTGATCCACCCGTAGTGCGACTGAACGACCTCGACGAACGCATCGTCCACGCCCTCGCGGAAGACGCCCGCCGCAGCTACGCCGACATCGGCTCGCTCGTCGGACTCTCCGCCCCCGCCGTGAAGCGGCGCGTGGACCGGCTCCGGGCCGAGGGCGCCATCACCGGCTTCACCGTCCGGGTGGACCCGGCGGCGCTCGGCTGGGAGACCGAGGGCTTCGTCGAGATCTACTGTCGCCACAACACCTCGCCGGACGACATCCGGCGGGGTCTGGAGCGGTACCCCGAGGTGGTGTCCGCGTCGACCGTCACCGGTGACGCGGACGCCGTCGTCCAGGTCTTCGCCGCCGACATGCGCCACTTCGAGCGCGTGCTGGAGCGGATCGCGGGCGAGCCGTTCGTGGAGCGCACCAAGTCCGTCCTGGTGCTGTCGCCGCTGCTGCGGCGCTTCTCCTCGGGCTCGCCGGCGTAAAGCTCCGTCACGGAGGCACAGGAGGGACCCCCCACCCCGTGGGGCGGTCCCTCCTCTCGTGCGGCCGGGCGGACGGGGCGCGAGGGCGGGCGGGGCGGTCGCCGCCCCCTGCCGCGTCCTGGTGTCCTGCCCGTACGGGCCGCGCGCGGGCCCCGGCGTACGCCCCGGTCGGAGCCGTACGTCACACCCCCACGCCGCACGCAACGAATCACCGCCGGACCGGCGGATCGCGCAACGGTTCGACGGTCGGTCCGCAACGGTCCCGCCTTGTCCCGGCGGAGCGCGAAACCGTACCGTTTTTGACGTCTTCCCCCTCAACTCCGACCCCCGAGGATCGCCCATGGCCGCGCTGCGCATCGCCCTGCTCCAGAGTTCCGGTGAGCTCGGTGACGTGGCCGCCAACCTGAAGATCCTCGACGAGGCCGCGGCCCGGGCCGCGGCGGCCGGAGCGGGCCTGCTGCTCGCGCCCGAGCTCTTCCTGACCGGCTACGCCATCGGCCCCGACCTCGCGCGGCTCGCCGAGCCGTCCGACGGCCCCTCCGCCCGCGCGGTCGCGGACCTCGCCGCCCGCCACGGCCTCGCCGTCGGCTACGGCTACCCGGAGCGCGACACCGAGCGGCACGGCGTGCTGTACAACTCCGCCCAGATCTTCGGCGCCGACGGCGCGGTCCTCGCGCACTACCGCAAGACCCACCTCTTCGGCGACTTCGAGGCGAAGTGGTTCACGCCCGGCGAGGACGGCCTCGTCCAGATGCGGCTCGGCGGCCTCACGGTCGGCCTGATGATCTGCTACGACGTCGAGTTCCCCGAGAACGTACGGGCGCAGGCGCTGGCCGGCACGGACCTCCTCCTCGTGCCGACCGCGCTCATGCACCCCGCCGAGATCGTCCCGGAGTCCGTGATCCCCGTCCGCGCCTTCGAGAACCAGCTGTACATCGCGTACGCCAACCGCACCGGCCCCGAAGGCGACTTCGAATTCGTCGGTCTGTCCACGCTCGCCGGCCCCGACGGCACCGCCCGGGCCCGCGCCGGACGCGGCGAGGACCTCGTCTTCGGCGACGTCGATCCTGACTTCCTGGCGGCCTCGCGGAAGGACAACCCCTACCTCCGCGACCGGCGCCCCGGCCTCTACGGCTCCCTCGTCTGAGCCGCCCCACCCTCCCCGCCCCACCCGTTTTCCGTGCAAGGAGTCCGTACCCCATGACGTCCACGGTGCCCACCGCCGTCCAGCACACCGACGCGCAGCCGCCGATCACCATGTTCGGTCCGGACTTCCCGTACGCCTACGACGACTTCCTGGCCCACCCGGCCGGTCTCGGCCAGATACCCGCCACCGAGCACGGCACCGAGGTCGCCGTCATCGGCGGCGGCCTGTCCGGCATCATCGCCGCGTACGAGCTGATGAAGATGGGCCTCAAGCCCGTCGTCTACGAGGCCGACCAGATCGGCGGCCGGCTGCGCACCGTCGGCTTCGACGGCCCGGAGACCGAGGGGCTGACGGCGGAGATGGGCGCCATGCGCTTCCCGCCCTCCTCCACCGCCCTCCAGCACTACATCGACCTGGTGGGCCTGGAGACCCGGCCCTTCCCGAACCCGCTGGCCGAGGCCACTCCCTCGACCGTCGTGGACCTCAAGGGCGAGACCCACTACGCCGAGACCATCGACGACCTGCCGCAGGTCTACCGGGACGTCGCCGCGGCCTGGGCCAAGTGCCTGGACGAGGGCGCCGACTTCTCCGACATGAACCGCGCGATGCGCGAGCGCGACGTCCCGCGCATCCGCGAGATCTGGGCCGAGCTGGTCGAGAAGCTCGACAACCAGACCTTCTACGGCTTCCTCTGCGAGTCCGAGGCCTTCAAGTCCTTCCGGCACCGCGAGATCTTCGGTCAGGTCGGCTTCGGCACCGGCGGCTGGGACACCGACTTCCCGAACTCCATCCTGGAGATCCTCCGCGTCGTCTACACCGAGGCCGACGACCACCACCGCGGCATCGTCGGCGGCTCCCAGCAGCTCCCGCTGCGCCTGTGGGAGCGCGAGCCGGAGAAGATCGTCCACTGGGCGCAGGGCACCTCCCTGAAGTCCCTCCACGAGGGCGACCCGCGCCCCGCCGTGACCCGGCTGACCCGCGCCGCCGGCAACCGGATCACCGTCACCGACGCCTCCGGCGACATCCGCACCTACCAGGCGGCGATCTTCACCGCCCAGTCCTGGATGCTGCTGTCCAAGATCGCCTGCGACGACTCGCTCTTCCCGATCGACCACTGGACGGCGATCGAGCGCACCCACTACATGGAGAGCTCGAAGCTGTTCGTGCCGGTGGACCGGCCGTTCTGGCTGGACAAGGACGAGGAGACCGGGCGGGACGTCATGTCGATGACGCTCACCGACCGGATGACCCGCGGCACGTACCTCCTGGACGACGGCCCGGACAAGCCGGCCGTCATCTGCCTCTCGTACACCTGGTGCGACGACAGCCTGAAGTGGCTGCCGCTGTCCGCGCAGGAGCGGATGGAGGTCATGCTGAAGTCGCTCGGCGAGATCTACCCGAAGGTCGACATCCGCAAGCACATCATCGGCAACCCGGTGACGGTGTCGTGGGAGAACGAGCCCTACTTCATGGGCGCGTTCAAGGCCAACCTGCCGGGGCACTACCGCTACCAGCGCCGCCTGTTCACCCACTTCATGCAGGACCGGCTGCCCGAGGACAAGCGGGGCATCTTCCTCGCCGGCGACGACATCTCCTGGACGGCCGGCTGGGCCGAGGGCGCGGTGCAGACGGCGCTCAACGCGGTGTGGGGCGTGATGCACCACTTCGGCGGCGCGACCGACGCCACCAACCCGGGCCCGGGCGACGTGTACGACGAGATCGCCCCGGTCGAACTCCCGGAGGACTGATCCCGGCAGGGTTCAGGGCCCGGCCAGAGGGGTGAGCAGCATCCGCCCCACCAGGCCCACCGAGCGGTCGAGGCGCTCCGTGAACTCCCCGGCCAGCTCGGGCAGGCCGCGCAGCTGCCACAGCGAGCGCGCGGCCAGCCAGGCCCCGTCCCGGGCCCGGTCCAGGCTCCAGCAGCCGAGCAGATGCGTCAGCGGGTCCGCGATCTCCAGGAGGTCCGGGCCCGGCATCAGTTCCTCCCGGATGCGCTCCTCCAGGAGGACCAGGACGTCACCGACCCGGTCGAACTCGTCCTCCAGGTCGGCGGGCGCGCACCGGAGGTCCCGGCAGCTGTCCACGACCGCGAGGGCCAGGTCGTGCCCGACGTGCGCGTTGATCCCGGCGAGGGCGAACTGGAGCGGCCGGACGCCGGGATGCCGCCGGTAGTGGAAGAGGGGCCGCCAGCAGGCGGGCGCGGGCGTCCCGGCGGCGACGGCGTCCACCGCCGCGAGGTAGCGCTCGGCGAACCGCACGTCGAGGGTGGCGGCGGCCCGCCGGTCCTCGAAGGTGCCCGCCTCGATGGCGTGGCCGATCTCCTCGGTGACGGTGAGGTAGACCCGGTTGAAGACGGCGACCCCGTCGGCGGGGTGCCAGGTGGAGCGGAGCTCCCGCATCCGGTCCACCAGGGGGTCGACCGCCACGAACTGCCCGATCCGCTCTGCCGTCCACTGGGTCTGCGCCATGGGGGCAGGCTCCCAGCGACGGGCCCGGGAGGGAACCTCTCCGGGCCCGGCTTCGCCGGAACGGGCGAATCACTCAGTTCTTCGACGCGTCGTCCGCGCCTTTCTCGTAAGAACTGGTCCCGGAGTCCAGGAGCGGCTCCTGCTCCTTCATGTGGGCCGGGGCGAAGGCCCGCAGCACGTGGTAGCCGGTGATGACGACCAGGGTGCCGAGCGCGATGCCGCCGAGCTCGAAGGTGTCGGTGAAGGTCAGCTCGACGCCGCCGACGCCGATGATGATGCCGGCCGCGGCGGGGACCAGGTTGAGCGGGTTGCGCAGGTCGACCTTGGCGTTGATCCAGATCTGGGCGCCGAGCAGGCCGATCATGCCGTAGAGGATGACGGTGATGCCGCCGAGGACCCCGCCGGGGATGGCGGCGACGACCGCGCCGAACTTCGGGCAGAGGCCGAAGAGGAGCGCGAAGCCGGCCGCGGCCCAGTAGGCGGCGGTCGAGTAGACGCGGGTGGCGGCCATGACGCCGATGTTCTCGGAGTACGTGGTGTTGGGCGGGCCGCCGACGGCCGTGGACAGCATCGAGGCGGCGCCGTCGGCGGCGATGGCGGTGCCGAGCTTGTCGTCGAGCGGGTCGCCGGTCATCTCGCCGACGGCCTTGACGTGGCCGGCGTTCTCCGCGACGAGCGCGATGACGACGGGCAGCGCGACCAGGATCGCGGACCACTCGAAGCTCGGGCCGTGGAAGGACGGCAGGCCGATCCAGTCGGCCTTGGCGACGCCGGAGAGGTCGAGGCGCCAGTGGTCGGTGACCTGGCCGCCCGGGGACATCGAGTGGATCTTGCCGAAGACGAGGTCGAACACCCAGGAGATCGCGTAGCCGAAGACCAGGCCGAGGAAGATCGCGATACGGGACCAGAAGCCGCGCAGGCAGACCACGGCCAGACCGGTGAACAGCATCACCAGCAGGGCCGTCCACTGGTCCTGCGGCCAGTAGGTGGCGGCGGTGACCGGGGCGAGGTTGAAGCCGATCAGCATGACGACGGCGCCGGTGACGATCGGGGGCATCGCCGCGTGGATGATCCGCGCGCCGAACTTCCGCACGGCCAGGCCGGCCAGGAACAGCACGGCCCCGACCACGAGGACGGCGCCGGTCACGGTGGCGCTGCTGCCGCCCGAGGCCCGGATCGCGGCCGCGACGCCCACGAAGGAGAGCGAGCAGCCCAGGTACGAGGGCACCGTGCCCCGGGTGGCGAGCAGGAAGATGACGGTCGCGACGCCCGACATCATGATCGCGAGGTTCGGGTCCAGGCCCATGAGGACCGGCGCGACGAACGACGCCCCGAACATCGCCACCACGTGCTGGGCGCCGAGTCCGGCCGTACGGGGCCAGGAGAGCCGCTCGTCCGGCCGGACGACGGCTCCGGGAGCGGGTGTCCTCCCGTCGCCGTGCAGGGTCCAGCGCACGCCGAGGTCCATGGGGTCGCTCCAGTTCTCCGGTTCCGGCGGCCACGTCAGGGCCGTAAAAGATCAGCCATATGGTATGCGCCACCGCCGGTCCGGTAGGTGCCCGCAGCTAGGGGGCGGTGCTCCGGGCCGGGGTGCCCTCCGTCGCCGGGGCCGCCTTGCGGCCCCGGCCGCCCAGCACGCCCGCGCCGACGACCAGGCCCAGGCAGAGCACGGTGACCAGGCCGAAGGAGGCGACGAGCGAGGTGGCGTCGGCGATGCCGCCGATCGCCGAGGGCGCGATGAGCCCGGAGGTGTACGTGATGGTGGCCACGCCGGCGATGGCCTGGCTCGGGTTCGGGCCGCTGCGGGCGGCGGCGGCGAAGGCCAGCGGCACCACGACGGCGACGCCGAGACCCATCAGTCCGAAGCCGGCCATCGCGACGGCGGCGTGCGGGGCGAGGACGACGAGGACCCCGCCCAGGGTGGCGGCGACGCCCCCGACCCGTACGGTACGGACCGCCCCGAAGCGGTCCACGACGCGGTCGCCGACCAGCCGGGCCACCGCCATGGTCAGGGCGAAGGCGGTCGTGGAGGCGGCCGCGAGCCCGGCCGAGCTGCCCAGCTCGTCGCGGAGGTACACGGCCGACCAGTCGAGGCTGGCGCCCTCCGCGAAGACCCCGCAGAAACCGATGGCCCCGATGACCAGGGCGGACTTCGGCGGCAGCGCGAACCGCGGCGGCGGCTCCTCGTCGGGGGTGCTGCGCAGGTCGAGCACGCCCTGGCAGAAGAGGAGGCCGAGCGCGGTGAGGGCGAGCGCGGCGAGGAGGTGGTGGACGCGGGCGTCGCCGCCGAGGTGCGCGGCGACCGTGCCGGCGGCGGAGCCGACGAGGGCGCCCGTGCTCCACATGCCGTGCAGGCTGGACATGATCGACCGGCCGAGGCGGTTCTCGGTCTCCACGCCGAGGGCGTTCATGGCCACGTCGGACATGCCGGAGGTGGCTCCGTACACGAAGAGGGCCGCGCACAGGCCCCAGATGTTCGGGGCGAGGGACGGCAGGGTCAGGGACATCGTCCACAGGGCGAGCAGCGCGCGCAGGGCCGTCCGGGCGCCCAGGCGGTGGGCGACGGCCCCGGCCAGCGGCATCGCGAGCGAGGCGCCGAGGGCGGGGAAGGCGAGTGCGAGGCCCAGCTGCCCGGCACTCACGCCCGCGTGCTCCTGGATCCAGGGGATGCGCGTCGCGAAGCTGCCGGTGACCGCGCCGTGGACGCAGAAGACGGCGGCGACGGCGAAGCGGGCCCGTCGCAGGCGTTCGGTGCTGAGGACGGTCCCGTCCGTCGTCATGTGTCCCTCCCTGGACGTGGTGGGGCCGCTGGAGCCCTGGCCGCGTAAACTATCAGGAACCCTGCCTAATAAATAGCCCGCAGGACGGGCCGGTGGCCCACGGGCCCCCGTGACGAGTCTGAGAGGATCCCCGCATGGCCGCATCCCCGAGCACCGCGCGGGCCATCAACGACCGCCACGCCCTGCGACTGCTCCAGGACGAGGGCCCGTTGACGGCCGCTCAGCTCAAGACGCTCACCGGACTCTCCCGGCCGACCGTCGCCGATCTGGTCGAGCGGCTCCAGGGCTCGGGCCTCGTCCACGTCGTCGGCGAGGCCGGCGCCGAGCGCCGCGGACCCAACGCCAAGCTGTACGGCATCGTCGCCGGCCGCGCCCACCTCGCCGCGCTCGACGTGCGCACCCACTCCGTCTCCGTCACCGTCGCCGACCTCCTCGGCGCCACCCTCGCCGAGGCCTCCGCGCCCGTCGGTGAGGACGGCGGCACCGGGCCCGCCGTCGAGAAGGCCGTCACCCTCCTGGAGCGGGCCGTGCGGGAGGCGGGCGCCGACCGGCTGCACACCCTCACGGTCGGCGCCCCCGGCCTCGTCGCCCCGGACAGCGGGGAGCTGCGCGACTCCGCGAAGCTCCCGGCCTGGCACCGCCGTCTCATCGGCGTCCTGCAGGAGCGGCTTCCCGCCCGCGTCCTCGTCGAGAACGAGACCAACCTCGCCGCCGTCGCGGAGCTCCGCGCGGGCGCGGCCCGCGATCGCGAGGACTTCGCCCTGCTCTGGCTCGGCCAGGGCGTCGGCGCGGCCGTCGTCCTCGGCGGCCGGCTGCGCCGCGGGGCCTCCGGCGGCGCCGGCGAGATCGGCTTCCTGCCCGTGCCCGGCACCTCCGGGCTGCCCTCCGCGACCGGCTGCGACGGCGGTTTCCACGAGCTGGCCTGTCTCGCCGCCGTGGAGGCCCTCGCCCTCGACCACGGACTGGATCCCGGGGGCGCGCTCGGCTCCGGGCACGGCCCCTTCCTCGACGCCCTCGCCCGCCGGCTCGCCCTCGGGGCGGCGGCCGTCGCCTCCGTCCTGGACCCCGGCTGCGTGGTCCTCGCCGGCGAGACGGGCCACCGGGGCGGCGCCGCGCTCGCCGCCCGCGTCGAGGCCGAACTCGCCCTCCTCTCCCCGCTGCGCACCGAGGTCCGCGCCACCGCCCTCGGCGACGCGGCGGTCCGGCGCGGCGCGCTGCTGGTGTCCCGGGACGCGGCGCAGGAGGAGCTGTTCCCGTAGACAGGACCGGTGAAAGCTTCCGGACACGCCTGCGCGCCGCGCCCCGGGGAGGGGGCGCGGCGCGGAGAGGGCCCGGCGGGGGCAAGGGCCGTGAGCGTCCCCGCCGGGGGCTGGGAGAACCGTCAGGCCGGGGACGTCAGCAGGCGCCGAGGTCCTTCCAGACGCCCCACTGGCCGGTCGTGCCCGGCTCCTCGTTCTGGGTCCACCACTGAGCCTTCCAGGTGCGGCCCTTGTGCGAGACCTCGCTGCCGGCCGTGTAGACCGTGCCCGCCACGTACGCCGGGGCGGTGCAGCCCGTGGTGGGCGGCGTCGTCGGCGGAGTGGTCGGAGGCGTCGTCGGGGGAGTGGTGGGCGGGGTCGTCGGCGGAGTGGTCGGCGGGGTGGTGGCGCCGGGCTCCACGACCGTCGTGCCGCGCGCCAGGTCGCCGGCGAGGGCGTAGGTCGTGCCGCTGATGTTCACCGTCCAGTTGGAGGGGGTGGACACCGGCAGGTAGTAGTTGAACGCCAGGTCGACCGTGGCGCCCGGGGCGAGCGACTGCCAGGCCGGGAGCTTCAGGGAGACGCGGTGGAAGTCGCCCTTCAGGCCGCCGACGTTGCCGCCCGTGTGGTCGCTGCTGATGACCTTGGTGCCGAATCCGGACTGGTCGGAGGCGTTGCCCGGCGCCGAGGTGGCGTAGTCGAACTGGAACTCCGTGCCGCCCGGCAGGGTCGTGTTCGTCCGGTTGGTGATCTTGATCTTCGGGGTGATCGGGTAGTTCGAGTCACCGAGCTTGAACTCGGTGAACTGCGCGTCGATGTTCACCGCCTTCGGGGGCAGCGGCTTGTTGGACTTCTTCGCGCCGTACGGGGTGGCCGCCTTGAACTTGTCGTACATCAGCGAGGTGAGCGTGGAGCCCATCTCGTACTGGCCCTTGGCCGCGTTCCAGGCGTAGTCGCCGGCCATCTCCCAGACCATGGTGCCGCCGATGCCGCGGTCGACCACGTAGTCGGCCTTGGCGGCCACGGACTGCTCGTCCTCGGTGGAGAGGAACACCTTCTTCTGGGCGTTCCACAGCCACGGCGCGACCAGGGTCGGGTCGTACTTGCGGACGTAGGTGCCGGTCAGCGTGGTGTTCGCCGGGAAGCCGTACCGGGTGACGTAGTCGCCGACGATCCCCTTCTCCAGGTTCTTGGCGTGCCACATCGGGTTGGAGCCGGCCGGGGACTCCTTGCCCGCGGTGTCCTTGTCGTGCCACAGGTTGTCGATGCCGACGGCGCCGTCACCGCACTTGGTCAGGCCGGAACCGGCCGGGCAGGTGGCCGCGGTGGCCTTGCCCCACAGGCCGTCGGTGCCGCCCTGCACGTTCTTGTGGCCGCGGGTGTAGTAGGGCAGGCCGATGTTGATGCGGCCGGCCGGCATGGAGCCGCGGAAGTAGTGGTAGGCCCAGTCGGTGTTGAGATAGCCGATGCCGCCGTACTGCGCCGAGCCGTAGACGTTCGCGGCGGCGAGCTCGCCGTCCTTGCCGTCGTCGAAGAGGGAGGCGTTGGGGCCGACGTACTCGTTCCAGGCGCCGTGCAGGTCGTACGACATGATGTTGACGTAGTCCAGGTACTTCTGGACCTGGAAGGTCTCCATGCCGCGCAGCAGGTAGCCGGAGGAGGGCGCGGCGACGGTCAGCAGGTAGTGCTTGCCGTCGGCGGCGCCGGCCGTGTCCAGCTTCTCGCGGAGGGTCTTCATCAGGGCGGCGTAGCCCTGCACCAGACCGGCGCGGCGGGCGTTGGCGAGCTGCCAGTCGAGCGGGTTGCCCGCGTCCTTCATGGTGGTCGGGTACTCGTAGTCGATGTCGACGCCGTTGAACCCGTACTTGCGGATGAAGTCGACCGCCGAGGTGGCGAAGGTGTCGATGCCGGCCTGGTTGACCGAGCCGTCGGCGTTGGTCGCCATCGAGTAGAAGCCGCCGGAGTTCACCCGGTCGCCGTTGTCGGCGAAGTAGCCTCCGGTCTCCGCCCAGCCGCCGACCGAGATCAGCGTCTTGACGTCCGGGTGCTGCTTCTTGAACTTGTTCAGCAGGTTGAAGTGGCCCTTGTAGGGGAGGGCCGGGTCCATCTCGGCGCCCGCGACGCCGGGCCAGGTCATCCCGGTGGCCGCGTTCGCCGGGCCGTCCGTGCCGACCGAGAGCTTGTTGTCGCCGCCGATGTGGCCGAAGGCGTAGTTGATGTGGGTGATCTTGTCCCACGGAATGTCCTTGGCGAGGTAGGCGGGCTCGCCGTTCTTGCCGGTGCGCCAGCCGGTGAAGTAGCCGATGACGCGGCGCTGGTGGTCCGCGCCCATCTTCTCGCGGCCCTCGGTGTCGTAGACCGAGCAGTACGGGACGTCGACGCCGGGGGTCCGGTGGAGGCCGTCGGGGCGACAGGACTCGTGGTCGGCGGCGTGCGAGACGCCGGCCGAGAGCGAGCTGAGCAGCAGCCCGGCGACGGCCGCGCCGGACGCGAGCAGCGAGGCTCTCTTGGTCGTGGGGGACAGCACGGTCGGGTCCTCCTGGGGTGGGGATCCCGCCACGCCCTCGGGCGCGGGGGAGGGGAGACACGCAACGAACAAGGGGGTGGTACGTGTGCGGCCCGTGGAGTGCGCACACCGGCGGGCCGTGCCTCGGAGGTGACACGGACATTAAGAGGACTAGACCAGTGCGTCAATAGGTCTGGACCAACTGGGGATTCCGGGAAGGCGTGTGAGTCATCGCACAGCGCCCGGCCGCATGGCCCCCGGACGCCCGTGGCAGACTGGCCGTGTATCAGCAGCAGCGCACTCCGGGGTCGGTGTAATTCCGAACCGGCGGTATAGTCCGCGACCCGTCCGCAGCCAGCGGCCGGTTGACCAGGTGAAATTCCTGGACCGACGGTGAAAGTCCGGATGGGAGGCAGTGCGCGGCGGGCGACCCCTGTCAGGGGTGAGCCGGCCGTACGTCCGCTGGTCGCCGTCCTCGGCGTACCGCGCGACGCCGGCCTCGGCGCACCCTGCGCCAGGTGTCGTACCCGCTCCCTGTCGCCACCGACAGGCCCCGGAGTCCGTGCCCGAAGAGGCAGGAGGACCCGGTGGACCCGCAGGCCGACATCACCGCCATGCGACGCGCCGTCGAGCTCGCCGCCCGCGGACTCGGCGCCACCAGCCCCAACCCCGTCGTCGGCTGTGTCGTCACCGACGCCTCCGGCCACCCGGTCGGCGAGGGCTGGCACCAGCGCGCCGGCGGCCCCCACGCCGAGGTCCACGCCCTGCGCGCGGCCGGCGTCCTGGCCCGCGGTGGCACCGCGTACGTCACCCTCGAACCCTGCAACCACACCGGCCGCACCGGCCCCTGCGCCCAGGCCCTGATCGACGCCGGGATCAGCCGCGTCGTCTACGCCGTCGGCGACCCGAACCCGCAGGCCACCGGCGGGGCCGACACCCTGCGTGCCGCCGGGATCGAGGTCTCCCAGGGCCTCCTCGCCGAGGAGGCCGAGGCGGGGAACACCGCCTGGCTCACCTCCGTGCGCCGCGGCCGCCCCTTCGTCCGCTGGAAGTACGCCGCCACCCTCGACGGCCGCTCCGCCGCCGCCGACGGCACCTCCCGCTGGATCACCTCCGCCGAGTCCCGCGCCGACGTCCACCGGCTGCGCGCCGAGTCCGACGCCGTCGTCGTCGGCTCCGGTACCGCCCGCGCCGACGACCCCCACCTCGCCGTCCGCGGCGTCGAAGGCGCCGTCCAGCCGCTGCGGGTCGTCGTCGACACCGAGGCCACCGCCGTCAAGCCGGGCGCCCGGGTGCTCGACGACGCCGCGCCCACCCTGATCGCCGTCGCCGAGGACGCCGACACCGCCCTCGGCCCCGTCGTACGGCTGCCCCGCGCCGGGCGCGGCCTGTCCGTACCCGCCCTCCTGGACGCCCTGCACACCCGCGGCGTCCGCTCCGTCCTCCTCGAAGGCGGCCCCACCCTGGCGGGCTCCTTCCTCGCCGCGGGCGCCGTCGACCAGATCGTCGGCTACCTCGCCCCGGTCCTCCTCGGCGCCGGACCGCACGTCCTCGCCGACGCCGGAATCACCACCATCGCGGACGCGTTGCGGCTCGAGGTCACCGAGACCGTGCGCCTCGGACCCGACCTCCGCGTCACCGCCGTCCCCACCACCAAGGGAGCCTGACCGTGTTCACCGGAATCGTCGAAGAACTGGGCGAGGTCGTCGCCGTCGAGCAGCTCGCGGACGCCTCCCGCTTCCGGCTCCGCGGCCCCCTGGTCACCGAGGGTGCCCGGCACGGCGACTCCATCGCCGTCAACGGCGTCTGCCTCACCGTGGTCGAGACCGGCGACGGCGAGTTCACCGCCGACGTCATGGCCGAGACCCTCAAGCGCTCCTCCCTCGGCGCCCTGGAGACCGGCTCCCGCGTCAACCTCGAACGCCCCATGGCCGTCGGCGGACGCCTCGGCGGACACATCGTCCAGGGCCACGTCGACGGCACCGGCACGATCCTGGAGCGCACCCCCTCCGAGCACTGGGAACTCGTCAAGGTCGGCCTGCCCCCGCACCTCGCCCGCTACGTCGTCGAGAAGGGCTCCGTCACCGTCGACGGCGTCAGCCTCACCGTCGTCGAGGTCACCGACGACTGGTTCACCATCAGCCTCATCCCCACCACGCTCGACCTGACCACGCTCGGCCTCAAGCAGCCCGGCGACCCGGTCAACCTGGAAGTCGACGTCATCGCCAAGTACGTCGAGCGGCTGCTCGGCCCCAACGCCCGGGAGAACGTCAAGTGAACTGGCTCAACTCCGAGGCGTTCACCGTCCTCGACCAGAGGATCATCTGGTCCGACATGATCGGCAACGTCTTCGGGCTCGCCGCCCTCGCGCTCGGCTGGCGCCGCTCCGTCTGGACCTGGCCCGTGCAGTTCCTCGCCGGCCTCGTCCTCTTCGGCGCCTTCTTCGGCCACCTCGCCGGCAGCGCCGGCAAGCAGGTCGTCGTCGTGCTCGTGGCGCTCTACGGCTGGTGGCAGTGGCAGCGCGGGAAGGACCAGGGCGGGGACGGCCACATCACCGTGCGCTTCGCCACCTGGCGCGAGCGCGCCGCCATGATCGCCGCGGCCGCCGCCGGCACCGTCGCCGTGGCCCTGTTCTTCAAGGCCTTCCCGACCCTGTCCTGGGACCCCTGGCCCGACGCGTACATCTTCGTCGGCACCATCGTGGCCATGTACGCCCAGGCCCGGGGCATGGTCGAGTTCTGGTTCGCCTGGCTGCTGGTCGACCTGGTCGGCGTCCCGCTGAACTTCGCCAACGGCTACGCCTTCTCCGGATTCGTCTACGTCATCTACGGCGCGCTCGTCCTGTGGGGCCTGCGCGACTGGTGGCTGCGCTCCCGCACCACCACCACTGTCCTGGAAGGAGCCCACGCGTGAACGCCCATTCCCTCTGGGACACCACCGACCTCGCCCTCGACCCCGTCGAGCAGGCCATCCGCGACATCGCGGCCGGCCGCCCCGTCGTCGTCGTGGACGACGAGGACCGCGAGAACGAGGGCGACCTCGTCATCGCCGCCGAGAAGGCCACCCCCGAGGTCGTCGCCTTCATGATGAGCGAGTGCCGCGGCCTCATCTGCGCCCCCATGGAGAGCGACGAGCTGGAGCGCCTCCACCTGCCGCAGATGGTCGACCACAACACCGAGTCGATGCGGACCGCCTTCACCGTCTCCGTCGACGCGGGCCCCGAGCACGGCGTCACCACCGGCATCTCCGCCGCCGACCGCGCCACCACCCTCCGGATGCTCGCGAGCGGCACCCACGAGCCCTCCGACTTCGTCCGCCCCGGCCACATCTTCCCGCTGCGCGCCCGGGCCGGCGGCGTCCTCGCCCGCAACGGCCACACCGAGGCCGCCGTCGACCTCGCCCGCCTCGCCGGTCTGCGCCCGGCCGGCGCGATCGTCGAGATCGCCGGCGAGGACGGCGTCATGCTGCGCCTGCCCGAGCTGGTCCCCTTCGCCCGCAAGCACGGCCTGACGATCATCTCCATCGAGGACCTGATCGCCTACCGGCGTTCCGCCGAACCCACCGTCCGCCGCGAGGCCGAGGTCCACCTGCCCACCGCGCACGGCGAGTTCACCGCGTACGGCTACCGCTCCACCGTCGACGGCGTCGAGCACGTCGCCCTCGTCCACGGCGAGATCGGCGACGGCGAGGACGTCCTCGTCCGCGTCCACTCCGAATGCCTCACCGGCGACGTCTTCCACTCCCTGCGCTGCGACTGCGGCCCCCAGCTCCAGGCCTCCATGGACCGCATCACCGCGGCGGGCCGCGGCGTCGTCGTCTACCTCCGCGGCCACGAGGGGCGCGGCATCGGCCTGCTGTCCAAGCTGCGCGCGTACGAACTCCAGGAGCGCGGCCGCGACACCCTCGACGCCAACCTGGAGCTCGGCCTGCCCGCCGACGCCCGCGACTACGCGGCCGGCGCGCAGATCCTCGGCGACCTCGGCGTCCGCAGCGTGCGCCTGATGACCAACAACCCCGACAAGATCGACGCCCTCACGCGCCACGGCCTCGTCGTCGAGGGGCGCGAGCCCATGCCGGTCACCGCCGGCGAGCACAACCTCCGCTACCTGCGCACCAAGCGGGACCGGATGGGCCACGACCTGCCCTGGCTGGACGGCTCTCCCGCCTCCACCTGCGGCAACCAGTAATCCCCTACGTACCACCGTCAAGGAGAATCATGAGCGGCAAGGGCGCACCCGTCCTCAGCGTGAAGAACTGCGGCGACCTGCGGGTCGCGGTGATCGCGGCCCAGTGGCACGAGAAGATCATGGACGGCCTCGTCGACGGCGCCCTGCGCGCCCTGAGCGAGCTGGGCATCGAGGAGCCGACCCTCCTGCGCGTCCCCGGCAGCTTCGAACTCCCGGTCGTGGCGAAGGTCCTCGCCGGCCGCGGCTACGATGCCATCGTGGCGCTCGGCGTCGTCATCCGCGGCGGGACGCCCCACTTCGAGTACGTGTGCCAGGGCGTCACCCACGGCCTCACCCAGGTCTCGATCGACACCGGCGTCCCCGTCGGCTTCGGCGTCCTCACCGTCGACAACGAGGAGCAGGCGCTCGACCGCGCGGGCCTCGAAGGCTCCTCCGAGGACAAGGGACACGAGGCCGTCACCGCGGCCGTCGTCACCGCGGCCACCCTGCGCACGGTCAGCGAACCCTGGCGCTGAGTGCCCGCCCCTCACCCCGTACTCTTAGGACATCATGGCGAACGAAACCCGTAAAAGCTTCGAAGAGCTCTTCGCCGAGCTGAAGCTCAAGGCCGAGACCGGCGACCCCGCCACCTCCCGCACCGCGGAACTGGTGGACAAGGGCGTCCATGCCATCGGCAAGAAGGTCGTCGAGGAGGCCGCCGAGGTCTGGATGGCCGCCGAGTACGAGGGCAAGGAAGCCGCCGCCGAGGAGATCTCGCAGCTGCTGTACCACGTCCAGGTGATGATGGTCGCCCGCGGGATCTCGCTCGACGACGTCTACGCCCACCTCTGAGGCCGCCCGCTCCGCGCACGGCCGTTCCTTCCGGCACGACGACCACCCCTCCCCAACTCCAGGCAAAGGAAGCCACCCCATGCTGCGCATCGCCGTCCCCAACAAGGGTTCCCTCTCCGGACCTGCGTCGGCCATGCTCCATGAGGCCGGCTACCGCCAGCGCAAGGAGTCCAAGGAGCTGGTGGTCATCGACCCGGACAACGAGGTCGAGTTCTTCTACCTGCGGCCCAAGGACATCGCGATCTACGTCGCCTCCGGCAAGCTGGACATCGGCATCACCGGCCGTGACCTGCTCCTGGACTCCGGCGCCAGCGCCGAGGAGATCCTCGCGCTGAACTTCGGCCGCTCCACCTTCCGCTACGCCACCCGCCCCGGCACCGCCAAGGGCCCCGAGGATTTCGGCGGCATGACGATCGCGACCTCCTACGAGGGCATCGTCGCCAAGCACCTCGCCGACCAGGGGATCGACGCCTCCGTCGTCCACCTCGACGGCGCCGTGGAGACCGCGATCCAGCTGGGCGTCGCCCAGGTCATCGCCGACGTCGTCGAGACCGGCACCAGCCTGCGCAACGCCGGCCTGGAGGTCATCGGCGAGCCGATCCTGACCTCCGAGGCCGTCGTCGTCCGCCGCCAGGGCGCCGACGGCGACCACCCGCAGGTCCAGCAGTTCCTCCGCCGCCTCCAGGGCGTCCTCGTCGCCCGCAGCTACGTGATGATGGACTACGACTGCCGCGCCGAGCACCTGGAGCAGGCCGTCGCCCTCACCCCGGGCCTGGAGTCGCCGACGATCTCCCCGCTGCACAACGAGGGCTGGGTCGCCGTCCGCGCCATGGTCCCGGCCAAGGACGCCCAGCGGGTCATGGACGACCTGTACGAGCTCGGCGCCCGCGCCATCCTCACCACCGCCATCCACGCCTGCCGCCTCTGACGGCGGCCCGGCCCGCACGCACCCCCAGGCACGAGGAACCCCGATGTCCGAGTCGACCCCGCCCGCCCTCCCGGTCACCTTCCGGCCGGGACGCACCCGCGCCGTCCTGCTGACCGTGGGAGTCGCGATGTTCGCCGCCATCACCGCCGTGGCGCTGATGCTGGAGCGGCTCGGACCGGGGGAGCGCGCCAGCTTCGTGTTCACCGCCGCCCTCTTCCTCGGCGTCCTCGTCCTGCTCAGCCGCCCCAAGGTCGTCGCCGACGACGAGGGCGTCACGGTCGTCAACATCACCCGCACCCGCCGGCTCGCCTGGGCGGAGATCCTCCGCGTCAACCTGCGGCCCGGCGACCCCTGGGTCTTCCTCGACCTGAGCGACGGCACCAGCCTGCCCGCGCTCGGCATCCAGCCCGGCATCGCCAAGGAGTCCGCCATCCGCGACGCCCGCGCGCTGCGCGCCCTGGCGGACAGCCGGGGCACCGGCACCGAGACCCGCTGACCCCCGTGCGCCTCAGGGTCCTCCCCCCGGGGAGGACCCCGGTCCGTCCCCCGTACGGGGCCGACCCCCTGCCCTCCGGGGCCCGTCCGTGATTACTCTTGAGGCGGTGGTGCCGAGTGGCACCACCGCCTCGCACGTGCAGGGCCGCCGCCGCGGCCCGCGGGGCCTCCCTGCGACCCGAGGAGTGACTCCCTCCGGCAATGGACGGATCGTCCGGTAGTACCCCCGCCGCCCCTTCCCCGGAGGCGGCGGCATGATCGTCTCCCTTCTGCTGCTCGCCGCTGCCTTCCTGCTGATCCTCGCCAACGGCTTCTTCGTCGCCGCCGAATTCGGTCTCGTGACCGTCGAGCGGGCCGAGGCCGAACGGGCCGCGGCCGCCGGTGACCGGCGCGCCCGCACGGTCGTCTCGGCCCTGCGCGAGCTCTCGTTCCAGCTCTCCGGCACCCAGCTCGGCATCACCCTGACCTCGCTGGTCGTCGGCATGCTGGCCGAGCCCGCGCTCGCCGGACTGCTGCACGGCCCGCTGACCGCGACCGGCCTGCCCGCCGGGGCGGTCTCCGGCGTCTCCGTGGTGATCGGCATGCTCCTGGCCTCCGCCGTCCAGATGGTGGTCGGCGAGCTCGTCCCCAAGAACTGGGCCGTCTCACGGCCGCTCCAGGTGGCCCGCTTCGTGGCCGCCCCGCAGCGCCGCTTCTCCAGCCTCTTCCGCCCGGTGATCGCCCTGCTCAACCGGGTCGCCAACCGGCTGGTCCGGCTCCTGGGCGTCGAGCCCACCGAGGAGCTGGACTCCGTGCGCACCCCCGGCGAGCTCGTCTCGCTCGCCCGGCACTCCGCACGCGCCGGCGCCCTGGAACAGGACACCGCCGACCTCTTCGTACGGACGCTGTCCCTCGGCGGCCTCACCGCCGGGCAGGTCATGACCCCGCGGGTGAAGGTGAGCGCCCTCCAGTGGGACGCCACCGCGGCCGATGTCCTCAACCTCACCCGGGCCACCGGCCTCTCGCGCTTCCCGGTCTACCGCGACCGCATCGACGAGGTCGTCGGCATGGTCCATCTCAAGGACGCCCTCGCGGTCGCCCCGCCCGCCCGGCTGCGCACCCCCGTCGGCCGGATCGCGGTCCCCCCGCTCCTCGTCCCCGAGACCCTGCCCGCGCAGGCGCTCCTGGAGCGGCTGCGCCGCGAGCAGCCCATCGCGGTCGTCGTCGACGAGTACGGGGGCACCGCGGGCGTCGTCACCCTGGAGGACATCGTGGAGGAACTCGTCGGCGAGGTCCGCGACGAGCACGACACCGCCGCCGACGGCCGCCCGGAGCTGGCCGCCGCCCCCGCCGAGGACGGCCGCCCCGCCTGGGACGCCGACGGCTCCTGCCGTGTCCACACCCTGCGCCGGATAGGCCTCGACGTGCCCGACGGGCCGTACGAGACGGTCGCCGGGCTCGTCGCCGACCTCCTCGGGCGCATCCCCGCCCCCGGCGACCGGGCCGAACTGCCCGGCTGGCGGCTCTCGGTACGCCAGGTCGACCGGTACCGCGCCGAGCGGGTCCGGCTCGTCCGCCTGGCCCCGGCCCCCGCGAGGGACGAGGTCCGGGCCGCCACCACGGACAGGGCCCCGGCCCCCGGCGCCGCGAAGGCCCCGGTCCCCGCGACGGCGGAGGCGGTCCGATGAGCACCTTCCAGCTCCTGCTGGCCGGGCTCCTCGTCCTGGCCAACGGCTTCTTCGTCGGCGCCGAGTTCGCACTGGTCTCCGTCCGCCGCAGCCAGATCGAGCCCCTCGGCGGCGCCCGCGCAGCGAAGGTGCTGCACGGCCTGGAGAACCTGCCGCAGATGATGGCGGCCGCCCAGTTCGGCATCACGGTCTGTTCGCTGACGCTCGGCGCCGTCGCCGAACCGACCGTCGCCCACCTCCTCGAACCGGTCTTCCACGTCCTGGGCGTGCCGGCCGGACTCGTCCACCCGCTCGGCTACGTGATCGCCCTCGCCGTGGTCGTCTTCCTCCACCTCGTCATCGGCGAGATGGTCCCGAAGAACCTGGCCATGGCCGCGCCCGAGCGGACCGCCCTCCATCTCGCCCCCGCCCTCGTCGGCTTCGCCCGCCTGTGCCGGCCGGTCACCACCGCGCTCGGCGCCTGCTCCCGAGTGGTCCTGCGGGCCTTCGGGGTGGAACCGAAGGACGAGGTGGAGGCCGTCTTCACCAGCGCCCAGCTCGGCCGGCTCGTGGAGGACGCCGGTCTGGCCGGACTCCTCGACCCGGCGGAGCAGGAGCGCCTGGAGGACGCCCTGGAACTGGGCAGCCGCCCCGTGACGGACGTGCTCCTCGCCCCCGCCGCCCTGGTGACCGTCCCGCCCTCCGTCACCCCCCGGGAGATCGAGGAGCTGACGGTACGCACCGGCTACTCCCGCTTCCCGGTCCGGGCCGAGGGCCGCCCGGCCTTCATGGGCTTCGTGCACGTGAAGGACGTCCTGGACGTGGAGGACCAGGAGCGGGCCGTGCCGCAGCAGCTGTGGCGCCCGATGGCGACGCTCCGCGCCGAACTGCCCCTCGACGACGCCCTCACGGTCATGCGCCGCGCGGCCACCCACCTGGCCCAGGTCGCCGACGCCTCGGGCCGTGTCCTGGGGCTGGTCGCCCTGGAGGACGTCCTCGAGAAACTGGTGGGCGAGGTCCGCGACCCCTCCCACCGCCTGCCCCCGCACGAGGCACCGGCCACGCCGGACTCCGCCCAGGGAGCGGTCCCGCACACCGCGCCGGTCTCGGCCCGGGCCGGGGGATAGCGGGCCGCGGCCGGTCGCACGTCCACCGATGGCCCGGCGCTCAGGGCGCCGGGGCTGCCGGGAGACGGCGGCCGGCCGCCTCCGCGGCGCGGGCCCCCGGGCAGGGGCCCGATGGCGGGGTCTTGCCGGTCCGGTCTCAGACCCCGCGCCAGAGGTTGGCGAAGGCCGCGTTCTCGATGGTCCGCCGCTGGCGTACGGCCTCCAGTTCCATGACCGCGTCGTGCACGGCGGCCACCACGGCCGTCACGCCCTCCTCGTCGAAGCCGGGCCGGTCACCGGACGGTTCGTCGCCGATGCCGATGACCGAGGCGAGCGCGGTCAGGACGGGCTCGCGCCCGGCCCAGCGGTCCATGGCCCGGCGGCGGGCCGGGCCGTCGACCGGTTCCACGCGCTCCGGGCCGAAGGGCAGCCGGCCGCCGCGCTTCCGCGTCAGCTCCCCGTCCTCCTCCAGCGCGGCCTGGTAGCCGGCCGCGAGGTCACGGCCCCGCCGCCACAGCCAGTCCTCGATCGTCTCGTGGGGCGGCTGGCGGGTGACCTCCTCCGCGGCCCGAGCGAGCAGCCGGTCCCCGGGCACCGCCGGCTCACCCGGCACGACGACGTCACCGTCCACCGTGACGGCCCCCGCCTCCAGCAGGTCGATCAGCTCGGCCCCCGCGAGCGCGAGCGACAGGTCGCCCTGCCCCACGGCCGGCTCCGACCCTTCCTCCATGGCGATGATGAACAGGTCCTTCGCCGTGGTCATGAACGGCTCCTCTCCGAGGCGACGGCACACCGGCGTCCCCCGGCCGGGCTCGGCGGGCGGGACGCCTGTCCCGGTCAGTATCGCCGCCCGGCCCGCCCAAAGGGGTGCTCGGCCAGGGGAGTTCGGCCGAATCCGGCATGCGCCGGCCCCGCGTGGCGGACCCGCACGGCCGTCAGGACGCGGCCCGCCGCCGGGACAGGGCCACCGTACGGCGCTGCCGGTCGACCCCGGTGACGGCCACCGTGATCTCGTCACCCACCGAGAAGTCGCGCTCAGGATCGGGCCGGTCGGGGGCCAGTTCGCTCACGTGGACCACTCCCTCGATCCCGTCGGCGACCTCCACGAGGATTCCGAACGGCAGCCTCTCGACGACCCGCGCCGTCAGCTCCTGCCCCACCCCGACGCGTCCGGCGAAGGCCTGGAAGGGGTCGGGCCGCGCGCCTCTGAGCGACAGCCGGGCCTCCCCGTTCCACGTGTCGAACCGCAGGAACACGCAGGTGACGCGCTGCCCCACCCGAACGGCCTGGGACGCCTCGTCCAGGCGCCGCCAGGAGAGCTCGGGCAGCGTGAGGAACCCGACCCCGGGGAAGCGCGGATGCGGGGGCCCTTCGTCCAGGGCGACGAAGACCCCGAACGGCTCGATGGCGGCGACCGTCCCGGAGAGGAGCTGTCCCTCCCGCAGGGAGCCGAGGAACGCCCACAGCTCCGGGTTCTCCGCCGGTTCGATCACGCCGCCCACTCTGTCATGTCCGATCCGGCGCCATCGGCAGGACGCCTAGAAAGGTGGCTCCTGCTGCGGCCCCCGGTCGGCCGGGCCGCGGCCCGAGAGGACCTCGCCGTAGGCCTGCATCAGGTCCGCGAGGCGCAGCGTGGCCAGGTCGTGGCGGGTCGGGGTGCCCGCGTATCCGGAGAGCCGCAGGTCCCGGTAGGCGCAGGACTTCTCGTACAGGGTGCGCAGGAAACGGCCGTTGCCCAGTTCGTCGATCCAGCCTTGTTCGACGACGTGCCCGCTGATGGAGCGCAGTTCGTCCAGCGCCTCCTCGTCCCAGGCGTCCCCGTTGGCCGCGGCCAGGACCTGGCCGATGGCGGTGAGCTCCAGGGGACGGTAGGACGGGAAGTCGACGCGGGTCGTGAACCGGGACGACAGCCCGGGATTGGTGGCCAGCAGCCGGTCCATGCCCTCCGGGTAGCCGGCGAGGATGACGACCAGGTGGTCGCGGTTGTCCTCGGCGCGCTTCAGCAGGACCTGGAGGGCCTCGTCCCCGTAGGCGTCGCCCTTGCTGTAGCCGGTGTTGGAGAGCGCGTACGCCTCGTCGACGAACAGCACCCCGCCGACCGCCGAGTCGATCAGCTCGTTGGCCTTGACCGCGGTCTGGCCGAGGAACTCGCCCACCAGATCGGCCCGTTGCGCCTCCACGAGGTGGTCACCGCCGAGCAGCCCGAGCGCGTAGAAGACCCGCCCCAGGATCCGCGCCACGGTGGTCTTGCCGGTGCCCGACGGTCCGGAGAAGACGAAGTGGCGCTTCGGCGGCTGGACCGGAAGCCCTTGCCCGGCCCGCAGCCGCGCCATCTCCAGCTGCGCAGACAACGCCTTGACCTGCCGTTTCACCGGTTCCAGACCGACCATGCCCTCCAGCTCGGCGAGTGCCTCCGCCAGCAGGGCCGGGTCCGTGGGCCCGGCGGGAAAGCGCGGCGGCGCCTTGTGCCGTACGACGTCGGGAGGCGTCACCGGGACGGCCGGCGGCGGTGGTACGGGATCGGGGGCGAGCCGCAGTCCGTCGCCCACGTTCCCCGCCTCGGCCTCCGGCCCCGGAGCGGTCTCCACCCCCTCCTGGCCGAGCCCGCCGAGTCCCCCGGTACTGCCCAGGGCGACCGTCGCGAGCCCCACCGGGTCCTCCGTGCCGTCCAGGCCGTCGAAGCCGTCGTACTCGGCGATGGCGGCGAGCCGGGCCGCGGTGTCCATGAACGCCGGGTCGACCCGGTGCACCGCCCGGTAGAGGGGCAGGGCGGCGGCACTGCGCCCGGTGCCCTCGTGCGCGCGGGCCAGCCAGTAGCGGAGCTCCTTGCGCTGCGGCTGCTCGCTGCGGCAGCGCATCAGGGCGGCGGACAGCAGGGGTTCGGCCTGCCCGTACATCTCCAGACGCACCCGGGCCATCCCGCCGAACAGCCCCGCCTCGATGCCGAGGAGCGGATCGTCCACGAGGGTCTCGGTGTAACGGACCAGCTGCTCCCAGTCCTTGACGAGATAGGCACGGCAGGCGTGCAGGAAGCGGACCTGCGGGTCGGTGTCGACCGGCGGAAGGCCGGCGAGCGCCCGGTCGAGTTCCGGCACGTGCCGGCCGTCGAGCCAGTGCGAGGCGTGGGCGAGGAGCAGGTCGCGCGGGCTCTCCAGGATCGGCTGGACCCACCAGCCCAGCCAGTACCAGGAGTTGAGGGTCCGGCGGTGGCGGGCGCGCTGTTCGCCGAAGCGGTCGCGGCTGCGGTACATGCGCAGCAGCGCGGTCGTGGTGTCGACGCGCAGCGCGTGCAGCCCGAGCCAGGCGTCCGCCATCCCGGGATCGATCCTGACCGCCGTCCGGAACTCGTCCTCGGCCTGCGGATAGGCGCCCATGGTGTAGGCGTCGACTCCACGCAGCCAGGCGAGTTCGGCCGGGGCCTGTGAACCCTGTGTGCCGATGTCCATCGGGTCCCCCACAACCGTCTTCGCATGGACGGGATTTGACCGCACCTGCGGGCATCGTACCTGCGCAGGGGGTGCCCGATTAAGGAGAAGCGCATGATCCGGAAGCGGTGACCCTGGGTGAGGGCCGGGGGTCGCGGAGCGCCGTACGGCCCGTGGCGGAGGGCAGAACGAAGCCCCCGATCACGGGGGAACAACCGGGGGCTTCGTGTCTGCGGCGGCTCCGAAAAGCCGCACATTCAGAACGTAAGACCTGTACACCCCCGGGGTCAAGCGGAGTTGAGGCACTTGTGAAAGGTGACTTCCGGCCGCTCAGTTCACTGCCATGACCCCGTCACGGTACGTGATGATCTGGTCCGGGCCCGCTGTCACACCGGGCCCGGGAAGCCACTCGTATCCCTCCGGCCGCTCGCGGACCAGGGTGTCGGCGAAGGGCCGCGAGGGATCCCCGGCGAAGTGGCGAGTCTCCGCCACCGTCCAGCCGTCCCAGAACGCGGCCTGCGCGGCTCCGTCCCTGCGTCGCCCCCGCGACCAGGACTCCTCGGGACCGCGCTCCATCCACAGCAGCCACGCGAGGAACGGCCGGACGAGCCGCCGGCCGGACCCGACGCCCTCCATGAGCACGACGGGGGCGGGCGGCAGCGCGCGGGCCGGGCCGAAGACCCGCAGAGTCCAGTCGTACGGGTGATAGCGCGCGGTCTCGCCGCGCGAGAGCGGGTCCAGCACCTGCTCGCGCAGCCGGCCGGTCCACGCGAAGAGTTCCTCGTGCGTGGCGAGGTCGTCGAGGCGGAGGACGGGCGCGCCCCCCAGCGCGCCGGCGAGCCGGTTCGCGAGCGTGGACTTCCCCGACCCCGCGTGACCGTCGACGGCGACCAGCCGGACCGGTCCGCAGGAGGGCGGCAGCCGGAGCAGCGCGCGGGCCGCGCGGTCGAGGTCGTTCATGGGGCCCAGGGTAGGGGAGGGGCGCCCGGCGCAGGTCGGCGAGGTGGGCCCGTCAGTGGCGCAGACCAATATTGGTGGGCGACGCGGGCGCCGGGGTGCTGGCGGAGCCCCTCGGGGAGCCGGGATAGTGGGGCCGCGCAGCCCCGCCCGTACGCCCTCACCTCCGTGCGTTCACACCGTTCTCGACTGGGGGTCACCGCCCATGACCAGTTCCACCCCGCGCAGAACCGTCCTCACCGCGGCGCTCGCCGCCGCCGCCGCGGGAACGGCCGCGGCCGCCGCCCCCGCCTCGGCCGCCCCCGCACCCCTCCCGCTCCCCGCCGCGCCCGCCCCTTCCGCCCCCGGGCTCGTGGACAACCGTTTCTGGTCCTCGTACACGGACTGGCGGTGCGGCACCGCCGCCGGTACGAAGGCCGTCGCGGGCCGCCGTCCCGCCCTCGTCCTCGACCTCCCCGCCGGGCGCACCGAGTACACCGACCCGCACACCGGCCGCACCACCGTCTGGGAGTACGCGACCTGGACCTCGCCGCTCCACGCGTCCTCCGTGCCCGCCACCGAGATCATCGCCTCCTGGAACGCCCACACCCCCGACGGCACCTGGCTCCAGGTCGAGCTCCAGGGCACCTACGCGGACGCCACCACCACCCCGTGGTACGTCCTCGGCCGCTGGGCCTCGGGCGACGGGGACATCCTGCGCACCTCGGTCGACGACCAGACCGACGGCCGCAGCTCCGTCTGGACCGACACCCTCGCCGTCGACGACGCGGCGAGCGGCCTGCGCCTGACCGCCTACCGGCTGCGCCTCACCCTCCACCGCACCCCCGGTACCTCCCTCACCCCCACGGTGTGGCGGCTCGGCGCCATGGCCTCCGACATCCCGGACCGCTTCACCGTCCCCGCCTCGGCCCCCGGCCTCGCGCGCGAGCTGATCGTGCCCCGCTACTCGCAGAACACCCACATCGGCCAGTACCCCGAGTACGACAACGGCGGTGAGGCCTGGTGCAGCCCCACCTCCTCCCAGATGATCATCGAGTACTGGGGCCGCCGCCCCACCGCCGAGGACCTCGCCTGGGTCGACCCCGCCTTCGCCGACCCCCAGGTCTGCCACGCGGCCCGCTTCACCTACGACCACCAGTACCAGGGTTGCGGCAACTGGCCCTTCAACGCCGCCTACGCCGCCGCGTACCCCGACATGAACGCCGTCGTCACCCGGCTGACCTCGCTCGCCGACCTGGAGACGCTGCTCCGGGCCGGCATTCCGGCGATCACCTCCCAGTCGTTCCGCAAGGACGAACTGACCGGCGCCGGCTACGGCACCGCGGGCCACCTGATGACGGTCATCGGCTTCACCGCCGACGGCGACGTGATCGCCAACGACCCCGCCTCCCCGACCAACGAGGCCGTCCGCCGCGTCTACCGCCGCCGCGAATGGGAGAACATCTGGCTGCGCACCAAGCGCTACAACGCCACCGGCAAAGTGGTCTCCGGCACCGGAGGCGTCTGCTACCTCTACTGGCCCACCGAACCGACTCCCACCCAGCACCGCGCCCTGAGGTCCCTCGGCGTGCTGTGAACGGGCCGGCCCGACGGCCTGCGGGCCTCTTCCGCCCGCAGGCCCGTCCTTCGTCCACGCGGTGAACCGACGTCATGACGTCCCGGGCGGCGTGACCGCTCCTGAGGCGTGTGTGAACGCTCACTTTTTATCTCACTCGGAAGCGGCATCCTCTTGAGCAGAGCTTGAGTGAGCGCTCACAATGAGACGTGCGTAATCCTGAAGCGACCTCGACGACCTCTTCCCCGCCCCTCTTCGCCGGAGGCCCGCCCGTCTGCCGTCCCGACCCGGACTCGGGGCACCGATGGGTCTTCGGCTTTCCCGGCGGCCTCACGGCGGAGGTCCACACGCGTGGCGCCCGCCTCCACGGGCTGTGGGTGCCGGACCGGCACGGGACCCCGGCGGACGTCGTCCTCGCTCCCCGCGATCCGGCCCGGACCGCCACCGACGCCCGGTACTTCGGCGCCACCGTCGGCCGCTACGCCAACCGCATCGCTGAAGGCCGGTTCTCGCTGGACGGGAGGCCGTACCGGCTGACCACGCAGGAGGACGGCCACTGCCTGCACGGCGGCACCGACGGCTTCGACATCCGGCTCTGGGAAGCCGAGAGCGTGCACACCCCCGAGTGGACCGGCGTGCTCCTGCACCTCCGCAGCCCGGACGGCGACCAGGGGTTCCCGGGAAACCTGGACGTCACCGTCGGCATGCTCATCGGCCGCGAGGACGAATTCGCCTTCACCTACGCGGCGGTCACCGACGCACCCACCCTGGTCAATCTGACCAACCACGCCTACTTCAACCTCGAGGGCGAGGGCGCCGGCGACATCCTCGGCCACGAACTGGCCGTGGACGCCACCCACTACACGCCCGTCGACGGGGACCTCATTCCCCAGGGCGACCACCGGCCCGTCCCCGGCACCGCGTTCGACCTCCGCCGGCCGGTCCGGCTCGCCGAGGCCCTGAACCGCCCCGGCGTGACCGGCGGGTACGACCACAACTTCGTCCTGAGCCCGCACGGCGGCGGGATGCCGCGCCGCGCCGCGGTCCTCCACGCACCGGCCACCGGCCGCCGCATGGAGGTGCTGACCACGGAGCCCGGACTCCAGGTCTACACCGCCGGACAGTTCGACGGAACCGTCGTCGGCAAGAGCGGTACCCCCTACCGGGCGGGCGCCGGCATCGCGCTGGAGACCCAGCACTTCCCCGACTCCCCGAACCGCCCCGGTGACCCCTCACCGGTGCTGCGCCCCGGGGAGGAGTACCGGTCGAGGACGGTCCTGAGGTTCCGTACCGGCGACTGACCGCGTGGCCAAGGCGCCGACACGGCTGTGCCCGCCGGTCGAGGAACCGGCGGGCACAGCCATGTCCGGGCGGCGTCAGACGCCCGCCCGCCGCTTGTTCCACACGTCGAAGCCGACCGCCGCGAGCAGCACGAGGCCCTTGATGACCTGCTGCCAGTCGGTGCCCACGCCGACGAGGTTCATGCCGTTGTTGAGCACGCCGAGGACCAGGCCGCCGATGATGGCCCCCAGGACCGTCCCGACGCCGCCGCTCATGGACGCCCCGCCGATGAAGGCGGCGGCGATGGCCTCGAGTTCGAAGTTCACGCCGGCCTTCGGCGAGGCCGCGTTGAAACGGGCCGCGAAGACGAGTCCGGCGAGCGCCGCGAGCATGCCCATGTTGAGGAACACCGCGAAGGTGACCTTCTTGTCCTTGACCCCGGACAGCTTCGCGGCGGGCAGGTTCCCGCCGATCGCGTACACGTGGCGGCCGATCACCGCGTTGCGCATCACGTAGCCGAAGCCGACCAGCAGCACGGCCAGGATCAGGAGGACCACGGGGGCGCCCTTGTAGCTGGCGAGCAGCAGGGTGGTGACCAGGACGGCCGCGACCAGCGCCGTCACCTTGAGCGCGAACAGGCCCGTGGGGAGCGTCTCCAGGGCGAACTCCCGCTGGCGGCGGCGGTCCCGGACCTCCTGGAAGACCACGTAGGCGATCAGTCCCAGGCCGAGAAGCAGGGTCAGGTTGTGGTAGTTGGTCTCCGGCCCCACCTCCGGCAGGAAGCCGTTGGCGACCTTCTGCAGACCGTCGGGGAAGGGGCCGAGCGTCTGTCCCTTGAGGAAGATCTCCGTGAGCCCCCGGAACAGCAGCATGCCGGCGAGGGTCACGATGAACGACGGTATGCCGACGTACGCGATGAAATATCCCTGGAGCGCGCCGGCCACCGCTCCCAGGAGCAGGGTGAGGAGCACCGCGACGGGCCAGGAGACCTGGTGCTCGACCATGAGCACCGCCCCGATGCCGCCCACCAGGGCCATCAGGGAACCCACCGACAGATCGATGTGACCGGAGATGATGACGATCATCATGCCGATGGCCAGGATGAGGATGTAGCTGTTCTGCAGCACCAGGTTGGAGACGTTGCGCGGCAGCAGGAGGTCGCCGCCCGTCCAGATCTGGAACAGGAGCACGATCAGGCCGAGCGCGAAGAGCATCCCGTACTGGCGCATGTTCCGTCGGACGCCGTCCAGGAGCACCCGGGCCACCGGTGTCCCGGTGGACGGGGACCCGCTGCCCGGGGGCGCCGGGGCGGTCGTCTTCGTGCCGGCTTCGGTGCTCATGCCTGGTGTCCTTCACTGGGAACGGGGTCTGCGGGGACCGCCTGTGACGCGGGGGAGTCCTGTGTCATGTGCCGCATCAGCACTTCCTGAGTGGCTTCCGCACGGGGGACCTCACCGGTCAGCCGTCCGGCGGCCATGGTGTAGATGCGGTCGCACATGCCGAGCAGCTCGGGCAGCTCGGAGGAGATGAGGAGGATCGCCTTGCCCTCGGCGGCGAGCCGGTCGATCACGGTGTAGATCTCGAACTTGGCTCCGACGTCGACGCCGCGCGTGGGTTCGTCCAGGACGAGGACGTCCGGTCCGGCGAGGATCCACTTGCTGAGGACGACCTTCTGCTGGTTGCCGCCGGAGAGGCGGCCGACCGGTTCGAGGACGTGCGGAGCCTTGATGTTCATGGTCCGCCGGAACTCTTCGGCCACCTTGCGTTCCTCGTGCCCGTCGACGATGCCGCGGCGGGCGAGGGCGCCGAGGGACGCGAGCGAGATGTTCCGGCTGACGGAGTCCCCGAGGTCGAGCCCGTAGTGCTTGCGGTCCTCGGTGACGTACGCGATGCCGTGGGCGACCGCCTCGGGGACCGTACGGGTCCGTACCTCGCGGCCGTCCTTGAGCACGGTGCCCCGCTCGTAGCGGCCGTAGGAACGGCCGAAGACGCTCATGGCGAGTTCGGTCCGGCCGGCGCCCATGAGCCCCGCGACGCCGACGATCTCGCCGCGGCGGACCTGGAGCGACACCCCGTCGACGACCTTGCGGCCGCGGTCGAGCGGGTGACGCACGGTCCAGTCCCGGATCTCCAGGACAGGGGCGTTGTCGGCCGGGCCCCCGTACGGCGTCCGGTCGGGGAAGCGGCTGTCGAGGTCCCGCCCCACCATGCCGCGGATGATGCGTTCCTCGGTGGTGGCCGGATCCCTGACGTCGAGGGTCTCGATGGAACGCCCGTCACGCAGAATGGTGACGGAGTCGGCGATCCCGGCGATCTCGTTCAGCTTGTGCGAGATGATGATCGACGTGATGCCCTGGCTCCGCAGCTCGCGCATCAGGCGCAGCAGCTTCGCACTGTCCTCGTCGTTGAGCGCCGCGGTGGGCTCGTCGAGGATCAGCAGCCGGACGTCCTTCGCCAGCGCCTTCGCGATCTCCACCAGCTGCTGCTTGCCGACGCCGATGTCGGCGACCCGGGTCTCGGGGTGCTCGTCGAGCCCGACGCGCCGGAGCAGGGCGGAGGCCCGGCGCAGCGCCTCGCGCCAGTCGATGATGCCCCGCCGGGAGGGTTCGTTCCCGAGGAAGATGTTCTCGGCGATCGACAGGTGGGGGACGAGGGCGAGCTCCTGGTGGATGATGACGATGCCGCGCTGCTCGCTGGCCCTGATGTCCTTGAAGTGGCACGGCTCGCCGTCGAAGAGGATCTCGCCCTCGTACGTCCCGTGCGGGTGGACGCCGGAGAGGACCTTCATCAGGGTCGACTTCCCGGCACCGTTCTCGCCGCACAGGGCGTGCACCTCGCCGCGCCGCACGGAGAGGGTCACGTCGGAGAGCGCCCTGACCCCGGGGAAGGTCTTGACGATGGACCGCATCTCGAGGACGGGACCGTCCTCGGCCGGGGCGGGTGCCGCCGGGGTGGGGGGTGCCACGGGGGTCATCGCAGCTCGCCGGCGTCGATGTAGCCGGAGTCGACCAGGACCTTCCGGTAGTTCGACTTGTCGACGCTGACCGGGTCGAGCAGGAAGGCCGGGACCACCTTCTTGCCGTTGTGATAGGTGCTGTCGTCGTTGATCTCGGGCTTCTTGCCGGAGAGGACGGCGCTCACCATGTCGGCGGCGACCTGCGCGAGGGCCCGCGTGTCCTTGTACACCGTCTGCGTCTGCTGGCCCGCGATGATCGACTTCACGGACGCGACCTCCGCGTCCTGGCCGGTGACGACCGGCAGCGGCTTGGCGGGGCTCCCGTAGTCGTCGGACTTCAGCGCGGACAGGATGCCGATGGAGATCCCGTCGTAGGGGGAGAGGACGGCGTCGACGCGGGCCGTCGCGTACGAGGACGTCAGCAGGTCGTCCATCCGCTTCTGCGCCGTCCCGCCGTCCCAGCGCAGGGTGGTGACCTGATTGAGCTGGGTCTGCTGCGAGCGCACGACCAGTTGCTTCTTGTCGAGGTAGGGCTTCAGCACCTTCATGGCGCCGTTGAAGAAGTACTTGGTGTTGTTGTCGTCGTTGGACCCGGCGAACAGCTCGATGTTGAAGGGGCCCTTCTTGGAGCCGGACTTCAGTCCCAGTTTCTCGACGATGTACGTGGCCTGGAGCTCGCCCACCTTCTCGTTGTCGAAGGAGGCGTAGTAGTCGACGTGGGGGGAGCCCACGATGAGCCGGTCGTAGGAGATCACCGGGATGTCGGCGTCCGCCGCCTGCTGCAGGACGTTGGACAGCGCCTCACCGTTGATGGCGGCCACGACCAGGGCGTCGACGCCCTGGGTGATCATGTTCTCGATCTGGGCGACCTGCTGGTCGGGGTCGTCCTCGCCGTACTGCAGGGTCGTGGAGAAACCGGCCTTCTCCAGGCTCGCGGTCATGTTCCGGCCGTCGGCGATCCACCTCTCGGAGGACTTGGTGGGCATGGCGATGCCGATGGTCAGGTCCTTCTTCCCCTTCGACTCCTCGCTGCCGCCCTCGCTGTTCTGTCCGCAGGCGGTCAGAAGCAAGGCGCAGCCTGTGGTCACGGCCAGGAGGGCGGATACGGATCGGAACTTCTTCATGGGCGTTACCTGACAATCCCGTCGTCGCGTGCGGCTCTGCCCGGAACGGGCCCGGAGGGCGGCGCTCGTCCTCGCGCCGCCGGACGACCCTGTCCCGGCTGGGTGGCCGGTATTCAGCAGCCTCGGTCGAGCTGATTGTTAGCGCTCGCATCAGCTTGGTTCAAGAGTCACTTCTCTTTTTCTCGCATCGATACCCAACCGTAAGCAGGGGAAGTGAGGCGAAGGCGGTGCGAGCCACGGGGCGTCTTCGCCGCGCGACGTCCGGCGCGCGCACGGGGAAGCGCGGCACGTGCCGGCGCCGCATGGCGTTCGTGCCGGGCGCGCGTCCTGGGCGAGTACCGGGTGGGCACCCGGGCGTGCCCGCGTTCCGGCGGGTGCGATGCCCCGCGGCCGCGGTCGGCCGTCCCGCGCCCGGGACGTGCAGCGTCCAACGCTCCGACTGTCCGAGCTGCGTACTCACGAGCGGCCGACTGCGGGACATGGCGTCGCGGGCCGGGCGGCGGCCGGGGCGGTGGCCGGCATCCCGCGGCTCCGGCCGCCGGGCGGGCCCGCACGCCCGGAGTGCCGGCCCGTCCTCTCCGGGGGGCCGGCCCTGCCGCGGAGTCCGTCGTCGGAGTGCAAGGCGGTGCCGGGTCCTCTCCGGCCTGGATCCCGAGCCGCCCTGCCCTTCCCTCGCGGCCGCGCCGGGCGTGATGTCCCGGACCGTGTCCGGTGGGTGAACGGCCGCCGGTCCCTGAGCGCGACCGACCAAAGTGCACGCAGGCCTTGCCGAATCCGATTGTGAACGTTAACAATCTGCGGGGGTGAACGGTCGCCCCCTTCCCTGGTGATGAGAGAGATCGCATCGTGACCACACGTGTTCCTTCGGGCCCTGTCGATCGTCGTGCTGCTGAGGCGTGCACGGTGGGTGTTGATTTCGGCACGCTGTCGGGGCGTGCTGTGGTGGTGAGGGTCCGGGACGGTGCGGAGCTCGGTTCGGCGGTGCACGCGTACCGTCATGCGGTCATCGAGGAGCGTCTGCCGTCCACGGGGGCCGTGCTGCCTCCGGACTGGGCGCTGCAGCATCCTGAGGACTGGCGCGAGGTGTTGCGCAGGGCTGTTCCGGCGGCGCTGGCGGAGGCCGGGGTGGACCCCGCCCAAGTGATCGGGATCGCGACGGATTTCACCGCGTGCACGGTGCTGCCCACCACTGCGGAGGGGGTGCCGCTCGCGCTGCTGCCGGAGTGGGCGGGGCGTCCGCACGCGTGGCCGAAGTTGTGGAAGCACCACGCGGCGCAGGATCAGGCGGACCGTATCAACGCCCTGGCGCATGCCCGGGGGGAGAAGTGGATCGGGCGGTACGGGGGGAAGATCTCCTCCGAGTGGCAGTACGCGAAGGCTTTGCAGGTCCTGGAGGAGGATCCGGCGGTCTACGCGGCGTGCGCGCGCTGGATCGAGGCGGCCGACTGGATCGTCTGGCAGCTGACGGGCGCCGAGTCGCGTAACGCCTGCACCGCCGGCTACAAGGGCATTCACCAGGACGGCGCCTATCCCTCACCGGATTTCCTGCGCGGGCTGCACCCGGATTTCGCCGACTTCGCGGCCACGCGGCTGGAACATCCCCTCTCCGCGCTGGGTTCGCGTGTGGGGTCGTTGAGCGAGCGGGCCGCGCGGTGGACCGGTCTGCCCGAGGGCATCGCGGTCGCCGCCGGCAATGTCGACGCCCATGTCGCGGCGCCGGCGGCGGGCGCTGTGGAGAACGGGCGGATGCTCGCCATCATGGGCACCTCCACCTGCCACGTCCTCAACGGCGCCACCCTCGCCGAGATCCCCGGGATCTGCGGGGTCGTCGACGGCGGGATCGTGCAGGGCGCCTACGGTTACGAGGCCGGGCAGAGCGCGGTCGGCGACATCTTCGCCTGGTGGCTGCGCCAGGGCGTCCCGGACCACTACCGTGCCGAGGCGCAGGCGGCGGGCGAGGACCTGCACCAGCTCCTGACCCGCAAGGCCGCCGGCCGGCCGGTCGGCGCGCACGGGCTGGTGGCGTTGGACTGGATGAACGGCAACCGTTCCACCCTGGTCGACCACCACCTGTCCGGAGTCATCGCCGGGCTGACCCTGGACACCCGCCCGGAGGACGTCTACCGCGCCCTGCTGGAATCCACGGCCTACGGCACCAGGATGATCGTCGAGGCCTTCGAGGCCGGCGGGATCCCCGTGGAGGAGTTCATCGTCACCGGCGGGCTGAAGAAGAACGCCCTGCTCATGCAGATCTACGCCGACGTGCTGCGCCGCCCCGTCTCGGTGGGCACCTCCGAGCAGGGACCCGCGCTCGGCTCGGCCATCCACGCGGCCGTCGCCGCGGGCGCCCATCCCGACATCCGCTCCGCCGCCGCCGTCATGGGCAGCGTCCGACGCCACGCCTACCTGCCCGACCCGGCACGCGCGGACGCCTACGACGCCCTGTTCCACGAGTACCGGGCCCTGCACGACCACTTCGGCACCGGCACCGACCTCCTCCTGCACCGACTCCGGCACATCCGCAACACCGCACGCACCGCGGCCGGCAGCTGACCGGGCGACCACCCCAGCACCACCGGTCCGAGCTCTCCACCCCCGCACCTCCGAGGAGCACATCCGACATGACGCTCGCCCAGCCCGACCGCGAGATCTGGTTTCTCACCGGCAGCCAGGCCCTCTACGGCGACGAGACCCTGGCTCAGGTCGCCGAACAGTCACGTGTCATCTGCGACACCCTGGCGGACCGGCCGCAGCTGACCGTCCGCCTCGTGTGGAAGCCGGTCCTCACCGACGCGGCCGCCATTCGGGCGGTCTGCCTCGAGGCCAACGCCGACGACCGCTGCATCGGCCTGATCGCCTGGATGCACACCTTCTCCCCGGCCAAGATGTGGATCGCCGGCCTCGACGCCCTGAGCAAGCCGCTGCTGCACCTGCACACCCAGGCCAACCGCCAACTGCCCTGGTCCACCATCGACATGGACTTCATGAACCTGAACCAGGCCGCCCACGGCGACCGCGAGTTCGGCTTCGTCCAGACCCGTCTCGGCGTCCCGCGCAAGACCGTGGCCGGCCACGTCTCCACCCCCGACGTCGTCGACCGGATCGCGGGATGGGCCCGCGCCGCCGTCGGCCGCTCCGAACTGACCACCCTCAAGCTCGCCCGTTTCGGCGACAACATGCGCGATGTCGCCGTCACCGAAGGCGACAAGGTCGAGGCGCAGCTGCGGTTCGGGGTGTCGGTCAACACGTACGGCGTCAACGACCTCGTCGCGGCCGTCGACGCCGCTCCCGAGGACACCGTCACCGCGCTCGTCAAGGAGTACCAGGACCTCTACGCCCTCGCCCCCGAGCTGCGGCCCGGCGGCGAGCGCCACGCGTCCCTGCGCTACGCCGCCCGCATCGAAGCCGGCCTGCGGACCTTCCTCACGGAAGGCGGTTTCCGCGCCTTCACCACCAACTTCGAGGACCTCGGGGGACTGCGCCAGCTGCCCGGCCTCGCCGTGCAGCGCCTGATGGCGGACGGCTACGGCTTCGGCGGTGAAGGGGACTGGAAGACCGCCACGCTGCTGCGCACCCTGAAGGCGATGGCCCACGGCCTGCCCGGCGGCACCTCCTTCATGGAGGACTACACCTACGACCTCACGCCCGGCCAGGAGCTCATCCTCGGCGCCCACATGCTCGAGGTCTGCCCCTCCCTCACGACGGGGACGCCCAGCTGCGAGATCCATCCGCTCGGCATCGGCGGACGCGAGGACCCGGTCCGTCTGGTCTTCGACGCGGACCCGGGGCCGGCCGTCGTCGTCGGCCTCGCCGACATGGGAGAGCGGTTCCGCCTCGTGGCCAACCGCATCGACGTCGTCGCCCCGCCCGAGCCGCTGCCCCGGCTCCCCGTCGCCCGTGCCGTCTGGCGCCCCCGCCCCGACCTGCGGACCTCGACCGAGGCGTGGCTCACGGCCGGAGCGCCGCACCACACCGTCCTCACCACCGCCCTCGGCGGTGAGGAGCTCGACGACCTCGCCGAGATGCTGCGGACCGAACTCGTCGTGATCGACGAGGACACCACCATCCGGCGCTTCACGCGCGAGCTGCGCTGGAACCAGGCCTACCACCGTCTGGCCCAGAGCCTGTGAGCACCCCCGCCACCCCCCGCACCAGGACGGAGCCCGCCGTGAGCACCGCCGTTTCCAAGGAACTGCGCCGAGAGGTACTGGAGGCGAACCTCCGCATCCCCCGTGCCGGCCTCGCCACCCTCACCTGGGGCAACGTGAGCGGCGTGGACCGGCAGGCCGGAGTCTTCGTCATCAAGCCCTCGGGCGTGGCCTACGACGTCCTGACCGAGGAGGACCTGGTCGTCGTCTCCCTGTCCGACGGGAGCGTGGTGGAAGGCCACCTGCGGCCCTCGACCGACACGGAGACGCACCGCAGCCTCTACCTGGCCTTTCCCTCCATCGGAGGCGTGACCCACACGCACTCCACCCACGCCGTCGCCTTCGCCCAGGCCCGGCGTCCCATACCGGTGCTCGGCACGACCCACGCGGACACCTTCAACGGTCCCGTCCCCGTCACCGAGGCCCTCACCCCCGAACAGTGCGCCCAGGACTACGAGTACAACACCGGCCAGGTCATCGTGGACCTCCTGGAACGGGACGACACGCGGGCCAGGGAGGTCCCCGGCGCCCTCGTCGCCCACCACGGCCCCTTCACCTGGGGCGCCGACGCCACCGCGTCCCTGGAGCACGCGATCATCTGCGAGGCGGTGGCCGAGATGGCCCTCCACACCATCGCCCTGGGGACGGTCGAGCCCCCGCGGCACGTCCTGGACCGCCACTACACACGCAAGCACGGGCCGGACGCGTACTACGGCAACCCCGGAGCCGCGTGACCGCACCGACCCGTCGTACCGTCAGCTCCCGAAGCGCGGGCTGACCCCCGTGAAGGCGGGAGCCCGAGTTCCTGGGGAACCGAGCTCCCGCCTTCACGCGTCGCCGTCGGGCAGCCGGTACGCGGTGAACGGGCGCCCGAGTCCGACGTACCGGGCAGGGGCCGACCGCGGCCGGCGGCCGGGCCCGAGGTGGGGCCGGTCAGCCGCCCGGGGGTGACTGCACGCTCGCCCGGCGGACGAGTTCGGGCGTGATGACCAGCTGGGTGTCGCCGGTGGAGCCTTCGTTCATCAGGCGGAGCAGGAGGTGGAGCGTCGCATTGGCGACCGCGGCGAAGTCCTGGCGCACCGTCGTCAGCGGAGGGGAGTAGTAGGGGGCCTCGGGCACGTCGTCGAACCCGACGATGCTGACCTCCTCCGGAACGGAGCGCCCCCTCTCGGTCATGGCGCGAAGTGCGCCGAGGGCCTGATGGTCGTTGGCGGCGAAGACCGCGGTGACCTCGGGCATGCGCGCCAGCATCTGGCCGGCACGGTATCCGGAAGCCGCGGTCCAGTCCCCCGTGCTGATCGGGGGGACCTCCGCGCCCGCCTCGTGCAGTGCCCTGCGCCAACCGCGGATCCGGCCCGCGGCGTCGAACCAGTCCGGCGGGCCGGAGATGTGCCACACCGTCTCGTGGCCGGCCTCCAGCAGATGCCGGGTCGCCTGGTACGCGCCCTCCTCCTGGTCCACGGACACCATCGGCGCGTGCCGTTCGGGATCACCGTCGATGGTCACCAGGGGTACCTCGGCGGGAACCTCGGCCAGCGCCTCGTTCGCCGAGGCCGTCGGAGCGATGGCGACGATGCCGGCGACACGCTCGTCGCGGTGCCGCTCGACGGCGGCGGTGATCGAGGACTGTCCCAGTTCGTGCACCCGGTGCACGCTGACCGCGAACCCCTGGAGGGCGGCCGAGATCTCGAAAGCGGCCAGCAAGGAGGACGGGCCGTAAAGAGTGGAGTTCTGGGCGATCACGCCGATCAGCTGCGACCGTCCGGTCACCAGCGCGCGCGCCGCGCGGTTGGGCCTGTAGCCCAGTTCCTTGACCGCCGCCAGCACCCGCAGCCGGGTCTGCTCGCGCACGTTGGGGTGGCTGTTGAGCACACGGGACACCGTCTGATGAGACACACCGGCAAGCCGGGCGACGTCGGTCATCGCCGGCTCTCGCGCCACTGTGCTCGTCACCGTGGGGTCCTCCACGCCATTTCCTCCTGACATGATCGCCCCGCCCCGACCACCCGTCGGGACCGCGAGAGATACGCATGCAACGGTCAACCGTGCCCTTGTAACGGTAAAGCCCGCAGCCCGCCGGAGCCTCACTCGGGTGCCCGCCGCTGTCGCGCCCGGGCGAGGCGTCCTGAGGCGCCGCCACACTCCGCACGGCCGCCCCCAGCGTGGAGATACTACCCCGAGCGCCAGCGGAAGTGAGCGCTAACACTGAGAAGACCTTCAGTGTCCACCGATGCCTAATTGTGGTTTCACAAGGGCTTGACGGCAGAAATGTTAACGCTCACTGTTGTCGCTCGTGACCCCGATCACGTCCGGTCGGCTGGGTAGCACCGCACGGTTCACCATGGAGGACGACGCTGTGTTCAAGAAGATTGCCACGATGGGTTGCGCCCTCGCGCTGGCCACACTGACGGCCTGCGGGGCCGGTGACGGCAGCGCGGGCGGCTCCAAGGGGGCCGCCGGCGACAAGATCGTCATGGGCTTCGCCCAGGTGGGCGCCGAGAGCGGCTGGCGCACCGCCAACACCAAGTCGGTGCGCGAGTCCGCTGAGACCGCAGGCATCGAGCTGAAGTTCTCCGACGCGCAGCAGAAGCAGGAGAACCAGATCAAGGCCATCCGGTCGTACATCCAGCAGAAGGTCGACGTGATCGCCTTCAGTCCCGTCGTGGAGACGGGCTGGGACGCGGTCCTGCTGGAAGCCAAGCGTGCCAAGATCCCGGTGATCCTCACCGACCGCGCGATCGACTCCACGGACACCTCGCTGTACAAGACGTTCCTCGGCTCCGACTTCGTCGAGGAGGGACGCAAGGCGGGCAAGTGGCTGGCCGGGACGGCGAGCGGCCCGGTCAACGTGGCGGAGCTGCAGGGCACCACCGGGGCCGCGCCGGCCATCGACCGGCAGAAGGGCTTCAAGGAGGCCATCGCGCAGAAGCCCGACATCAAGATCGTGGCCTCGCAGAGCGGCGACTTCACGCGGGCGGGCGGCAAGCAGGTCATGGAGGCGCTCCTGCGCTCCCACCCGGACATCGACGTGGTGTACGCCCACAACGACGACATGGGCCTGGGCGCCATCGAGGCGATCAAGGCGGCCGGTAAGAAGCCCGGCACCGACATCAAGATCATCACCGTGGACGCGGTCAAGGCCGGCATGCAGGCGCTGGCGGACGGCGAGATCAACTACATCGTCGAGTGCAACCCCCTCCTCGGCGACCAGCTGATGGACCTCGCCAAGAAGGTCGTGAAGGGCGAGAGCGTCCCCGAGCGCGTGGTCACCGAGGAGACCACCTTCACGACGGAGCAGGCGAAGAAGGTCCTCAAGGACCGGAAGTACTGACACGAGCCGCTGTCCCGCCATCACGGGCCGATCACGCCGCGGTGGCGGGCTCTTCTTCTCCTGACGAAAGCACTGGTCATGACCGATTCCTCAGCGACCGGCGGCAACCCGGTCGTCGACATGCGCGGTGTCACCGTGGAGTTCTCCGGTGTCAAGGCGCTCGCGGACGTCGACTTCCGCCTGTTTCCCGGTGAAGTGCACGCGCTCATGGGCGAGAACGGAGCTGGCAAGTCCACCCTGATCAAGGCCCTCACCGGGGTCCACCGGCCGACGGCCGGGACCATCCTCCTCAAGGGCGAGCCGGTCGAGTTCACCGCTCCCGGCCAGGCACGGAACGCCGGGATCAGCACCGTCTACCAGGAGGTCAACCTCTGCCCCAACCTGTCGGTGGCCGAGAACATCCTGCTCGGGCACGAGCCGCGCAGACTGGGTGCCATCGACGGAAGGGCCATGCGGGCCCGCGCCGCCGAACTCATGGCTCGCATCGGCCTCTCCATCGACCCGGGGTCCGTGCTGAGCAGCCACTCCATCGCCGTACAGCAGCTGGTGGCGATCACCCGCGCACTGGTGGTGGACGCGAGTGTGCTGGTGCTGGACGAGCCGACCTCCAGCCTCGACAGCGACGAGGTCGAGGAACTGTTCCGCATCGTGCGAGTCCTACGGGACGAAGGCGTGGCGATCCTGTTCGTCTCCCACTTCCTCGACCAGGTCTACGAGATCGCCGACCGCATGACGGTGCTGCGCAACGGCAGCCTCGTGGGGGAGTACCTCCCCCAGCACCTCGACCGCATGGCCCTGGTGTCGGCCATGCTGGGCCGCGAGGCCGGCCTCCTCGACGAGGTCGAGCGCCGCTCCGGGGAACGGACGCCTCGAAGCGCCCCCGTCCTGGTCGCCCAGGGACTCGGACGGGCGGGCGCGATCGAACCCTTCGACCTCGAGATACACGAGGGAGAAGTCGTCGGCCTCGCCGGCCTGCTGGGCTCCGGGCGCACGGAACTCGCCAGGCTGCTGGCCGGCGCCGACCGCCCGGACACGGGCCTCCTCATGGTCGACGGCGAAACGATCCGGTCCCGCGGACCGCGGTCGCTCATCGCCAAGGGCGTCGCCTTCTGCTCGGAGGACCGCAAGGCCGAGGGCGTCGTCGAGGACCTCAGTGTCCGCGACAACCTGATCCTCGCCACGCAGGCGGCACGGGGCTGGGCACGACCGGTGGCCCGCCGCACCGCCGAGGCGATGGTGGCCGAGTACATCGAACGGCTGGACATCCGGCCGGCCGATCCGGACGCCGTGATGGGCAACCTGTCGGGCGGTAACCAGCAGAAGGTCCTGCTGGCCCGTTGGCTCGTGACCCGGCCCAGGCTCCTCGTTCTCGACGAGCCCACGCGCGGCATCGACGTCGGCGCCAAGGCGCAGATCCAGAAGGTGGTCGCCGAACTGGCGGCCGAGGGCATGGCGGTGCTGTTCATCTCCGCCGAACTGGAGGAGGTGGTACGCGTGTCCGACCGGGTCGTCGTCCTGCGTGACCGGCACAAGGTGGCCGAACTGTCCGGTGCCGAGATCTCCGTGGACTCCGTGATGACGGCCATCGCCGCGGACGCCCACAGCAGCGCGGCGGTGGCCTCGTGATACGCGGACGTCTGCTCTGGCCCCTGATCGCGCTGGCCGGCCTCATCGTGCTCAACGTCGTCTTCACCCCGTCGTTCCTGGAACTGCGCGTCCAGGACGGACACCTGTACGGCAGCCTCGTCGACATCCTCCGCAACGGCGCACCGACGCTGCTCATCGCCGTGGGCATGACCCTGGTGATCGCCACCCGGGGCATCGACCTGTCCGTGGGCGCGGTCGCCGCGATCGCCGGCGCGATCGGCTGTACGTGGATCGCCGACGGCGGGGACGCCCCGACAGCGGTCCTGCTGGCCCTCGGCGTGTGCGTCCTGCTCGGACTGTGGAACGGCTTCCTCGTCTCCGTGCTGGGGATCCAGCCGATCATCGCGACCCTCGTCCTGATGACGGCCGGACGCGGCGGCGCGATGCTGCTCACCGAAGGCCAGATCGTCACCATCAGCAACCCGACCTACCGGCAGATCGGCGCCGGATTCCTCATCCTGCCGATCGCCATCCTGATCAGCCTCGCGGTCCTCCTCGCGGTCGCCCTGCTGACCCGCCGTACCGCCCTCGGCATGCTGATCGAGGCAGTGGGAGTCAACCCCGAGGCCAGCAAACTCGCAGGGGTCCGCTCACGCACGATCACCTGGACCGTCTACGTCTTCGCCGCGCTCTGCGCGGGCGTGGCCGGACTGATGATCAGCTCCAACGTCAGCGCCGCCGACGCGAACAACGCGGGTCTGTGGATCGAGATGGACGCCATCCTGGCGGTGGTGATCGGCGGCACCTCCCTCGCCGGCGGCCGCTACTCCCTCGCCGGCACGCTCGTCGGCGCGCTCGTGATCCAGACCCTGACCACCACCGTCTACACCATCGGCGTGCCGACCAACATCACCCTGCTGTTCAAGGCGGTCGTGGTGATCACCGTATGCCTGCTGCAGTCGCCGCGCGTGGCGCGGGCCGTCAGCGGCCGGCGCAAGTCCCCCACCCCCGCCCCTCGATCCCGGAAGGTGGCCGCCGGATGAGTACGCCGACCCTGGCCTCCGCACGCCTGCGTCTTCCCCAGCGCTTCCTGCCCGTCGTCGCGACCCTCGTGGTCTTCGTCGTGACCTTCGGCATCGGCTCCGTCCGTTACCAGGACTTCGCCTCCGGCCAGGTCGTGGCCAACCTCTTCATCGACAACGCCTTCCTCATCGTGCTCGCCGTGGGAATGACCTTCGTCATCCTCACCGGAGGGATCGACCTGTCCGTGGGCGCGGTCGCGGCACTGTCGACCATGATCGCCGCGGCCACACTCGAAGCGGGCTGGCCACCGCTGCTGTCCATCCTCGCCGTCCTCGTGGTCGGAACCGGGCTCGGCCTGCTGATGGGCCTGGTCATCCATCACTTCGACGTGCAGCCGTTCATCGTCACCCTGGCCGGGATGTTCCTGGCCCGGGGCCTGTGCTTCCTCATCAGCGTGGAATCGGTGTCCATCACCGACACGTCCTTCCGTACCTTCGCCACGGGCACCCTCGAACTGCCCGGCGGCGTCACGCTGACGTACAGCGTGCTCGTCGCCCTGGCG
>NZ_JBIBBY010000006.1:470373-473912 GCF_042900905.1 Streptomyces sp. NPDC012827 | reverse complement strand
TGCAGGGGGGACCCTGTGGGAGAGTAGGACGCCGCCGAACAATTATTGTGGGAAAGCCCCGCACCTCTGGTGCGGGGCTTTCCTGCGTTCCGGGGGGCCTGTGCGCGTTCGTTCCGTGGCTGCAGGTAGGGTCATGGGGCATCGTCGGCACCATTCCAGCAGGAGGCCCCCGGGTGGAGGTCCAGGAGACTCGCGTTCAGACGGACCGGGTCCTCACCATCCCCAACATTCTCAGCATGGCGCGTCTCGTCGGCGTGCCGCTGTTCCTGTGGCTGATCCTGCGGCCGGAGTTCGGCGGTCCCAAGAGCGACGGATGGGCGCTGCTCGTCCTGGCGCTCAGCGGAGTGAGCGACTACCTCGACGGAAAGCTCGCCAGGCGGTGGAACCAGATCAGCAGCCTCGGCCGGCTTCTCGACCCCGCCGCCGACCGGCTGTACATCCTGTCCACGCTCGTGGGCCTCACCTGGCGCGAGATCCTGCCCCTGTGGCTGACCCTGGCACTCCTCGCACGCGAGGCGATGCTCCTCGTCATGGTGGGAATCCTCCGCCGGCACGGCTATCCGCCGCCGCAGGTCAACTTTCTCGGGAAAGCTGCCACTTTCAACCTGATGTACGCCTTCCCGCTGCTCCTGCTCAGTGACGGAACCGGCTGGCTTTCGTCACTCGCTGAAGTTTTCGGATGGGCTTTCGCCGGATGGGGTACAACTCTGTATTGGTGGGCAGGGATCCTCTACGTGGTCCAGGTCCGCCGACTCGTGAAGGCGGATACCGTGGCCGATTGAGCCAGTCCGTTTCCGCGCCGTGCAGCGTCGCCGGCGCCGGAGCGAAGACCTTACGAAGGCCCGCTGAGTGCGGACAGGTGAAGTCGGCAGGACCGTCGTCTCTTAAGGAGGACGCTTCCGACATGAAGGCCGTCGTGATGGCCGGTGGCGAAGGAACTCGCCTTCGCCCGATGACCTCGAGCATGCCCAAGCCTCTTCTGCCGGTCGCCAACCGGCCGATCATGGAGCATGTGCTGCGCCTGCTCAAGCGGCACGGTCTCACCGAGACCGTGGTGACCGTGCAGTTTCTCGCCTCGCTCGTCCGGAACTACTTCGGTGACGGCGAGGAGCTCGGGATGGAGCTCACCTACGCCAACGAGGAGAAGCCGCTCGGTACCGCGGGCAGTGTGAAGAACGCGGAGGAGGCGTTGAAGGACGACGCCTTCCTCGTCATCTCGGGGGACGCGCTCACCGATTTCGATCTCACCGATCTGATCGCCTTCCACAAGGAGAAGGGCGCACTCGTCACGGTCTGCCTCACCCGGGTGCCCAACCCGCTGGAGTTCGGCATCACCATCGTCGACGAGGAGGGCAAGGTCGAACGCTTCCTGGAGAAGCCGACCTGGGGCCAGGTCTTCTCGGACACCGTGAACACCGGCATCTACGTGATGGAGCCCGAGGTCTTCGACTACGTCAAGGCCGACGAGCCCGTCGACTGGTCCGGTGACGTCTTCCCGCAGCTGATGAAGGAAGGCAAGCCGATCTACGGCTACGTCGCCGAGGGCTACTGGGAGGACGTCGGCACCCACGAGAGCTATGTGAAGGCCCAGGCCGACGTGCTCGAGGGCAAGGTCCAGGTCGACCTCGACGGCTTCGAGATCTCCCCGGGCGTCTGGGTCGCCGAAGGTGCCGAGGTGCACCCCGACGCCGTGCTCCGCGGGCCGCTCTACATCGGTGACTACGCCAAGGTCGAAGCCGGTGCCGAGATCCGCGAGCACAGCGTCATCGGCTCCAACGTCGTCGTCAAGAGCGGAGCCTTCCTCCACAAGGCCGTCGTCCACGACAACGTGTACATCGGGCAGCAGAGCAATCTGCGCGGCTGCGTGATCGGCAAGAACACCGACATCATGCGCGCCGCCCGGATCGAGGACGGAGCCGTCATCGGCGACGAGTGCCTCGTCGGTGAAGAATCGATCGTGCAGGGCAACGTCCGGGTCTACCCGTTCAAGACCATCGAGGCCGGCGCCTTCGTCAACACCTCGGTCATCTGGGAGTCCCGCGGCCAGGCCCACCTCTTCGGAGCACGCGGTGTCTCCGGCGTCCTCAACGTCGAGATCACCCCCGAACTCGCGGTGCGGCTCGCCGGCGCGTACGCCACCACCCTCAAGAAGGGCTCCACCGTCACCACGGCCCGCGACCACTCCCGTGGCGCGCGCGCCCTCAAGCGGGCGGTCATCTCGGCCCTGCAGGCCAGCGCCATCGACGTACGCGACCTGGAGAACGTGCCGCTGCCCGTGGCGCGACAGCAGACCGCGCGCGGCAGCGCCGGCGGCATCATGATCAGAACATCGCCGGGCATCCCCGACTCGGTCGACATCATGTTCTTCGACGAACGCGGCGCGGACCTGTCCCAGGCCGGCCAGCGGAAGCTGGACCGGGTGTACGCGCGCCAGGAGTACCGGCGTGCCTTCCCCGGTGAGATCGGTGACCTCTCCTTCCCGGCCAGCGTCTTCGACTCGTACACCGGCTCGCTGCTGAGGAACGTCGACACCTCCGGCATCGCGGAAGCCGGACTGAAGGTCGTCGTGGACGCCTCCAACGGCAGCGCCGGGCTCGTGCTGCCGAGCCTCCTCGGCCGGCTGGGGGTCGACTCCCTGACCATCAACCCCGGTCTCGACGAGTCGCGGCCGACCGAATCCGTCGAGAGCCGGCGAGCCGGCCTCGTACGGCTCGGAGAGATCGTCGCCTCGGCGCGGGCAGCGTTCGGTGTCCGGTTCGACCCCGTCGGTGAGCGGCTCTCGCTCGTCGACGAGCGCGGCCGGATCATCGAGGACGACCGGGCGCTCCTCGTCATGCTCGACCTGGTGGCCGCCGAGCGGCGCTCCGGCCGGGTCGCGCTGCCGGTCACCACCACGCGTATCGCCGAGCAGGTCGCCGCCTACCACGGCACCCAGGTCGAGTGGACGACGACCTCCCCGGACGACCTCACGCGGGTCGGACGCGAGGAGTCCACCATCTTCGGCGGCGACGGGCGCGGCGGGTTCATCGTGCCCGAGTTCAGCAGCGTCTTCGACGGCGCCGCCGCGTTCGTACGGCTCATCGGCCTCGTCGCCCGCACTCAGCTCACGCTGAGCCAGATCGACGCGCGCATCCCGCGGGCCCATGTGCACAAGCGGGACATCCCGACGCCGTGGGCGGTCAAGGGGCTCGTCATGCGCCGGGTGGTCGAGGCGGCGGGCAGCCGCTTCGTCGACACCACCGACGGTGTGCGTGTGGTGGAGCCGGACGGCCGGTGGGTCATGGTGCTGCCCGACCCGGCCGAGGCCGTCACCCATCTGTGGGCCGAAGGCCCCGACGACACCTCCGCCCAGCACCTGCTGGACGAGTGGGCCGAGGTGGTCGACAGCGCCGGTCGCTGACGTCGGGCGCGGTGGGGGGGGGGGGGCCCCGGGGGGGGGGGGCCCCCCCCCCCCGGGGGGGGGGGGGGGGGGGGGCGGCGGGGCCCCCCCCCCCCGCCGGGCGCCCCGCCGCGCCCCCCCCCCGGGCGCCCGCAAACAC
>NZ_JBIBBY010000006.1:354766-470363 GCF_042900905.1 Streptomyces sp. NPDC012827 | reverse complement strand
CCCGCGGGGGGGGGGGGGGGCCGGGGGGGGGGGGGCCGGGGGGGGGGGGGGGGTGTGGGGGGGGGGGGGGGGCCCCCGGGGGGGGGGGGGGGGGGGGGGGGGGGGGGGGGGGGCCCCCCGGGGGGGGGGCCCCCCCCCCCCGCACGGTGGGGCCATTCGGCGGTAAGCCGTACGACGTGCGACGATGTGCGGCATGTCGCAGCAGCACCCCGTTCGGAGCACCGGATCACCACCGCCGCGCCCGGACGCGTCGATGTCGCTGCTGAACAACGTCATCGACCACGCCCTCGACGACGGTTACGCCGAGGCGACCGCCCGCCGGGTGGCCGAGGGCGGGGCCCTGCCGCGTCCGCTGCGCGCCAAGCTCGGCCTCGCGGCCGGACTGGTGCTCGCGGCCGCCGTCGTCACGGTGGGCGCGGCGGAGGCACGTATCTCCGCCCCCGTGGTGGCCAAGGAACGCCAGGAGCTGATCGGCCGCATCGAGGCGGAGAGCTCCACGGCCGACGGGCTGGAGGAGGACGTCGAGCGCATCCGGGCCGAGGTCGCGGAGCGCCAGCGCAAGGCCCTCGAACAGCACGGCGGCGACCAGGCGGAACTGGTCGGGCTGCTCTCCGGGGCGACGCCCGTCAGCGGCCCCGGCGTGCGGCTGGTCGTCGACGACGCCAAGGGGACCGACAGCGGCGGGGGCGGGCCCCGGGAGAGCAGCGGCTTCTCCGACACCGGCCGGGTCCGTGACCGGGACATGCAGCGCGTGGTCAACGGGTTGTGGGAGTCGGGAGCCGAGGCGGTCTCCATCAACGGGCAGCGCCTGACCTCGCTCTCGGCGATCCGGGCCGCCGGGGACGCCATACTGGTCGACAACAAGCCGCTGGTGCCGCCGTACGTCGTGCTCGCCATCGGGGACGGACAGCGGCTGAGCACCACGTTCCAGGACAGCGCCGACGGCCAGTACCTGCACGCGCTCGTGGAGAACTTCGGGATCCGCAGCAGCATCGCGACCGCGGCCGACCTGCGCCTGCCGGCGGCGCCGAGCCTGATCGTACGTACAGCAGAGCCGAGGGGGGCCGGGGCGGCGACGCCGTCCGGGCGGGCCACGGCCGACACAGGGAAGGGCACATCGTGATCGCCGTACTGGGCCTGATCGTCGGAGTCGTGGTCGGGCTTTTGGTCCGACCCGAGGTCCCGGCGGTGGTCGAGCCCTATCTTCCGATCGCCGTGGTCGCCGCCCTCGACGCGGTCTTCGGCGGCCTGCGGGCCATGCTCGACGGCATCTTCGTCGACAAGGTGTTCGTGGTGTCCTTCCTGTCGAACGTCGTGGTCGCCGCGCTGATCGTCTTCCTCGGCGACAAGCTGGGCGTGGGCGCGCAGCTGTCGACCGGCGTGGTCGTCGTCCTGGGCATCCGGATCTTCTCCAACGCGGCCGCCATCCGGCGCCACGTCTTCCGGGCGTGAGGCCGATGAGCGAGCAGCCCGAGCGCCCCGAGAACGCCGGCGACCCCCGCGCCTCCGGGGACGCCGAGACACCCCGCCCCGCGAGCGGCGCCGGTACGCCCGAGGGACCGCGCGTCCCCGGGAACCCGAGCGATCCCGGGGCTCCCCGCACCCCCGAGGCCCCGGCCGGAAGCGGAAACCTCCCGCCCGCCGGGCAGCCCGGCCCGGCCGGTGCCCCGGGAGTCGGCGCCGAGTCGCCGCGCCCCGCTTCAGGGGGCCCCGCGCCCGCCGCGGCGCCCCTGCCGCCCGCCGCCCCCGCCGTACCCCCCGTCCCGCCGCCCGCGGCCCCCGCCGCCGAGCCGCTGGGACGGCGGCGGCTCGCCGACGCGCTGTGGCCGCCCCGCGTCACCCGGGCCCAACTCGTCGTCGCCCTCCTGCTGTTCGTCCTCGGTCTGGGACTCGCCATCCAGGTCTCCTCGACCAGCGACAACAGCGCCCTGCGCGGGGCCCGGCAGGAGGACCTCGTCCGCATCCTCGACGAACTCGACGACAGGACCCAGCGCCTGGAGGACGAGAAGGCCCGCCTGGAGCAGCAGCGGTCGGAGCTGGAGTCCAGCTCCGACCAGGCCGAGGAGGCCCGCAAGCAGACCCAGGAGAAGGAACGCCAGCTCGGCATCCTGGCCGGCACCGTCGCCGCCGAGGGTCCCGGCATCACCCTCACCGTCACCGACCCGGCCGGGGCCGTCGAGTCCGACATGCTCCTCGACGCCATCCAGGAGCTCCGCGCGGCCGGTGCGGAGGCGATCCAGGTCAACGGCGTCCGCGTCGTCGCGGACAGCTATTTCACCGGTAGTGGTGACGAGATGCGGATCGATGGAACGAAGGTGGCCGCTCCGTACGTCTTCAAGGTCATCGGCAAGCCGGAGGATCTCGAGCCCGCGCTCAACATCCCCGGCGGTGTCGTCCAGACCCTGGAGAAGGAGCAGGCCACGGCCACGGTGGAGCGGTCGGCGAAGATCGTCGTCGACGCCTTGCGACCCGCGAAGCGGCCTGACTACGCTCGGTCGTCCTCGCAGTGAGAGGGGCGAGGGGGGTCCCGCGACATGGGCTCGGCGTTGCGGGGGGTCGGCGCACCACAACGGTGGTGCGTGGTGGAAACTGTCCGGAGGATACGGACGTTGTGAAGGTGTCCGGGTCGGCAGGTGTGATGGATCTCGGTTCGTCCTGCCCCACGGGCGGGTCTGTTTCGGTCAAGGGGAATCGCCCGTGAAGTTGTTTGCGAAGTTGTTCGGCAAGAGCGCACGCGAGGACGGCGGCAACGCCAGGCACCGCGCGCAGCGCCACGCCCAGAGCGAGGAACAGGGTGGCGAGCGCCCCCTCTTCCGTGACGAGGTCGGTGGCCGGGGGGGTGACATTCCGGGCACACAGGGCGCGTCTTCTGTTGACCCTGCCGGGGCCGCCCGCATAGGTTTCGGAGAACCATCAACCTCAAGTACGGGTGGAGGGTTCAACCCCGATCCGTATGCGACACAGACCTCCGCGGGGCAGCCGCGGCAGGAGGATGCGTCCATGCCGGTGTGTACGAGGTGCGGTCACCGCAACGCGGCCGACAGCCGCTTCTGCTCCCACTGCGGCGCGCCGCTGCGGGGCGGGGTCGCCGCCGAGCGGGCGTCCGAGACGACGTCGACGATCTCCATCTCGGGGCTCGAGGCGTACGACTCGGAGACCACCGGCCAGATCGCGATGCCGTCGCTGTCCCCCGAGGCACTGGCGGCCGTCGAGGCGCTGCCGCCGGGCTCCGCGCTCCTCGTGGTGCGCCGCGGCCCGAACTCGGGCAGCCGGTTCCTCCTGGACGGCGAGTTGACCACGGCGGGACGTCACCCGCAGAGCGACATCTTCCTCGACGACGTGACGGTCTCCCGCCGCCATGTGGAGTTCCGCCGGGGACAGGACGGCACCTTCACGGTGTCGGACGTGGGCAGCCTCAACGGCACCTATGTGAACCGCGAGCCCATCGAGTCCGTGGTTCTGTCCAACGGCGACGAGGTGCAGATCGGCAAGTACCGGCTGGTCTTCCACTCGAGCCAGCGGGGCGCCTGACGTCCCGGAGAACCTTCAGGGAAGGTCCATGCTGCGAACACCGACGGGCGGTGCCGGTTCCGGCGCCGCCGGCGCGGGCGACCGGCTGGTCAGCATCGGTACGGTGCTCAACCAGCTGCGCGACGAGTTTCCCGAAGTGACGATCTCCAAGATCCGGTTCCTGGAGGCCGAAGGCCTGGTCGAGCCCCGGCGCACGGCCTCCGGGTACCGGAAGTTCAGCCCGCAGGACGTCGAGCGGCTCGCTCGGATCCTGCGGATGCAGCGGGACCACTACCTTCCGCTGAAGGTGATCCGCGAGCATCTCGACGCCCTGGCCCGGGGCGAGCGGATCGCGCTGCCGGTGCCCGGCCGCCGCGACCCGGCGGCCGACGACGACCCGGCCGACCAGGAGCGGCCGACGGCCGCGCGGATCGGCAGGGCCGAGCTGCTGGCCGCCACCGGGGTCGGCGAGAGCGAACTCGCCGAATGGGAGTCCTACGGTCTGATCGCGGAGACGACGGGCGGCGGCTACGACGCCGGGACCGTGACCGTGGCACGGCTCGTCGCGGACCTCGGGAGGTTCGGTCTCGAACCCCGCCACCTGCGTGGTGTCAAGGCGGCCGCGGACCGCGAGGCGGGGCTGGTGGAGCAGGTGGTCGCGCCGCTGCGCCGGCACCGGAATCCGCAGACCAGAGCCCATGCGGAGGCCACCGCGAAAGAGCTCGCGACCCTCTCCGTACGGCTCCACGCGGCACTGGTCCAGACCGCGCTCGGGGTCCGCCTGCCGTGATCTTGTCCGGGCCCGACTATCCAAACCGGTCGGGCACGTCCTAGGGTTGCTGTGTGAACGAGCTCGACGTTGTGGGTGTCCGGGTCGAAATGCCCTCGAACCAGCCGATCGTGCTCCTGCGCGAAGTGGGAGGCGATCGCTACCTCCCCATCTGGATCGGACCGGGGGAGGCGACGGCCATCGCCTTCGCCCAGCAGGGCATGGCGCCGCCGAGGCCGCTGACGCACGACCTGTTCAAGGACGTGCTGGAAGCCGTCGGCCAGGAGCTGACGCAGGTCCGCATCACCGATCTGAGGGACGGGGTCTTCTATGCCGAGCTGGTCTTCGCCAGCGGCGTGGAGGTGAGTGCCCGGCCGTCGGACGCGATAGCGCTGGCGCTGCGGATGGGTACGCCGATCTTCGGCAGTGACGGTGTCCTGGACGACGCCGGCATCGCGATCCCGGACGAGCAGGAGGACGAGGTGGAGAAGTTCCGCGAGTTCCTCGACCAGATCTCACCGGAGGACTTCGGGAGCCAGTGACCGACGGCCGGGAGCCGTTCGCGGGGCGCTGTCAGAGCATTCGAGTAGCCTTTCCCCGGAGAGGGACACGGGAAACCACCCTCAGGGTGATTATCACTCGGCGTGCCGAGTGTGGCGATCGTTGACGCACCCCAAGTGACTGCCTACCTTCGTGTGGGCAGGTCAAGGACGGAGGGTCGGCGTGATGAGCAGCGCGGACGGTACGGCAGGGAGCTCCCTCGGACGCGTGTCCGGAGAGAGCGGGCCGTATCCGCTTCACGACAGGGTGGGCGACTTCGGCACGGACGCGGGTGAGGGCCTGGCGGACGACGCCGTGGGCTACCGCGGTCCGACGGCCTGTGCGGCGGCCGGCATCACCTACCGCCAACTGGACTACTGGGCGCGCACCGGGCTCGTGGAGCCGAGCGTGCGGCCCGCCTACGGGTCGGGGACACAGCGGCTGTACAGCTTCCGCGACGTCGTCGTCCTGAAGATCGTCAAGCGTTTTCTCGACACGGGCGTGGCCCTGCAGAACATCCGGGCCGCCGTCCAGCACCTGCGGGCGCGGGGCTTTCGGGACCTCGAGCGCATGACGCTCATGAGCGACGGTGCCACCGTGTACGAGTGCTCCTCGCCCGACGAGGTGGTGAGCCTCCTCCAGGGCGGTCAGGGCGTCTTCGGCATCGCCGTGGGCGTCGTCTGGCGCGAGGTGGAGGCGGCCCTCTCGCAGCTGCACGGTGAGCGGGTCGACACCGGTGAGACGCTGATCGGGCACAATCCGGGCGACGAGCTGGCCCGCCGGCGGCGCGACCGGGCCGTCTGAGCCCGCGGCACGGCGGCACCGGGTCCGGCCGGTCTCCTGTCGGTGGGGCCGATGTCAGTGGCATGGGGCAGCATCGGAGGCGTGAGAGCCGCGCCGACGATCCTGCATCTGGACATGGATGCGTTCTTCGCCGCCGCCGAACAGGCGGCGAAGCCAAGCCTGCGCGGAAAACCGGTGATCGTCGGCGGTCTCGGGCCGCGTGGCGTGGTGGCCACCGCCTCCTACGAGGCGCGGCGCTTCGGGGTGCACTCCGCCATGCCGATGGGGCAGGCGCGGCGGCTCGCGCCGAACGCCGCCTATCTGGTGGCGCGCTTCGCCTTCTACCGGTCGATCAGCGAGCAGGTGATGGAGCTGCTCGGGCGGCTGTCGCCGCTCGTGGAGCCGCTGAGCCTGGACGAGGCCTTCGTCGACCTGGAGGCCGGGGGAGTGGCCGACGACAGCGCGAGCGCGCGGGCCGCCGGGGAGCGGCTGCGGGCCGACATCCTGGCCACCACCGGCCTGACCGGTTCCGTCGGGCTCGCCGGATCCAAGATGATCGCCAAGATCGCCTCGGAGGAGGCCAAGCCGGACGGGCTCGTCCTCATCGAGCCGGGTACCGAGCGGGAGCTCCTCGGGCCCCGCTCGGTACGGATCCTGCCCGGCGTCGGTCCGGCCACCGGGGAGCATCTGCGACGAGCCGGGATGACCACGGTCGGAGACCTGGCGGAGGCCGGTGAGGACGAGCTCGTACGGCTCCTGGGGAAGGCGCACGGAGCCTCGCTGTACCGGATGGCCCAGGGGTACGACGACCGGCCCGTGGTGGCCGAGCGGGACGCGAAGTCGGTGTCGGTCGAGGACACCTTCGACGTGGACCTGCACGACCGGGTGCGGATCCGTACGGAGGTGGAGCGGCTCGCCGAGCGGTGCGTGGGGCGGCTGCGCGCCTCGGGGCACTCGGGGCGGACCATCGTGCTCAAGGTGCGGCGCTACGACTTCTCGACGCTGACCCGCTCCGAGACGCTGCGCGGGCCCACCGACGACCCGGTGGTGGTGCGGGAGGCGGCCGCCCGGCTCCTGGAGGCGGTGGACACCACGGGCGGGGTGCGGCTTCTGGGGGTGGGGGTCAGCGGTCTCGCCGACTACACGCAGGAGGATCTCTTCGCCCAGTTCGCGGAGGCGGCACAGGCCACGGTCGGCGGGCGGGACACCGGGGAGGCCGAGGCCGCCGCGGCCCAGCCGGCCGCCTCGCCGCCGGGCGGCCCCGGGCAGGCCGCTCCGGCCGAGGAGCGGCGCTGGTCCCCGGGGCAGGACGTACGGCACGCCGTGCACGGGGCGGGCTGGGTCCAGGGCAGCGGGGTCGGGCGCGTCACCGTCCGCTTCGAGGAGCCCTGGTCCGCGCCGGGGCGGGTGCGGACCTTCGCCGTGGACGATCCGGATCTGGAGCCGTCCGAGCCGCTCCCGCTGGTGCGCGGGACCGGTGGACCGGAGCGCGTGGAGGCGGCGGGTGGCGGAGCGGCGGCCTGACGCGTCGCCGAGCCCCCGAACCCGTACGCCCGGCGGCCTGACGCGGTGCGCGGGTTCTCAGGGGCCGTCCTGGCCCGCCAGGCGCCCGAAGTCCGTGTCCGGGGCGTCGCCGGGCGGGGGCGGCAGGGCGAGGCTGTAGTGACGGTAGAGCTGGAGCTCCTGCTCGGGGGAGAGGTGCCGGCCGACGCCGAAGTCGGGGGCGTCCTTGATCAGCGACCGCTCGTACGGGACGTGGAGCCCGTCGTCGACCAGTTCGCTCGGCGCCAGGGGGACGAAGGCGTCCCGGCTGAAGAGGCCCGTGCGGACGGCGGCCCACTCCGGGACGCCGGTCGCGTCGTCCAGGTACACCTCGTCCACCGTCCCGATTCTGTGTCCGTTCCGGTCGTACGCCTTGCGGCCGATCAGGCTGCGCGGATCGATGTCGGTCTGCACGGTCCCTCCAACTGGTCGCAACTGCTCCACACCCCTACGAAAGTGCACATCCGAGATGTCGGCCACTTGAGCGATGGGCGGCACAACCGCGCTGGTAGGCTGGCTGTGGCTGTCGACCCCGTGCGGGAGAGTCCCCCGGAGAAAACTTTCCGGTGGCGCCGAAGGAGCAAATCCTCCCCGGAATCTCTCAGGCCCCTGTACCGCGCGGACGAGGTCACTCTGGAAAGCAGAGCGGGAGTCCGACGGCATCCGCTCTCACCGACGGTGAAAGCCGGCGTGCCCCCGTGGCGTGCCGGTGAAGCTCTCAGGTTGAGATGACAGAGGGGGAGGCCGTCCGGGCACCCGCGCCGTGGTGCCCCTCGCAGGTCGTGACGACCAGGAGGCCCCCGCACATGACCGCCAACCGCATCCCGCTCTCCGAGCTCGAGCAGGGCATTCCCTTCGAGCAGCGGCACATCGGCCCCGACGCCGAGGCGCGCGCCAAGATGCTCGCCCAGGTCGGGTACGGCTCGCTGGACGAGCTCACCGCCGCCGCGGTGCCGGACGTGATCAAGAACGCCGAGGCACTGGGGCTGCCCGGTGCCCGGACGGAGGCCGAGGTCCTCGCCGAGCTGCGCGACCTCGCCGACCGCAACCAGGTCCTCGCCCCGATGATCGGTCTCGGCTACTACGGGACCTTCACCCCGCCGGTGATCCTGCGGAACGTGATGGAGAACCCCGCCTGGTACACGGCGTACACCCCGTACCAGCCGGAGATCTCCCAGGGCCGCCTGGAGGCCCTGCTGAACTTCCAGACCATGGTCGCCGACCTGACCGGTCTGCCCACCTCGGGCGCCTCCCTCCTCGACGAGAGCACCGCCGCCGCCGAGGCCATGGCGCTCTCGCGGCGCGTCGGCAAGGTCAAGAACGGCGTCTTCGTCGTCGACGCCGACGCCCTGCCGCAGACCATCGCGGTCATCCGGACGCGGGCCGAACCGACCGGGGTCGAGGTCGTCGTCACCGACCTGTCCGCCGGCATCCCGGCCGAGATCGCCGAGCGCGGCGTCTTCGGCGTGCTGCTGCAGTACCCGGGCGCCTCCGGTGCCGTGCGGGACATCAAGCCGGTCATCGACCAGGCCCACGAGCTCGGCGCGATCGTCACCGTCGCCGCCGACCTGCTCGCCCTCACGCTGCTCGCCTCGCCCGGCTCCCTCGGCGCCGACATCGCCGTCGGCACCACCCAGCGCTTCGGCGTGCCGATGGGCTTCGGCGGCCCGCACGCCGGCTACATGGCCGTCCAGGACAAGCACGCCCGCTCCCTTCCCGGCCGTCTCGTCGGCGTCTCCGTCGACGCCGACGGCAACCGCGCCTACCGCCTGGCCCTGCAGACCCGCGAGCAGCACATCCGCCGCGAGAAGGCCACCAGCAACATCTGCACCGCCCAGGTCCTGCTCGCCGTCATGGCCGGCATGTACGCCGTCTACCACGGTCCGGACGGTCTCAAGCAGATCGCCGAGCGCACCCACCGGTACGCCGCGATCCTCGCCGCCGGTCTGCGCGCCGGAGGCGTGGAGCTCGTCCAGGGCGCCTTCTTCGACACCCTGACCGCCCGCGTCCCGGGCCGCGCCGACGCGGTCGTGGCCGCCGCCCGCGAGGCCGGTGTCAACCTGTACCGCGTCGACGCCGACCGCGTGTCGATGTCCTGCGACGAGACCACCACCCGCGCCCAGCTCGCCGCCGTGTGGGGCGCCTTCGGCGTCACCGCCGACGTCGAGGCGCTCGACGCGGTCACCGAGAACGCGCTGCCCGCCGACGCGCTGCGCTCCGACGCGTACCTGACCCACCCGGTCTTCCACGCGCACCGCTCCGAGACCTCGATGCTGCGCTACCTGCGCAGGCTGGCCGACCGCGATTACGCGCTCGACCGCGGCATGATCCCGCTGGGGTCCTGCACCATGAAGCTCAACGCGACGACCGAGATGGAGTCGGTGACCTGGCCCGAGTTCGGCCAGATCCACCCCTTCGCCCCGGTCGAGCAGGCGCAGGGCTACCTCACGCTCATCACCGAGCTGGAGGAGCGCCTCGCCGAGGTCACCGGCTACGACAAGGTCTCCCTCCAGCCGAACGCCGGCTCGCAGGGCGAGCTCGCGGGTCTCCTCGCGGTCCGCGCCTACCACCGCGCCAACGGCGACGAGCAGCGCACGGTCTGCCTCATCCCCTCCTCCGCGCACGGCACCAACGCCGCCTCCGCCGTGATGGCCGGCATGAAGGTCGTCGTCGTCAGGACCGCCGACGACGGCGAGGTCGACGTCGAGGACCTGCGCGCCAAGATCGCGCAGTACCGCGACGAGCTGTCTGTCCTGATGATCACCTACCCGTCGACGCACGGCGTCTTCGAGGAGCACGTCGCGGACATCTGCGCCGAGGTGCACGAGGCCGGCGGCCAGGTGTACGTCGACGGCGCCAACCTCAACGCGCTGGTCGGCCTCGCCAAGCCGGGCAAGTTCGGCGGCGACGTCTCGCACCTGAACCTGCACAAGACCTTCTGCATCCCGCACGGCGGCGGCGGCCCCGGCGTCGGCCCGGTCGCGGTGCGCGAGCACCTCGCCCCGTACCTGCCCAACCACCCGCTCCAGCCCACCGCGGGCCCCGAGACCGGCGTCGGGCCCATCTCGGCCGCGCCGTGGGGTTCCGCCGGCATCCTGCCGATCTCCTGGTCGTACGTCCGCCTCATGGGCGGCGAGGGCCTCAAGCGCGCCACGCAGGTCGCCGTCCTCGCGGCGAACTACATCGCCAAGCGCCTGGAGCCGCACTACCCGGTGCTCTACACCGGTCCGGCCGGACTGGTCGCCCACGAGTGCATCGTGGACCTGCGCCCGCTCTCCAAGGCGACCGGGGTCAGCGTCGACGACATCGCCAAGCGCCTGATCGACTACGGCTTCCACGCGCCGACCATGTCCTTCCCGGTCGCCGGCACGCTGATGATCGAGCCCACCGAGTCCGAGGACCTGGCCGAGCTCGACCGTTTCTGCGACACGATGATCGCGATCCGGGCCGAGATCGAGAAGGTCGCCTCCGGCGTGTGGCCGGCGGACGACAACCCGCTGCGCAACGCCCCGCACACCGCCGCCGCGCTGGGTGGCGAGTGGTCCCACCCGTACACCCGCGACGAGGCCGTCTTCCCGGCCGGCGTCTCGGCCGCGGACAAGTACTGGCCGCCGGTGCGCCGGATCGACGGCGCCTTCGGCGACCGGAACCTGGTCTGCTCCTGCCCGCCGCTGGACGAGTACGACCACTGAGCCGCGCGGCTCGCACGGCCGAGGGCCGGCCCGGAGAACTCTCCGGGCCGGCCCTCGGCCGTTTCCGCCGCGGTCAGGCGGCGGTCGTGACCCGGCCCGTCGTCAGCGGCCGGTGCGGTGCGATGATCTGGCCGTCCGGCAGCAGTTCACCGGTGTCCTCGAAGAGGAGGACGCCGTTGCACAGCAGGCTCCAGCCCTGCTCCGGGTGGTGTGCCATCAGGCGGGCCGCCTCCCGGTCGGGGGAGTCGGCGGTGGGACAGGCAGGCTGGTGCTGGCACATGGGTGGGTTCTTTCGCTGCGTCGTGGTGGATGTCCTGCGGCTCGCGCTCATGGCCGCCCCCGTCGGTCGGTTCGATGGTCCCAGTCTTGCCTCACGGACGGCCTTCCGCAGGGATTTCGGGTCAGCTCGTCCTCTCCCGGGAAGACGCGTCACCCGCAGGGGCGGTTCAGGGCAACCCCCCCGTCCCTTCGGGTGGTTCGGGATGGCCCGAGCGGGCTAGTCCGTACGGGAGGGGTGTTCGGGCGCGGTGTTCGGCGGGATACGGTGCCCGGTCCCGGGCAGCGGTGCGCCCCGTGGTCCGGCCGGACCACGGGGCGGTGTCGGGGTGCGGCGAGGGGGGATCAGGCGGGCGCCGCCGAGCCCGCGAGGGGCGGCGGCGACGCGAGGCGGGTCGTCAGCACGGGCAGGAGGTCGGCGATCCGGTACGGGCGGTGGGCCGCGATCCCGGGTGGCGCCGGGGCCAGCGGCACCAGGAGGTCGGCCGCCGCCGGCGCCGCCGGGGTGCCCTCCTCGTCCGGTTCGGCGTGCAGCCAGAGCGTCAGCATGTAGAGCTCCGGGATGGAGAGCAGCCGGGGCTGGTACAGCGTGGGCAGCGCCTCGGCCTGGGCCAGGGCCCGCTCCGTCGAGAGGACGTAGGGCCCTTCGAAGAAGTGCGAGAAGGACCAGCCGTCCGGTGTGAGCATGGTGTCCCCGGCGGCGATCGCCCGGTCTCCGCTCCGGATGAGGAAGCGCCAGCCGACGAGCCGGGTGCGGGGTGTCACCGCGGAGGGTGCTCCGGGGGCGGCCCCGGGGACGCCGGTGACGCCGAGGACGTGCACGGGCAGCGGGAGTTCGGGGCTCAGCGGCCCCTGTGCGGCCCGCAGTGCGGGAGTTCGGGTCTCGCTCACCGCGGTGGGGGAGCCGAGCGCCGCGAGGACACTGCGGAGGGCCGGCGCGGGGGCCGGGGAACGTCGGAGCATGGTGGGTCGCCTCTCACTCAGGAGACACGGTGACGCGTGGGCAGGTACACGACGGCGCTGTCGGCGAGCGGGGCCAGAGAGGGGCCGTGCGGCCATGGCCGGGCGCCAACACTCTGCCTCGTCCGCGGAGTTTATACGACACGTGTTCACACAGTGTTTCCGCTAGACGGCCCCGTTATTCCTGACAAGACGTCAACAAGCCGTATTACGAGGCACTTGAAACGGAATAGTGACATCGACGGGACCGCCGCCTGCGCATTCCCCGCAGTGGCGGACGGCTGAATGACGACCCCACTCGGTAAGTCAATATGACATTGGTATATGACGTCGCGGAGTGTCCTCGGACCGTGCCGGTGGAGTGCCCGGTGCAGCCTAACCGCCGACGGCTTCGCGCGCAGGGGTTGTGGATCAGCGGGATGGGCACAATCGTCCGTGACACGCGGCCGTCGTGGCGGCCGCCCAGGGCGGGAGGGACCCTTAGATGGGGGAGAAAGTCGTGGCGGACGGGTTCGCCCCGTCCGACCGGCAGCGGTACCGCACGAAACTCCAGCAGTGTCTCGCGGGACTCGCGAGACTGCTGGCGGAGAAGAGGTTCGACCGTCCGAGAAATCTCATGGGACTGGAGATCGAACTCAATCTCGCGGGCGCCGACGGGCTGCCCCGCATGCTCAACGGACCCGTTCTCCAGAAGATCGCGAGCCCCGATTTCCAGACGGAACTCGGAATGTTCAACCTGGAAGTGAACATCGCCCCCCACCGCCTCGCCGGCCGGGTATTCGACCGGCTCGCCGAGGAGGTGAGGACGAGCCTCGGGTACGCCGACCGCAAGGCCGCCGAACTCGACGCGGGCGTGCTCATGATCGGCATACTCCCCACGCTCGCCCAGCGGGATCTGGTCTTCGAGAACCTGTCGGCGGCCGACCGCTACACGCTGCTCAACGACCAGATCCTCGCCGCGCGGGGGGAGGACTTCACCCTCGACATCCACGGCGTCGAACGGCTCCTGTGCACCTCGGAATCGATCGTCCCCGAGGCGGCCTGCACCTCCGTCCAGCTGCACCTCCAGGTCACGCCCGCCCGGTTCGCCGCCGTCTGGAACGCGGCCCAGGCCGTGGCCGGCGTCCAGATAGCCCTGGGGGCCAACGCCCCCTTCGTCTTCGGCCGCGAACTGTGGCGCGAGTCCAGGCCGCCCCTCTTCCTCCAGGCCACCGACACCAGGCCGCCCGAACTCCAGGCCCAGGGCGTACGGCCGCGCACCTGGTTCGGGGAGCGGTGGGTGGACTCGGCGTACGACCTCTTCGAGGAGAACCTGCGCTACTTCCCCGCCCTGCTGCCGATCTGCGACGACGAGGACCCCCTGCTCGCCCTCGACGAGGGCCGGGTGCCGCGCCTTCACGAACTCGTCCTGCACAACGGAACCGTCTACCGCTGGAACCGCCCCGTGTACGGCTGGGTCGACGGCGTCCCCCACCTGCGGGTGGAGAACCGGGTGCTGCCCGCGGGGCCCACCGTCACGGACGTCATCGCCAACGCGGCCTTCTACTACGGCCTCGTGCGCTCGCTCGCCGACGACCCCCGCCCGGTGTGGAGGCGGATGGAGTTCGCGGACGCGGAGGCCAACTTCGACACCGCCTGCCGGCACGGCATCGAGGCGGAGCTGCGCTGGCCCCGGCAGGGGCGCGCCGGCGGGGTCGCCACCCTGCCCGCCGTACGGCTCGTCCTGGACGAGCTGCTGCCGCTCGCCGCGGCCGGGCTCGACGCCTGGCACGTGGAGCCGGCCGACCGGGACTTCTACCTCGGGGTGATCGAACAGCGCTGCCTGCGGCGGGTCAACGGCGCCTCCTGGCAGGCCGACACCTTCCACAAGGCGCGGGGCGACGGCCTGGACCGCGAGGCGGCGCTCGCCGCGACCACCCGCCGCTACCGGGAACTGACGCTGACCGGCGAACCCGTGCACACCTGGCCGGTGGGGACCGGCTGACGCGGCCGGCCCGTCTCCCGCTCCGGTGCCGCCGGCGCGTGCGCGATCATGTCAGGGTGGTCGTGCTCGGGGCGTGACCGGGAACGGGAGACGGGTGTGGTGGTGTCGGAACGACGGATGAGCGAACCCCTGCCGGCCGAGGGGCCGCCGCGCCTCCTGCGCTCCGAGACGCTTCTCGTGCTGGCCCTCTCGCTCGGCGCGAGCGCGGTGTCCTCGCTCATCAGCTTCGTCGGCTCGCTCACCAGGCCCGGGTCGCTCAAGGAGCAGGCGGCCACGCTCAACGGCTCGTACGCGCCCGGGCGGCCGTGGCTCGACCTGTCCTGGCAGCTGTTCGGCATCGCCACGGCGCTGGTGCCCGTCCTCCTCGTGGCGCACCTGCTGCTGCGGGAGGGCGCCGGGATGCGGGCGATCGGCTTCGACCGGACGCGGCCCTGGCCGGACCTGGGGCGCGGGGCGCTGGTCGCCGCCGCGATCGGCGGCGCGGGCCTCGCCTTCTACCTGGCGGCGCGGGCGTCCGGATTCAACCTGACCGTGGTGCCGGAGTCGCTGCCCGAGGTGTGGTGGAAGTACCCCGTCCTGATCCTCTCCGCGGTGCAGAACTCCGTGGTGGAGGAGGTGATCGTCGTCGGCTACCTGCTGCGCCGTCTGGACGGGCTGGGCTGGTCGCCGGTGGCGGCGCTGGCGGCCAGCTCGGTGCTGCGCGGCTCGTACCACCTCTACCAGGGTGTCGGCGGCTTCGTCGGCAACGTCGTCATGGGCGTCGTCTTCGTGCTCCTTTACCGGCGCTGGGGACGGGTCGGTCCGCTGGTGGTGGCGCACGCCCTGCTCGACATCGTGGCCTTCGTCGGCTACGGACTGCTGGCGGGCGAGGTGGGCTGGCTGCCGACCGTCTGACGGCGGGCGTGTGACGAAGGGGCGTACGGCACCGTGCCGTACGCCCCTTCGCCGTACGGCAGGGGGCGGCGGCCGGTCGGTCAGGCGTGCAGCTCGCCGTCGATGACCGTGCGCGCGTGCCCGGTGAGGAGCGTGCGGTCGCCGCGCAGCCTGGTCCGCACGAAGCCGGTGCGGGTGCCGCCCTGCAGGCCGGTCAGATCGTCCCGTCCGAACCGGGCCGCCCAGTACGGGGCGAGCGCCGTGTGGGCGCTGCCGGTGACCGGGTCCTCGTCGATCCCGAGGGCGGGGAAGAAGCAGCGCGAGACGAAGTCGTGCCCCGCGTCCGGGTGCCGGGCGGCGGCGGTCGTGACGATCCCGCGCGAGGACATGCCCTTCAGGGCGGCGAAATCGGGGGCGAGGGACCTGACGGCCGTCTCGTCACGGAGTTCCACCAGGAGGTCTCCGAGGTGCGCGGCCGTGTCGTGGACGGCGACCACCTCGGCGCCGAGCGCCCGCGCGAGGCCCTCCGGAGCGGCGACGGGCGTGTGGGAGGAGGTCGGGAAGTCCATCGTGATCGCGCCGTCGTCCTCCGCGGTGGCGCCGAGAACCCCGCTGCGCGTCGCGAAGCGGACGGGACCGTCCGCCCGGCCGGTGGAGCGCAGGACGTGGGCGGTGGCGAGGGTGGCGTGGCCGCACATGTCGACCTCGGTGGTCGGGGTGAACCAGCGCAGCGCCCAGTCCGCCTCGCCGCCGGCGGGGAGGGGATGGGCGAAGGCCGTCTCGGAGAGGTTGACCTCGGCCGCCACGGCCCGGAGCCAGTCGTCCTCGGGGAACGACTCGAGGAGCAGGACCCCGGCCGGGTTGCCGGAGAAGGGCTGGTCGGTGAAGGCGTCGACGATTCGGATCCGCATGCCCCGGACCGTACCCGTGCGGCCGGAGCACCGGCCAAGGCCAATCCGGGATCACTGGACCGGCCCCTCGCTTGTCGAGCGAGTGCTTCCGATATATCGTTGAAACATCGCGACAGTTCATAGAAGGAAAATCGAAGGAAGGAGCGTTGCGATGCGTTCTCATGGACACGGATACGGGCACGGCCCCGGAGGGGGACACCGCGGACCCGGGCCCCGAGGTGACGTCGACGGCCGCCGCGCCGCCTTCGGCCCCTTCGGGCCGGGCTTCGGCGGCGGTCCCTTCGGTGGGGGTCCCTTCGGCGGTGGGCGCGGGCGCGGCGGAGGCCGCGGGCGGGCGCGGCGCGGCGATGTGCGGGCCTCGATCCTGGCCCTGCTGAAGGACCGCCCGATGCACGGCTACGAGATGATCCAGGAGATCGGCGACCGCAGCGGCGGGGCATGGAAGCCCAGCCCCGGCTCGGTCTACCCGACCCTCCAGATGCTGGAGGACGAGGGGCTGATCGTCAGCGAGAGCGAGGGCGGCAAGAAGCTGTTCACGCTCACCGAGGCCGGACGCGCCGAGGCCGGCTCGGGACCCGAGGCCCCGTGGGAGGAGGCCGGACGCGGCGTCGACTGGGAGGCCGTGAACGAGATCCGGCAGGCCGGTCTCGGTCTGATGGAGGCGTTCGGGCAGGTCTGGAAGACCGGCAGCGCCGAGCAGCGGCAGAAGGCGGTCGACGTGCTCAACGACGCCCGCAAGAAGCTGTACCTCATCCTGGCCGACGAGCACTGAGGCGGCCGTGGCCCGCCCGCCGACGGCCCATCAGTTGCGGTGGGCCGTCAGCTCCGCCGTGGCCGGACCCGCGCCGTGGCCGATCCACCAGATCTCGGCCGAGTCGAAGGAGTCCGAGGCGCGGGGCGCGCCCTCGTCCTCGTGGCAGTGGTACGCGGCCCAGAACAGGTCGGCCCGCAGCGCGTCGCGCGGGGCGTACACCCGGTACACGTACTGCCGCCCGTCACGTGCGGGCAGGCCCACCATCCAGAACACATGGGAAGGGACGCACGGGACGGGGTGCGTGGTTGCCGGGGCGGCGCCACGCAAGGCGGCGCGCGCTTCCCCGGGTGAACTCACGCGATCTCATCCGTAAGGAGGAGGAACCGTGTGCCCGTACCCCACTCCGGTGGGATGCGGACATGCTCCTCACCGGCGATGTGCCCGAGCGCCGGGGCTGATGAGCTGGAAGGGTGCACAGTCCCGTCCCGCATCCGGCTCCCCACACGAGCCGGCCCCCGCACCCGCCCGCTCCGCCGCAGACGCACCCCGGGCCGTCCGCCGCGCCGGACGCGGCCGGCGCCGTGCGGCAGGACGACGGAGCGGTGACGGACGGGAGAGTGAGGGTGGCCGAAGGAATGCGGCCGGGCGCCGGGGCGGAGCCGGCCGAAGGGGCGGGGCCGGGAGCCGCCCCCGTTCCCCGGGCGGGCACCCCCTCCGCCGTACGGCTCCCGCGACAGCCCCCGGCCCTGCGTGGGGATCTCGCGGCCGGACTCGCCCCGGTGCTCGCGACCGTCGTGACGGGCGCGCGCCGCAGGGCGCTGCGGGACGGCGACCGCCAGATCGACACCGCGCACCTCCTGCACGCGCTCGTCGAGTCGGACCCCGAGGCCGGCGCCGCCTTCGACAGCGGCCACCAGCGGGCCCGGGTCCTCGGCTATCTCGTCCAGCGGTCCATCGGTTACGGCCTGCGCTGGCAGCGCTCGGTCGAGGAGTCCGCCGCCCGCCGGGCCCTCCCCGCCGTGCGCGGGGCGACCGGAGCCGGAGGCCGGGGCTCCGCCTGGTCACCCGCGGCCGCCACCGCCCTGGAGGAGGCCTTCCGGAGGGCCGCCGCGCGCGGCGAGGAGCACGCCCGCGGCCTCGACGTGCTCGCCGTCGTGGCCGCCGACCCCGAGAGCCGGGCCGCCGAGGTGCTGCGCGGCGCCGGTGTCGACCCGGTGGCCCTGGCCGCCCGCGCCGAGGAGCGGATCGCGTCCCGGGCGGCGGGGCGGACCGGTGACCGGATCGAAGGGCGGCCCGTGGGGCGGATCGAGGCCCTTCCGGCGGCGGGCGAACCGTCCCGGAAGGGGGCGTCTCAACAGGTGTGACGGAGGTGACGCTGCTGACCGCCTCCTGTCATGATGGCCCGATGCACGCGTCTCAGGGGAAGAGCGCCGGCCTGGGACTCGCCCTGGCCTCGGCCCTCGCATTCGGTGGTTCGGGAGTGGCGGCCAAGCCGCTCATCGAAGCGGGTCTCGACCCGCTGCACGTCGTCTGGCTCCGCGTCGCCGGCGCCGCGCTCGTCATGCTCCCGGTGGCCTGGCGCCACCGGGAGCTCCTGCGCCGCAAACCGGCCCTGCTCGCCGGCTTCGGCCTGCTCGCCGTCGCCGGTGTCCAGGCCTTCTACTTCGCGTCGATCTCCCGCATCCCGGTCGGCGTCGCCCTGCTCATCGAGTACCTCGCCCCGGCCCTCGTCCTCGGCTGGGTCCGCTTCGTGCAGCGTCGGCCCGTCACCCGCGCCGCCGCGCTCGGCGTCGTCCTCGCCGTCGGCGGCCTCGCCTGCGTCGTCCAGGTCTGGTCCGGACTGAGCTTCGACCTCCTCGGCCTGCTCCTCGCCCTCGGCGCCGCCTGTTGCCAGGTCGGTTACTTCGTCCTCTCCGACCAGGGCGCCGACGAGGACGGCCAGGCCGACCCGCTCGGTGTCATCGCGTACGGACTGCTCATCGGTGCCCTCGTCCTCACCGCCGTGGCCCGCCCGTGGCGCATGGACACGTCCGTCCTCGCCGGCAGCGCCGACATGGACGGCACCGCCGTGCCCGCCTGGCTGCTGCTCGGCTGGATCGTGCTGATCGCCACCGTCCTCGCGTACGTCACCGGCGTCGTCTCGGTCCGCCGGCTCTCGCCGCAGGTCGCCGGCGTGGTGGCCTGCCTGGAAGCGGTGATCGCCACCGTCCTGGCCTGGGTGCTCCTCGGCGAGCACCTGAAGGCGCCCCAGATCATCGGCGGCGCGGTCGTCCTGATCGGCGCCTTCATCGCCCAGTCCGCCACCCCGAAGGCCCCGGCGGGACCGGTCGCCGGGTCCGGGGACGGGCCGGACGGCGAGGGCCGTGAGAAGCCGGACGGCGAGCGGGCGGACGGGCCGGAAACCCGGTTGTCCGCCGGACGGCCCACCCCCTAGGGTGCCGATCATGCACGCGAACGTTCTTCCGCCGCCCGCCGCCTAGGCGCGCGGCGAGCCTTCCGACGAAGACGCGGCTCGGCCCGGCGGATCTCCGCCCCGAGCGGTTCGTCGCTGCCCGCGCGCGGATCCAGCGACCACCGTTCCCCCGTCTTCCACGGAGAAGTCACGTGTCCACCACCTCGGGATCCACCCTGTCCACCGGGCGGAGTCTGCTCTGTCTCATCGTCGCCGGCATCGCCTGGGGCACGGCCGGTGCCGCCGCCTCACTCGTCTTCCGCGCCGGAGACATGGGCCCCCTCGCCCTCTCCTTCTGGCGCTGCGCCGGCGGGCTCGTCCTGCTCCTGGGCGCGCTCGCGCTGCGACCCCGGCGGGCCGCCGCCGGCACCCCCGAACCGCGCCGCCGCCGGCTCGTCCGCGTCCTCGGCACCGGACTCGGCCTCACCGTCTTCCAGAGCGCCTACTTCGCCGCCGTCCAGACCACCGGCCTCGCCGTCGCCACCGTCGTCACCCTGGGCGCCGGGCCCGTCCTCATCGCGGCCGGCGCCCGGCTCACCCTGGGCGAGCGCCTCGGCGCCGGCGGTCTCGCCGCCGTCACCGGAGCCCTCGCCGGCCTCGCCGTCCTCGTCCTCGGCGGCGGTGAGGCGGAGGTCCGACCGTTCGGCGTCTTCCTGGCCGTCGTCTCCGCCGCCGGATACGCGGCGATCACCCTGCTCACCCGGTGGCTCGGCCGCGACGGCGGCCGTACGGACGCCCTCTCGACCACCACGTGGGCCTTCGCCGTCGGGGCCGTCGGCCTGCTGCCCCTGGCCGCCGCCGAGGGACTGGTCCCGCACACCGGCGAGCCGGTGCGGACGCTGCTCCTCCTGCTGTACGTGGCGGCCGTGCCGACCGCGCTCGCGTACGCGCTGTATTTCGCCGGGGCCGCGGTCGTCCGGTCCGCCACCGTGTCCGTGATCATGCTCCTGGAACCGGTGAGCGCCGCCGTCATGGCCGTCACGCTGCTCGGTGAACGGCTCACCGCCGCCACCGTCCTCGGCACCGTGCTGCTCCTCGCCGCCGTCACCGGCCTCGCCCTCGCCGAGGCGAGGGCGGCGGTGGACCGGCAGCGGCGACGGGGCACCGGCCCCGACGCGGACGCGGCGCCGGCCTGGGCCGTGTCCGGAAAGTAGCGGCCTCGCGCGGGCTTACCGCGTGGCGGGCGTGACCTGCCCGGCAGGCGGGGCGCGGGCGCGGACAGCCGTTCGGGGCGTCCCGCCCGGTGGCGAACGGGGCCGCCGGGCGTACTGACCGGGCCGTACCCCGGCGCGTACCCTGGCACGGACAGGAGCGACGCCCCGGGGAGGACGACGTGACCGCACGCCAGACATGGACCGTGGACCGGCTTCATCACGTGCTGCCGCACTCGGCGTCCCGTCAGCAGCTCCTCGCCGACGTGAACCTCACCCCGATCGAGGAACTGCCGGCGGTCCTGGAGCGGTGGGCGGCGGTGGCCGAGAGCCTCGACGCCGCGGCCGGCCGGATCGAGACCGCCCGGGTCTCCGCGAAGGTGACGGGGGAGCTGCCCCTGGACCTGGCGGCGGACGACCGGACGGGCGAGGTCCTGCGGGACGCCGGAACCCGTGACGCGCGGGGGCGGGGAGCGGAGTGACCTACCGGCTCCACTTCTCGGCCGACGTGTTCGAGACGTACAAGCAGCTGCCCGACGGGGCCCGTCGTGACCTCGCCGTCTGCCTGGTCGACGCCCAGCAGGACCCGCTGGCCCGCTCCGAACCGTACGGGCAGGACGACGGCATCGTCCGTACGGTCGCGCGCGGCCACGTCACCGCGGTCATCCTGATCGGCCACGACACCCGGACCCTCACGGTCCTCACCATCGCGTACGCGGGCGGCGAGTAGACGCCCTGCCGGCCGGTGTCACGGCGCGCCGGGGTCTGTCGCTCCGGTGCTACCCGGCGGTAATCTGCCGGTCCGTCACCCACCGGGGAGTGGTATGGGGACCGTCACGCGCTTCGATCCCGTCGCCGAGCACGAGCGGACCAGGGCCGCCCTGGCCGGAGCCGTACCGCGTCTGGTGCGCCTGGTGCGCGACGCCCCCGACCCGGACGCGGGCTCCGGGGTACCGGCCTGGACGGTGGGCGACGTCGGCGCCCACCTCGCGGCGGTGTACCTCGCCTTCCACTCCGCCGTCTCCGGCGACGGGTTCCTGGACCGGCACGACGTCGTGCCGGCCGGCGACCTGTCGTTCACCGACCGGATCACGGCCGTGAACGCCCGGTCCGTGGAGCTCTTCCGCGGGCTCACGGGCGGTGCGTGCGCCGACTTCCTCGCGGAGCGGGGTGCCGTGTTCCTCCGGGACACCGAGGGTCTCGCACCCGACACCCCCGTCGCCGTGCCCTGGTACGGCGAGGGCGCGACGCTCGACCTCTCGGTGGTGACCGGCCTGATGCTCAGTGAGAGCCTCGTTCACGGTCTCGACATCGCGCGCGGCGCGGGGCTGCCGTGGCCGATCGGCGCGGAGGAGGCCGCACTGGTGATCGGGCAGGTCATGCCGGCGCTGATGACCCTGGCCGTGGACGAGAAGCGGGCCCGGGGCGTGCGCGTCGCCTTCGACCTCGTCGTCAGAGGCGGCCCGCGGCTCGCCGTCGTCGTCGAGGACGGGACGGCGACCGTGACCCGTGACGCGCCGCCGCGCGCCTACGACTGCCGGATCACGGCGGAGCCGAGGACGTTCCTGCTCGTCGCCTTCCGGCGCGTGCCGGTGTGGAAGGCGATCGCACGGGGTGGCATGCGGGCGGGCGGCCGCAGGCCCTGGCTCGCCCCCCCGGCTCGGCGTGCTCGTCTCCGCCCCCTGACCCGGCCTGGGTGATGGACCGTCAGGTGGCGGGCGTTTCCGGCCCGGGGGAGGTCGCCGGCGTCACCGACGGGCCGCGGCGGAGCTGATGGGCGCGGGCGGCGAGGTCTCCGGGGCCCCGGCGCTCGGCGAGCCGGGCCGACACGCGCTCCCGGACCTCCGGCGGCTTGTTGCCGGCGTACTTGAACTTCGCCCGGACCCCGGTCACTTCCAGGCGCAGCCCGCGGATGCCCGGCAGCATGCGGCCGAAGGGCGCCTCGCCCGGAACGGCCGGCATCGTGCCGCCGTCCGGCTGGAAGTGGGCCACCTGCCGGTTGAGCAGCTCGGCCTTCTCGGCCGGGTCGTCCACCACGTGCGCCGTGCAGCGCAGTTGGACGGCGGCGTAGTACGAGGTCGGAGTGCCGTGTTCGGGCGGCGCGCCCTCGGGGGCGGTCCAGGGGCCGGGCACGTACACGTAGTCGTCCACGACGCTGAGCAGGACCACCGGGTGTGCCTCCAGGGCGTGCCACAGCGGGTTGGGGCGGGCGAGGTGGGTGACGGCCTCGCCGTACGGGCCCGGCTCGGCGTCGTACCGGAAGTGCAGGGGCTGCACCCACGGCGGTTCACCGGGGAGGCCGTTCACGGCGAGCTGCCCGAAGTCGTGGCGGGAGAGCCAGTCACGCCACTCGCCCTCGTCGTGGGCGGCGTCCCAGGGGTGGATCAGCACGACGGGGTCTCCTCGGGGCGCGGCCGGACGAGCGCGGCGAGGTAGCCGGGCAGGGCGACGGACGGGTCGAGGTCGGCGGCCGGCTCGGGGGTGCCGTACCCCCTGCGGACCGGGACGACGCCGGTCCAGTGGGGGAGGCCGAGGTCCTCGGGGTCGTCGTTGGGGCCGCCGGTGCGGACCTTCGCGGAGACCTCCGCGAGGTCGAGGCGGAGGACGGCGGTGGCGGCGAGTTCCTTGGCGTTCGCGGGGCGCGCGTCGCGCGAGCGGCCGGGCACGACCTGGTCCACCAGGGCGTCGAGGGCGGTGCGCACCTCCTCCGGGTCGGTGACCTGGTGGGCGGTGCCGTGCACGACGACCGAGCGGTAGTTGAGGGAGTGGTGGAAGGCGGAGCGGGCGAGCACCAGGCCGTCGACGTGGGTCACGGTCAGGCAGACGGGCAGACCGGGGGCGTCCTCGCCGCGGCCGGCGGCCCGCAGCGGGCGCGAGCCGGTGGAGCCGTGGACGTAGAGCCGGCCGCCGACCCGGCCGTAGAGCGTGGGGAGGACGACGGGGGCGCCGTCGCGGACGAAGCCGAGGTGGCAGACCGAGCCCTCGTCGAGTATCGCGTGGACGAGGTCCTTGTCGTACGAGGCGCGGTGGCGGGAGCGGGTCGGGACGGTCCGGCCGGTCGGCGGATAGGTGTCCGGCGTGGCACTCATTGTGCTCTCCATTGCACTAGTGCATAATGTGTTTTGTGCTAGGAGAATATCGGATCGAAGGCCGCCGCGCATCGGAGATCGCCGCCAGCGTGGAACGCGGAGTGGGAACGGGAGCGCTCGAACCGGGGCGGCTCCTGCCACCGCTCAGGGAGTTGGCGACGGAGCTCGGGGTGAACCCCAACACCGTCGCCGCCGCCTACCGCACCCTGCGCGAGCGCGGCGTCATCGAGACCGACGGCCGGCGCGGCAGCCGGGTCCGCCCCCGGCCCGCCACGACCGCGCGCGGCTCGATCCGGGTGGAGGCCCCGCCCGGTGTCCGGGACGTGAGCGACGGAAACCCCGACCCCGACCTGCTCCCGAGACTGGACGAGGCCCTCGCCGAGGTCGCCCGCCGCTACGCCGAGGCGCCCGGGGTGTACGGCCAGGCGCCGGTGGACGGGGAGTTCGCGGAGCTCGCCCGTGCCGCCTTCGACGCCGACGGGGTGCCGGCCGGTCCGGTCGGTGTCGCCTCCGGCTCCCTGGACGCCATCGAGAGGGTGCTCGCCGCCCGGCTGCGGCCCGGCGACGCCGTCGCCGTCGAGGACCCGGGGTGGGGCAGCCTGCTCGACCTCGTGCCGGCGCTCGGCCTGCGGCCGGTCCCCATGGCCCTGGACGACGAGGGTCCGCTGCCCGGGGAGGTCGAGCGGGCGATCGTCCGGGACGGGGCCCGCGCGGTCGTCGTCACCGACCGGGCGCAGAATCCGACCGGCGCCTGTGTCACCCGGGAACGCGCGCGGCACCTGCGGGCGGTGCTCGCCGCCCGGCCCGACGTGCTGCTGGTGGAGGACGACCACGGCCACGGCATCGTGGCGCAGCCGCTGCACCCGCTGGCGGGTGTCACCGACCACTGGGTGCTGGTCCGCTCGGTCGCCAAGGCCTACGGCCCGGACCTGCGGATCGCCGCCTTCACCGGGGACGCCGAGACCGTCGACCGGGTGCTGGGGCGCCAGCGCCTCGGTCCCGGCTGGGTGAGCCGACTGCTCCAGCGGACCGTCGCGCACCTCTGGACCACCGACGCCCTCGACCCGGCCCGCGTCGCCCGCTCGTACGGGGCGCGGCGCGACGGACTCGTCCGGGCCCTGGCCCGGCGGGGCGTCGAGGCGCACGGGCGCGGCGGCATGAACGTCTGGGTGCCGGTGGCCGACGAGACGGGCGCGGTGACGGCGCTCCTGGCCGCCGGCTGGGCGGTCGCCCCCGGGGCGCGCTTCCGCCTCGCGACCGGGCCGGCCGTCCGGCTCACCGTCTCGCGGCTCGCCCCCCGGGACATCGAGCCCCTGGCCGAGGCCGTGGCCCGCGCGGCGGGGCCGGCGCAGGCCAGGAGTTACGGGTAGGGCGCGTCCGCCCGACGGCCGCGAGCGGCCCCGCCGCGCGGGCGGGGCCGCTCGGTGCGGTGCTGGCGGCGGTGAGGGGGGCCGGGCTGCCCGTCCGGCTTCGTACCGGCGGCCGGTTCCTGGGCGCACACCTGCCAGTTCGGGCCATCCGCCGGGGCGGGCATCGGTGGCGGTGAGGCTCGTGGCGGGGTCCAGGGACTGGCGGGCGCTCGTGATGACGGGCCTCACGTGATGACGGGCCTCACGTGCGGACGGCCTCCGGGCGGGTCGCCACCCCCGGCGGGGCGGCGTGTCCGGCCGGCGGCTCGGCGGCCGGACGCGGGGCGGTGGGGGAGCGGCGGGTCTGCGTCAGGGCCGCGCCCGCGAGCACCACGAGCGCGCCGACCGGCGTGTTCCAGCTGAGCCGCTCGTCCAGGAGCGCGACTCCCGCCGCCGTGGCGATGACCGGGATGAAGTACGTGACCATGGAGGCGGTCGTCGGTCCCACCTCCGCCACGACGCCGTACTGGAGGAGCATCGCGTACCCCGTGCCGAGGGCGCCGAGCGCGATCACCGCCAGCAGCGGCACGATCTCGACCGACTCCGGTACGGAGGTGAACAGCGGTGTCACCAGGGCCAGTTGCACGGTTGCGACGCCCACCTGCGAGGCCGCCAGGGACAGATGCGAGGTGCCGGTGCCGCTCAGGGTCCTGCGCACGTAGATCCAGCCCACCGCGTAGCTGAAGGAGGCGAGCAGGGCCAGCGCCGTGCCGGTCACGTCCAGGCCCGAGAAGCCCTGCCAGGCCCCGAGCACCGTGAGCACCCCCATGAAACCGATGCCGAGCCCCGCCGCCCGCACCCGCGTGGGGCGGTCCTCGGAGAGCGCCACCAGCGACAGCGCCATGCCCCACAGGGGCGTCGTCGCGTTGCAGATACCCGCCAGGGTCGAAGGGATCGACAGCTCCGCGTACGCGAACAGCGAGAACGGCAGGGCGTTGAGGAGGAACGCCGCCACCGTCAGATGGCCCCAGACGCGGGCACCGCGCGGCAGCCGGTCCCGCTTCACGACGAGAGCGACGGCCAGCACCGCCGTACCGAACAGCAGGCGGCCGAAGGTCACCTGGAACGGTGCGAAGCCCTCGGTCCCCACCTTGATGAGGAGGAAGCTGAAGCCCCAGATCAGGGCCAGCGCGCCGAAACGGACACGCCAGTCCAGCAAGGGGGACGGTCGTCCGGGGGTGGCGGGGGAAGGCGGGGTGCGGGTGGCTGCGGGGCTCATGCCCCACAGCGTGACCGGCCCCCACGTCTTAGAACAAGCGAGAATTCTTCGACCCCTTGTCTTAGGATCGCTTACATGTTGAATCTGGAGCGCCTGCGCACCCTCGACGCCGTGGCACGGCACGGCTCGGTCAGCGGCGCGGCCGAGGGCCTGCACGTCACCACCTCCGCCGTCTCCCAGCAACTCTCCAAGCTCGAACGGGAGGTGGGGCAGCGGCTCCTCGCCAAGAACGGGCGGGGTGTCCGGCTCACCGACGCCGGGTTCCTGCTCGCCGAGCACGCGGCCGCCATCCTCGCCCAGGTCCAGCGCGCCCAGGCCGACATCGAGGCCCAGCGCGGCCAGGTGGTCGGCGAGGTCCGGCTCGCCGCCTTCCCGACGGCCGCGCGCGGACTGTTCCCCGGCGCGCTCACCGCCCTCCGCGCCGGCCACCCGGACCTGCGCGTGCGAACCACCGAGATGGAGCCGGAGCCGGGCGTGCGCGCGGTGCTGCGCGGCGACGCGGACCTGGCGATCGTCCTGGACTGGAGCAACAAGCGCGCCCCGGTGCCCGGCGGCCTGGAGCGGGCGCACCTCCTGGACGACAGCGCCGACGTCGCCCTGCCCGCCGGGCACCGGTTCGCCGGGCGCGAGGCGGTGGACCTCGCGGACTTCGCCGACGAGGAGTGGGTGTCCTGGCCGGAGGGCGAGTTCTGCCACGACTGGCTGATGTTCACCCTCCGCTCGCAGGGCATCGAACCCCGCCTCGGCCACTTCGCGGGCGAACACCACACCCAACTGGCCCTGGTCGCCGCCGGGTTCGGCGTGTGTGTGACTCCCAGGCTCGGCCGGCCCCAGCCGGAGGGCGTCGTGTTCGTGCCCGTACGGCAGCAGGTGCGGCGGCACATCTACGCCACCTGGCGCGGGGACGCCGGCCGGCGTCCCTCGGTCCGGGCGGTCGTGGAGGCGCTGCGGGCCGCCGCCGAACCCCTCGGCGGCTGAGCGGCGGTCCACGGGACCGGTCCCGGGGAGAGATCCTTCCGGCCGGAGCCCCCGGCGCGGACGCGGGACCCCCGGCCTCCTCAGCCGAAGCTGATCTCCTCCCCGACGACCTGGATCGGCATCGGCGGCAGGGGCTCCTTGGCCGGCCCCGACGTCACGCTGCCGTCCGACAGGTCGAAGCGGCTCTGGTGGCAGGGGCACACGATCGCCCCCGCCTCCACGCGGCCGACGGTGCATCCCGCGTGGGGGCAGGTGGAGGAGAAGGCCTTGAACTCGCCCGGCTTCGGCTGGGTGATCACCACCCCGTGTCCGGCCACGACCTTCCCGCCGCCGACCGGGACCTCCCCAACCGTGGCGAGGACGGCGCCCTCGCCCCCGCCGTCCGTCTTCCCGTCCGGTTCCCGCCGCTCGCCCGTTCCGCCGCCGCAGGCGGCGAGCGCCGCCGCCAGACCCGCGCCACCCGCCGCCGAGACCACCGTCCGGCGCGCCACTCCGCTCATGCCGCTTCCCTTCCCCGGGGACATTGCCGGATCCGACGGTACGGCTCCGAGGTACGGCCCGTGCGCGGTACGGGCACTTCGCCACCCCGGCCGTTCGCGTGAGGGTGCCGGTCCGGCGGGACCGGCACCGTTTCCGGGCGCCCGGAGCGGACAGTCGCCCCCCATGATGAAGACAACGACCACACCGGCCTCCCGGGCCCGCCCCGGCAGCACCGGCCCCCGGCACGCGACCGTCGCCCGCGCCCAGGGCCTGTTCAACATCGTCGGCGGCGCGTGGCCGCTGCTCTCGCTGCGGACGTTCGAGTGGGTGTACGGGCCGAAGGCCGACGACTGGCTGCAGAAGACCAGTGGCGGCCTGCTGGCCTCGGCGGGCTGGAGCATGCTGCGGGCCGCGAACGACCCCGAGGGCCTGCGGCACGCACGCAGGGTGGGCATCGGCACGGCCCTCACCTTCCTGGCCGTCGACCTCGTGTACGTCCCCCGGGGCAGGATCCGCCCGACCTACCTGATGGACGCGGCGAAGGAGATCGCCTGGCTCGTGGCCTGGTGGCGGGCGGGCCCGCTGCCCCCGCGCGCGGTCTCCGGCCCCGGCGCACCCCGCCGGGCGGGCACCGGCCGGCGCCCCGCGTGGCTCCGTACGCTCCCCGGCGGGCGGTGAGCCGTGCGCGCCCCGGCCTCTTCGCTCCCCGGTCTCGCCGCCCGCCTCGCACACGCGGTCGCCCGGCGGCGGCACGCCCCCGCCCTCCATCCGCACGGGGTCCGGGCCACCGGTGTCCTGCGCGTCCGCCCGGCCGGCGTCCGGTGGGGCGTCCCGTGGCTCGACGAGCCGGCCGACCACCCGGTGCGGCTGCGCTGGTCCCGCGCGCTCGGCCTGCCCGCCGGGCTGCCCGACGGCCTGGGGATCGCCCTGCGGGTCCCCGACGCGGGCGGCCCCGGACAACCGCTGGACCTGCTGTTCACCAGCAGCGGCAGCGGCCGCTGGACCCGGCACCTGCCGCTGCCGCGCCGCGACGCGCTGGCCGGTCCCTGCTCGACGCTCCTCTCCTACCGGCTCGGCGACCGGACGGCCGTCCTGGCCCTCCGTCCCCTGCCCGGCCCCGATCTCAGGGTCCCCGGGACCCTCGCCGGGCTCCGCGCGGCACTGCGCGCCGGCCCCCTGACCTTCGCGCTGTGCGCGGTGGGGCCGCGGAACACCTGGCACGTGCTGGGGACGCTCACCACCGGAACGCCGCAGGAGGGACCGCCCGAGGCCACCGACGCCTACGACCCGTACCTGCACCGCCTGCCCGGCCTGCGCCCGACCTCCCGCCTCGCCCGGCTGCGCGAGGCCGCCTACGCCGCCTCGCGCACGGGCAGAGGGGCCACGGCCCGATGACGGCGGTCCGCGCGCATCGGCGGACCGATTCCGGGCAGCCGCCGCCAGAGAGCGGAGCCGTCCCCTCCGCGCCGTTGGACGACTGGGCCCCCGGAGGGCCCCGGGAACAGAGGAGGAACCGTCATGGCGGATGTCAGCCCCATCGACGTGCAGAAGGCCCTCAAGGGGGCCGAGTACCCGGCGAGCGGTGACGACCTGGTCTCCGTGGCCAGGAAGAACGGTGCCGACGACGCCGTCGTGAGGAAGCTGGAGGACTCGGGGTCGAAGCGGTACGACGGCCCCGACGACGTCCAGAAGTCGGTCTTCGGAGGCGGCTCCTAGCCGGCCCCCGGCACGGACACGGGCCGTGCGGCCCGCCCCGCGCGCCCCGGCGACCGCCCGGGGCGCGCGGACGTGTGTACCCGCACCCTGGGAAGCCGCCGTCCCGGCGCGGCCCGCCCCGCCCGTACAGGAGCCGTCAAGACGGCCGGGGCCCGCGTCAGAGGAGCGTCAACGGAGCCCGCGGGCGGGCCGGGCGGGGGTTTTCCTCGTACGGGTCCCCCCGGCGCCCCGCTTCCCCGCGGGCCGGGGCGGACCCTTCGTACCGTCTTCGACCTCCGGGAGCTCACGATGGCCGACGTGGCCTTCGTCCTCATGACCCTCGCGGTCTTCGCGCTGGTGGCCCTGACCGCCAAGGGGGTGGCCGGGCAGTGACCGCAGAGAACGTCGTCGGTCTGCTCGTGGCCGCCGCCCTCGTGGGATATCTCGTCCTCGCCCTCCTCAAGCCGGAGAGGTTCTGAGGCCGTACATGAGTCCCGTTCTCGCTGGAATCCTCCAGCTCCTCGCGCTGGTCGTGGCCCTCGGTCTGGCATACCGGCCCCTGGGCGACCACATGGCCCGCGTCTACACCTCCTCCCGGCACCTGCGCGCCGAGCGGTGGATCTACCGGGCGATCGGCGCCGACCCCGACACGGAGATGCGCTGGCCCGCCTACCTGCGCGGGGTGCTCGCCTTCTCGGCGGCCGGCGTGCTGTTCCTGTACCTGCTCCAGCGGCTCCAGGGCTCGCTGCCCGGCTCCCTCGGCTTCGTGTCGATCGACCCGGACCAGGCGTTCAACACGGCCGCGTCCTTCGTCTCCAACACCAACTGGCAGTCGTACGCGGGCGAGCAGGCCATGGGCCACCTCGTGCAGACCGGCGGCCTGGCGGTGCAGAACTTCGTCTCGGCCGCGGTGGGCATGGCGGTCGCGGTCGCGTTCGTCCGCGGCTTCGCCCGCTCCCGTACGGGTGAGCTGGGCAACTTCTGGGCCGATCTGGTCCGGGGCGTGACCCGCGTCCTGCTGCCGCTGTCCGTGGCCGGCGCGCTCGTCCTGGTCGCCTGCGGCACGATCCAGAACTTCTCCGGCATCCACGAGGTCGGCCGCTTCCTCGGCGGCACCCAGCAGTGGAACGGAGGCGCGGTCGCCTCCCAGGAGGCGATCAAGAACCTGGGCACCAACGGCGGCGGCTACTTCAACGCCAACTCCGCCCACCCCTTCGAGAATCCGAACCCGGTCTCCAACCTCTTCCAGATCTTCCTGATCCTCCTCGTCCCCGTCGCGCTGACCCGGACCTTCGGCCGGATGGTCGGCTCGGTACGGCAGGGGTACGCGATCCTCGCCACGATGGGCGTCATCTGGCTGGTCCTCACCGCCCTCATGCTGGCCACCGAGTTCGCGGGCCGGGGTCCCGCCTTCGAGCTCGCGGGCGGGGCCATGGAAGGCAAGGAGACCCGGTTCGGCATCGCCGGTTCCTCGCTCTTCGCGGTGGCCACCACGCTCACGTCGACCGGCGCCGTCAACTCCTTCCACTCCTCCTTCACCGGCTTCGGCGGCGGGATCGCGATGCTGGGCATGCAGCTCGGCGAGATCGCCCCCGGCGGGGTGGGCTCCGGCCTCTACGGCATGCTGATCATGGCGGTCGTCGCCGTCTTCCTCGCCGGACTGATGGTCGGCCGCACGCCCGAGTACCTGGGCAGGAAGATCGGCAGCCGCGAGATCACCCACGCCGCCTGCTACCTCCTGGTCACGCCCGCGCTGGTGCTCGGCCTGACCGCGGCCTCGGTCTCCCTCGACGGCCCGGCGGGGGCCACGACGAACTCCGGGGCCCACGGGTTCTCCGAGATCCTCTACGCCTACACCTCCGCCGCCCAGAACAACGGCTCCGCCTTCGCCGGTCTGAACGCGGACACCCCCTGGTTCAACACCACCCTCGGGATCGCGATGCTGCTCGGCCGCTTCCTGCCCATGGTGTTCGTGCTCGCCCTCGCCGGCTCACTGGCCCGGCAGGTGCCCGTGCCCGCGACCGCGGGCACCCTGCGCACCGAGAAGCCGTTGTTCTCCGGTCTCCTCGCCGGCACCGTCGCGATCGTCGCCGGTCTCACCTACTTCCCGGCCCTCGCCCTGGGCCCGCTCGCCGAAGGGCTCGCAGCATGAGCACCACCACACGCACACCCGCCTCCCCGCCGGTCCCCGCACCGGCCCCCACCCCCGAGCAGGTGTCCGGCACCCGCCGTCTGCTCGCCGCGCTGCCGGACGCGGCGCGCAAGCTCGACCCCCGGGTCATGGTCAGAACGCCCGTGATGTTCGTGGTGCTCGTCGGCTCGGTCTTCACCACCGTCCTCGCGCTCCGCGAGCCGGGTGACCTCTTCGGCTGGGCGATCGCCGGCTGGCTGTGGCTCACCACGCTCTTCGCCAACCTCGCGGAGGCCGTGGCCGAAGGGCGGGGCAAGGCCCAGGCCGACACCCTCCGCAGGGCCAGGACGGGCACGGTCGCCCGCCGGCTGACACCGGGGGGAACGGAGGAGAAGGTGCCCGGCACCGAGCTGCGCGTCGGTGACCGCGTGGTCTGCGAGGCCGGGGACGTCATACCCGGTGACGGTGACGTCGTGGAAGGCGTCGCCTCCGTCGACGAGTCCGCCGTCACCGGGGAGTCGGCGCCCGTCATCCGCGAGTCGGGCGGTGACCGCTCGGCGGTCACCGGCGGGACGAGGGTGCTGTCCGACCGGATCGTCGTCACGATCACCGCCAGGCCCGGAGAGACCTTCATCGACCGCATGATCCGCCTCGTCGAGGGCGCCGACCGGCAGAAGACCCCGAACGAGATCGCCCTCACCATCCTGCTGGCCTCGCTCACCCTCGTCTTCCTGCTCGCCGTCGTCACCCTCAAGCCCTTCGCGATGTACGCGGGCGCCGACGGACAGACGTCCCTCGTCGTGCTGACCGCCCTCCTCGTGTGCCTCATCCCGACGACGATCGGCGCCCTGCTCTCCGCGATCGGCATCGCGGGCATGGACCGGCTCGTCCGGCGCAACGTCCTGGCCCGGTCCGGCCGGGCCGTCGAGGCGGCCGGGGACGTCTCCACCCTCCTCCTGGACAAGACGGGCACCATCACGCTCGGCAACCGGCGGGCCGCCGCCTTCCTGCCCGTGCCCGGGGTGACGGAGGCGGAGGTCGCCGAGGCCGCACAGCTGTCCTCGCTCGCGGACGAGACCCCCGAAGGCCGCTCGATCGTGGCCCTCGCCCACGGGACGTACCGGGTGAGCGAGCGCCACCCGGACGAACTCCCGCACGCGACCTGGATCGCGTTCTCCGCCCGGACCCGCATGTCGGGCGTGGACGACGGCGGGCGCCGGATCCGCAAGGGCGCCGCCGGTTCCGTCCTCGCCTGGGTGGAGGAGCACGGCGGCACCGTCCCCGATGACGCCCGTGAGCTCACCGACCGCATCGCCGCGGCCGGCGGCACCCCGCTCCTCGTCGCCGTCGAGGACACCGGCCGTGCCCGCGTCCTGGGTGTGATCCACCTCAAGGACGTCGTGAAGGACGGCATGCGGGCCCGGTTCGCGGAACTGCGCCGCATGGGCATCAGAACCGTCATGATCACCGGTGACAACCCGCTCACCGCCAAGGCCATCGCCGAGGAGGCGGGTGTCGACGACTACCTCGCCGAGGCCACCCCCGAGGACAAACTCGCGCTCATCAAGCGCGAGCAGGCCGGCGGCAAGCTCGTCGCGATGACCGGCGACGGGACGAACGACGCCCCCGCGCTCGCCCAGGCCGACGTCGGCGTCGCCATGAACACGGGCACGTCGGCCGCCAAGGAGGCCGGCAACATGGTCGACCTCGACTCCGACCCGACCAAACTCATCGAGATCGTCGAGATCGGCAAACAGCTCCTCATCACCCGCGGGGCCCTGACCACCTTCTCCCTCGCCAACGACGTGGCGAAGTACTTCGCCGTCATCCCCGCCCTGTTCGCGGCGGCGTACCCGTCGCTGGACCGGCTCAACGTCATGCGCCTGGCCTCGCCCGAGTCGGCGATCCTCTCCGCCGTCATCTTCAACGCGCTGATCATCCTGGCCCTCGTGCCGCTCGCCCTGCGGGGCGTGCGCCACCGGGCCGCGGGCGCCGACGCCCTGCTCCGCCGCAATCTCGGCCTCTACGGCCTCGGCGGCCTGATCGCCCCCTTCATCGGCATCAAACTCATCGACCTGCTCCTCTCCCTCCTCCCCGGAATCGGCTGACCGCATGAAGAACTCCGCAGGAAGCGCCGGGCGGCTGCTCGGCGCCGGACTCCGCGCGCTCCTCGCCCTGACCGTCCTGTGCGGCGTGCTCCACCCCCTCGCCGTCACCGGCCTCGCCCAGGCCGTCTTCCCCTCCCGGGCCAACGGCTCCGAGATCACCGACGCCGGCGGCCGGACCGTCGGCTCCGCCCTCGTCGGACAGCGCTACGACCTGCCCCTGGCGGCGGGTGAGAAGACGGCCGCCCCGGACCTGAGGTGGTTCCAGCCGCGCCCCTCCCGGGGCCTCGGCGCCAACAGCGTCAACACCCGCCACAGCCTGCTGGTGTCCGGCGCCACCAACCGTTCGGGCGACAACGCCGAGCTGATCCGGTGGGTGACGGAGGCCAGGGCCGCGGTGGTACGGGACAACTCCACGCCCACCCACCCGGTACGGCTCTCCGACGTGCCCCCGGACGCCGTCACCTCCTCGGGCTCGGGCCTCGACCCGCACATCTCCCCGGAGTACGCGCGCCTCCAGGTCCACCGTGTCGCCGAGCGCAACCACCTGCCGGCGGGGAAGGTCGAGGCCCTCGTCGCCGGCCACACCGAGGGCCGGGTCCTGGGCTTCCTCGGCGAACCCCGCGTCAACGTCCTGAAGTTGAACATCGCCCTCAGGGCGATGACGGACGGCGACCGGTCGCCCTCACGTCCCTGACCCGCCACCGGGCCGTCATTCGGGCCGTGTCCCGGGCCGGGGGAGGGGCGGCGGCACGGAGACGGCTACGGCGGCCGCGAATCCGGGCGGGACGGGGACGTCGGCCACGGACCAGCCAGGTACGGAGGCCGGTACCGGTCCCGTCCCCGCGTACATCCGGTCCACCCCGCCCGCGAGGCCCGTGCCCGTCCCCTTCAGATACGCCTCCTTGCGCGCCCAGCAGCGGGCGAAGGCCGCCGGCCGCTCCTCCGGCGGCAGGGCCGCCAACTCGACGCCCTCCGACGGATGCAGGCTTCCCGCCACCGCGTTGGCCACCGACACCGCGGGCCGCGCCTCGACGTCCACGCCCAGCGGCCGGGCGGCCAGCCCGAGCAGCACGAGATCCCCGCTGTGCGAGAGCGAGAAATGAACGGCGGCGCCCCGCACGGCCGGACGGCCGTGCGGGGCGCCGCAGAGCGGACAGGGCTCCCGGACGAGGACGACCTCCTCCGGCCGGACGTCCAGGAAGCGGCCGAGCAGCCGGCGCAGGGCGCCGTGCGCGGCGAGATACCGGGCCCGGTCCTCCTCGCGTACGAACGCGTTCCAGCGGGCCCGTTCCCCGGCGTCGAGCAGCTCGTACGCTCCGGGGTCCGGTGCCACCCGGACCAGCCAGAGCGAGGCCGCCGTGCCGTTGGCGACCGGTGGAACGTCCACGTCCGGCGTCTCGCCGGCACGGAGGCCGCGCACGGGCAGCAGCGCGATGGTCATGCCACCCAGTCTGCCGGGCCGGCCGGCGGACCGTCAGAGCAGATCGCGCCGCTCGTTCTCCGTGACCGTCGGGGCGACGGGCGGGACCACCATCCGGCGGCGCCGCAGGATGCTCGTGTAGACCGCGGTCCCGATGATGCCGACCGCCATCAGGATCAGACCCACCAGATCGAGGTTGACTCCGTCGAGCTCCCAGTCCGCCGCGAAGGTGAGTATGGCCCCGACCGCGATCAGGATGATGCACAGTCCCAGACCCATGGTGTTCCTCCTCGGGGGTTGATGTGCATCGGGTACCCCCGACCCCGCGGCCCATGCCCTCCGGAGCGCGGTCGCCGCCGCCCGACGCCCCGTCAACCGCGCGGCGGGCCCGCCGTCCAGACCGTCCCCCGCGCCTCGTACTCCAGCATCGCCTCCAGACCGAGCGCCGCGTCGACGCCCAGCTCCCGGCGGACCAGCCACAGCGCCAGGTCGAGGCCGGACGTGACGCCCCCGGCCGTCACCAGGTCCCCGTCGTCCACCACCCTCGCCCGCTTCAGCACCCCGCCCTGGCGCTCCAGGTCGGCGCGGGCCCGGTGGTGGGTCGTGCAGGGCCGGCCACGCGTCACCCCGGCGGCCGAGAGCAGCATGACGCCGGTGCACAGCGCGGCGATCGTCAGGCCGGGACGGCGGGCCTCGGCCAGGGCGCGCGGCAGGGCGCCACGCCGGATCTCGGCCCACACCCCCGGGTCGTCCCGCCGGGCGTAACCGCCGCCCGGCACCACGAGGAGGTCCGCCTCGCCGGGAGCCCAGCCGTGCTCCACGCGGAGGGTGGTCCCGAAGGCGGCGGTGATCGTCCCCGGTCCGTCCAGGGTGACGTACCGGACGTCCACCGCGCGGTCGGTGAAGAAGTCCGAGGCGGAGAACACCTCGTACGGGGCGGCGAGGTCCAGCTCCTCCACGCCGGGGAAGAGGACCACCTGGACGCGCAGCGGATCCCCCGCGCCGGGGGCGGGGGAGGGGGCGGTGCCGCTCGCGGCGGCCGGGGCGGCGGTGATGCCGGTCGCGAGGCCGGCGGCGCCGAGGGCGGTCGCGGTGCGCAGCAGGGTACGTCGGTTCACGCGGGTCACCTCTGAAGGTCGGTAGGGGTACGGGGTGCGGCGAAGGGGCGGCTCACGCGGTGTTCACCGTGCCGCGGCGCTCGTACTCGAGGACCTCCTCCGCGAACAGGGCGGTGTCCGGGCCGAGGAAGCGCTCGACGAGCCAGATGCCCAGGTCGATGCCGGAGGTGACGCCTCCGCAGGTCACCAGGTCGCCGTCGTCCACGACCCGGCCCGCGACCACGCGTCCGCCCTGCGCCCGCAGGTCCGCCAGGGCGATGTGGTGCGTGGTGCAGCGGCGCCCGGTGGTCAGACCGGCGGCGGAGAGCAGCATGGTGCCCGAGCAGACCGCCGCCATGACCAGGCCGTCCCGGCGGGCCGAGGCGAGGGCGCGGGGCAGGGTGCCGCGCGTGATCTCCCGCTGGAGGCCGGACCCCTCGCCGTACCCGCCGCCGGGGACGATGATCACGTCGGCGGAGCGCGGGGACCAGGCGTCCCGGCAGAGGATCTCCATGCCGGCGGAGGTCGTCACCCGGCGCGAGCCGCCGACGGTGACGAAGGACTGCGCGAGACGCTCCTCGCCGACGATGCCGAAGACCTCGATGTGACCGGCGAAGTCCTGCTCCTCGACGCCGTCGTAGAGGACGGTGTGCACACGCAGCGGGCGTCCGGCGCGGGGCGGCGGCGGGGTGCGAGAGGGCATGACGAACCTCCGGGAGGACGGTGCGAAGTGGGAACGCGTCCAGTCTTCCGGGGCGCGGCGGGCGCCGACACCGGCGCTCGTGCCCCTGGTGCGGAAGATACGGCCAGGGGCACGGGCGCCCGGCCCCTCAGGCGCGGAAGGCGGCCCGGTACGCCGACGGTGTCGTGCCCACCTGGCGCGCGAAGTGGTGGCGGAGCGTCTCGACCGACCCGAACCCGGTCGCCTCGGCGACCCTGGTCAGCGGGAGCCCCGTCGTCTCCAGGAGCTCCCGGGCGCGCTGCACGCGCTGGGCGAGCAGCCAGCGCAGCGGGGTCGTCCCGGTCTGGGCCCGGAAGTGCCGGGCCAGGCTGCGGCGGCTCATCATCGCGTGCGCGGCGATGTCGGCCAGGGTGAGCGGCTCGCCGAGCTTGCCGCGCATCCACTCCAGGGTCGCGCCGAGGTCGGCGGAGTCCGTCTCCGGCGTCCGGTACTCGATGAACTGCGCCTGGCCGCCCGTGCGCTGGGGCGGCATGACCAGGAGGCGGGCGGCTCCCGCCGCGACCGCCGCGCCGTGGTCCCGCCGCACCAGGTGGAGGCAGAGGTCCAGGCCCGCGGCGATCCCGGCGGAGGTGAGCACCTGGCCCTCGTCCACGTACAGCACCGACGGGTCGACGACCGTGCCCGGGAACCGCTCCGCGAGGGCGTCGGCGAACCGCCAGTGGGTCGTCGCCCGGCGCCCGTCCAGGAGCCCGGCGTGCGCGAGGGCGAAGGCACCCGTGCAGATCGACGCGATCCGGGCCCCGCCGGCCGCCGCCTCCCGCAGGATGCCGATCCCGCGCGGGTCGGGAGTCCGCTCGGCGGGTATCCCCGGGACGATCACCGTGTCCGCGGCGAGCGCCTCCTCCCAGCCGTACGAGGAGGAGATGCGGAAGGGAGTCGTCGGCCCCGCCGTCGCCACCGTGTCCCGGTCGGCACAGACGCGCACCTCGTACGCGGGCGTACCGTCCGGGGATTGGGGGATCGCGAACACCTGGCAGGGGATGGCGAGATCGAAGGCCGACACACCGTCGAGTGCGAGAACCGCGACCACGTGCATACGGCCGGAGCGTACGCCATGACCGCGCCGGCCCCGCCGCCGCCCCGGACCGCCGCCGTCCCCGACCGTCGGTCCCCCGGACGGTCCGCTTCCCGCACGGTCGGTTTCCGGGGCCGCGGGGACACGGGGCGGGCGGCCGGTCGTGCCGGGGGAGGCCCGGAGGTACGGTGGCCGCGGGGCACCGGCGGCCGGCCCCGGCAGGTGACGGCCGACGACCGGGAGCCCCGGGCGCACCACCCCGGTGCCGCTGGGCCGGGTCCCGGCCCGGGCTCCCCGGCGAGACGCAGGAGAACCATGACGACCGACCGGACGACACCCCCGCCCGCGCGGACGGCCGCTCCCGGGGCGGACCGGGAGGCGACGGAGCACGCCGGACCGCTGCTGGTGCACGCGAACTTCGCCTCGGACCTGGCGGTCGGGCTGCGGGCGACGGCCGTCCTCGGCCAGTGGGCCGAACAGGCACCGCGCACGATGTGGCTGCTGCGGCCCGGGGACGTCCTCCTGACCCCCGTCCCGCTCCCCGGGGCCTTCCAGGAGTACGCGGCACGCCTGCTCGGCCTGTCCGCAGGGGACGTGACCGTCGTCCCCGTGCCGCCGTGCCCCGGCGTCCCCTTCGCGGAGGCCGTCGAACGGGCCGGTCTGCTGCCCGCCGTACGGGAACTGGTGGCGGCCCGGCCGGGGATCGCCCTCCTGCCGACCGCCCTGGACGAGTCCGCGGCCGCCTTCGCCCGTGACCTCGGGATCCCGGTCACCCCGTACGGGCGGGAGGAGCCCACCCCGGAGGCGCTGAAGGCCACCTCGCAGCTCAACACGAAGTCCGGCTTCCGGGCCGCGGCGGCCGCGCTCGGCCTCCGCGTGCCCGAGGGCCGGGTCTGCCGCCACGCGGAGCTGGACGCGCTCGTGGCGCGCATGATCCGGGACCACCGCGCGGTCGTGGTGAAGCCCGACCGCTCCGCCGGAGGGCACGGCCTCACGTTCGTCCGGGCCGCCGCGCCCGGGCAGGCGCCCGGGCCGTTGTCCCTGCCGCCCGTGGACGACACCTGGGTGGTGGAGGAGTGCGTGGACGTGGCGCACTCGCTCAGCACGCAGGCCTGGACGGGACCCGCCGGGACGGCGGTCCTCTTCAGCGGCGAGATGCGCACCAGGGACGGCTCGTTCACCGGCTACGAGGCCCCCCTGCGCGGACCGGCGGCCGCGGCGCGCGGTGAACTGGAGGAGTGGGCCCGGGTGTTCGGCACGCACCTGGGACGGCACGGCTACGCCGGCCCGTTCTCCCTGGACGCCGTCGTGACCCGGCGGGGCGTCCTCCACGCCAACGAGAGCAACGTGCGGCGCACCGCCACCACCACCCCGCACGCCATGGTCACCCGGCTCGCGCGGGCGGCGGGCCGGGACGACCCGGCCTGGTGCATGGGCCGCCGGCGGGCCCCCGCCCCGTACACCTTCGAACAGGCCGTCCGCCTCCTGGACGACAGCGGCCTCGGGTGGTCGGCCGGGCGGGGCGAGGGCGCGGTCCTGTACGCGGGCCCGCCCACCGACGGCCGCACCTGGCGCCATGTCACGATCGCCCCGACCGGCCCCCGGCTCGACGCCCTGGAGGAACGCCTGACGCGGGTTCTGGGCCCCGTGGTGTGACCCGGACGCCACTCAGTCCCCCGCCAGCGCGTCCGGCAGCAGGCTCCACCACGTGGCCAGCGTCTCCGCGCCTTGGGCCAGGGCCTCCACCTCGACGCGTTCGTCGCCGCTGTGCCACCGGTCCTCCAGCAGACCCGTGCCGTAGAACAGGACCGGCGCGCCGAGCGCCCGCGCGAGCTGCGCGGCGGGCGCGGCGCCCCCGTTGCGCATCCGGGCGACGGGCCGGTCCCGGCCCGCGCCGACGGCCCGCTCCAGGGCCCGGAAGGCCGGGTGGCCGAGCGGTGTCGCGTAGGGGTCGGACCGGGTGCCGGGGAGGTCGAGCTCGTACGTGAAACCGGGGCCGACCCGTGCCGCCACCCACTCCCGCAGGCTCTCCGCGACCTCGTCCGCCCGCTGGTCCGGCACCAGCCGCAGGACGAGGCCGGCGGTGGCGGTGGCGGGTACGACGCCGAGGCCGGGGAACCGCGGATGCCCGCCGGACAGGCTGGTCACCTCGACGGCGGGCCGCAGCCACACCCGCTCCGTGATGCCGTACCCCGCCTCACCCGGCGCGCCGAGCGCCCCGGTCCTGCGCGTCCACTCCCGCTCGTCCAGGTCCGCTCCGGCCAGCCGCGCCCGCTCGTCGTCCGGCGGCGACTCCACCCGGTCGTAGAAGCCGTCGAGGGTGATCCGGCCGTTCTCGTCGTGCAGCGCACCGAGGACGCGGCACAGTTCGGTCAGCGGGTTGCCGACGGCTCCGGCGACGGCCCCGTTGTGGACGTCCGCCCGCGTCCCGCGCACCGTGAGCGTCGCGCTGACCGAGCCCCGCACCCCCGCGCAGACCGCCGGACGCTCCAGCGACCACAGCATCGTGTCGGAGACCATGACGACATCCGCGCGCAGCGCCTCGGCGTGCCGCTCCAGGAGCTCCCCGAGGTGGACGGAGCCGATCTCCTCCTCGCCCTCGACCAGGAACTTCAGGGTCACGGGCGGCGCGGAGTCCCCCGTGGCGGCGAGCCAGGCCCGCAGCGCCCACAGGTGGCACAGCACCTGCCCCTTGGCGTCGGAGGCGCCCCGGCCGTGGAGCCGGCCCTCGCGCAGCACTCCCGCGAACGGCGCGGTCTCGCGCCAGTCCTCCTCGATGACCGCGTTGACGTCGTGATGGCTGTAGACGAGCACGGTGGGCGCGTCAGGATCGGCGGCGGGCCGGCAGGCGTACACGGCCGGAAGCCCCTCGGTGGGCCACTCCTCGACCACCGGGAACCCGGCGCGGCGGAAGAAGGACTGGAGCAGACGGGCGGAGCGCATCACCTCCACCGCGTGGTCGGGCAGGCAGGACAGGGACGGGACGCGGACCCACTCCGCCAGATCGGCGAGGACGGACTCCGTCTCGCGCCGGACCGCCGCGCGGAGCGTCCCGGGCGGAACGGTCGGAGCGGTCGACGCGGACGCCGCCGGATCGGGCGGGGGAGGGAGCGCTGCCATCGGGGACTCTCCACTTCGGGGCGAGGGCGGGGACAGGGGCCGGCGGCGCGGTGCGCCCCGCCGGCCGGGCGCGCGGGCGCCGGCCACGGGCGGCCCGGCCACCCGCACGCGATCGGCTCCGCCGGCGGCCGGACATCCCTGCGGCTTCCCCCGCACCGGCGTCCCATCCGTGCCGCCCGTCTTTCCGCCCGGTCGGCCGCAGGCGTGACGCGGCACAGTGCGATCAGGTGATTTTTTCGGAATGCCCGTGTCCGTGCGGTTTGCCGCGTGTGGGGTGCTCTACGGTCGGCCTGCCCAGCCGTGTTCTTCCCGATCTTCAGCGGAGTCCCCATGGTCACCTCCACCGAGCCGCCCACCCTCGTTCCCGTGAAGAGGAGAAGCCGGGGGAGGGTCGTCGTGGACTGGCTGACCACGACCGACCACAAGAAGATCGGCCACCTCTACCTGATCACGTCGTTCGTCTTCTTCATCCTGGGCGGGATCCTCGCGCTGGTCATCCGGGCGGAGCTGGCCCGGCCCGGGCTCCAGCTCGTCTCGACGGAGCAGTACAACCAGGCGTTCACCCTGCACGGCACGGTGATGCTGCTGCTGTTCGCCACCCCGACCTTCGCCGGTTTCGCCAACGCGATCATGCCGCTGCAGATCGGCTCCCCGGACGTCGCGTTCCCGCGCCTGAACATGTTCTCGTACTGGCTGTTCCTCTTCGGCGGGCTGATCGCGTTCGCGGGCGTCTTCACCCCGCAGGGCACGGCCGACTTCGGCTGGACCGCGTACACGCCGCTCAGCGGGGGCGAGCGCACCCCGTACGTGGGCGGCGACATGTGGATCATGGGCCTGGCGCTCAGCGGTTTCGGCACGATCCTCGGCGCCGTCAACTTCATCACCACGATCATCTGCATGCGCGCGCCCGGCATGACCATGTTCCGGATGCCGATCTTCACCTGGAACATCCTGCTGACCTCGGTGCTCGTCCTGCTCGCCTTCCCCGTGCTCGCGGCGGCGCTCCTCGTGCTGGAGGCGGACCGGCAGTTCGGGGCGCACGTCTTCGACCCGGCCAACGGCGGGGCCCTGCTGTGGCAGCACCTCTTCTGGTTCTTCGGGCACCCCGAGGTCTACATCATCGCCCTGCCGTTCTTCGGCATCGTCACCGAGATCCTGCCGGTCTTCTCCCGCAAGCCGCTGTTCGGGTACGTCGGCCTCATCGGCGCCACCATCGCGATCGCAGGCCTGTCGGTGACCGTGTGGGCGCACCACATGTTCGCCACCGGCGCGGTGCTGCTGCCCTTCTTCTCCTTCATGACGTTCCTGATCGCCGTGCCGACGGGCGTGAAGTTCTTCAACTGGATCGGCACCATGTGGAAGGGGTCGCTCTCCTTCGAGACGCCGATGCTGTGGTCGATCGGCTTCCTCGTCACCTTCCTCTTCGGCGGCCTGACCGGCATCATCCTCGCCTCGCCGCCGATGGACTTCCACGTCACCGACTCCTACTTCGTCGTCGCGCACTTCCACTACGTGGTCTTCGGCACCGTCGTCTTCGCGATGTTCGCCGGGTTCTACTTCTGGTGGCCGAAGATGACGGGCACGATGCTCGACGAACGCCTCGGCAAGATCCACTTCTGGTCGCTGTTCGTCGGCTTCCACGCCACGTTCCTCGTCCAGCACTGGCTGGGCGCGGAGGGCATGCCCCGGCGGTACGCGGACTACCTGAACGCCGACGGGTTCACCGCCCTCAACACGGTCTCGACCATCGGCGCGTTCCTGCTCGGCACCTCGACCCTGCCGTTCTTCTACAACGTCTGGAAGACCGCCCGCACGGCCCCGCGCGTCACAGTGGACGACCCCTGGGGCTTCGGCCGGTCGCTGGAGTGGGCCACCTCGTGCCCGCCGCCGCGCCACAACTTCGTGACCATGCCCCGCATCCGCTCGGAATCGCCCGCCTTCGACCTGAACTTCCCGAGCCTGGCGGCGCTCGCCCACGGCGGCGGACAGAAGCGCGACATCATCGACGACCCCGACGCCGCCCAGAGCCCCACGCAGGGCAGCGGCCCCGACCGGGAGGCCTGACCCGCATGGCCGTGACCGGTCCGGGAGAACCGCAGGGTTCCACGAGCCGCCCCGGCGGCCCGCCCGTGGCCTCGGGGACGGGCGCCCGCGGGCACGACGACCTCCGCGCGGAGGCGGCCGCCGGCATCGCCCGTATGGAGGGCTACCTCCTCGCCCAGCACGCCCGTACCGAGGCCGCCGAGGCGGGCGCCGCCTTCGCCGGCCGGTTCCCCTGGCTGGGGCCGCACGAGGCGGAGGAGATCGCCCGGGTCTTCGCACAGGAACACCTGGCGCTCCGGCGGCGGATGTTCCAGGCCGCAGTCGTCCGCGCCGACGAACTCCGCCGCGAGTACAGCGACCGTTACGCCTGCCTGCGGCGGCGCCTGGTCACCACCGCCCTCGTCTCCGCCGCCGCCCTGGGCGCCGCGACGGCGCTCGTGTGGACTGCCCTGGCCCGGACCGCGGGCTAGGGGAGCAGGGACGGTGGCGTCCGTCACCGCCCCGCACCCATGACGACACGGCGGCGCCCTTCGGGGGCGCCGCCGTGTCGTCGTACGCGGTCCGTGCCGCACCGGCAGGAAGCGCGCGCCCGGCCGCCCGCAGCTCAGGACATGAGCCGGCGCTGGAGCCAGTCGGCGGCCGTGCGACGGAACTGCCGACGGCTCTCGGCCCGCCGGAAGTCGTGCCCCTCGCCGGGCAGCAGGAGCAGTTCGGCCTCCAGACCGCGCTCGCGGGCGGCGAGCACGATCTGCTCCGACTCCCCCGGCGGCACGTTGGTGTCGTGCGCGCCGTGCACCGCGAGCAGCGGCACCCGCAGGGCGTCGATGCGGCTCATCGGGGACAGCGCCTGGAGCAGCGCCCGGTCCCGCTCCGGATGGCCGTACTTGTGCGCGGCCGACTCCGCCAGCCACGGCTCCGTACCGGCGAAGAAGGTCCCGAAGTCGGACATGCCGCACACGGTCACGCCCGTACGGAACAGGTCCGGGTGCCAGACGAGGGAGGCGAGGGTGAGATATCCACCGTACGAATGACCCATGACCGCGAGGCGGCGCGGATCCGCGAGCCCCGCCTCGACGGCGTGCGCCGCGCAGGCCGCCACGTCCTCGATGGCGTCGAACCGGCCCGTGCCCAGGTCGGCGTCCCGGAACGAACGGCCCCAGCCCGACGACCCCCTGACGTCGGGGGCGAAGACGTCGAGTCCCCGGCCGAGCAGCTCGTGGTAGAGCGGGTCGAAGACCGGGCGCTCCTGCTCCTCGGGGCCGCCGTGGAGGTGGAGGACACAAGGAGCCGGCTCGCCGGGCGGGCGGCCCGGCGCCCGGTGGTACCAGCCGCCGAGCAGCAGCCCGTCGCGGGCCGTCGGCCGCAGCGGAACCGGCCGTACCGGCGGCGGCCCCGGGGGCACGGTCTCCTCGTCCCGGGCCGACCACGGTGTGCGCACCGGCGGCGCCGCCCCCGGCACGTGCCACACCCCGGGCCGCCGCTGGGAGCCGGAGAGCGCGACGAGCATCCCGTACGCCCCCGCGGGCACGACGCGCGTGACCACCTCGTGGTCCAGCGGCACGGGCCGGGGCGCGGGCGGCGTCCCGTTCGGCGCGTCGACCGGCAGGGTCTCCAGCTCGCTCGTCCCGTGGACGTTCCACACCAGGGCCAGGTGTCCGCCGTGCTCCACGGCGGACAGCAGCTCCAGGTCGCACGCCTCACGTGCGGCCTGCACGCGCAGGCCGGTCGCGGCCCCCGAAACGTCCAGGTCCAGGGCGAGCAGAGCGGCGTACTCCCGGTCGTGGTCGCTGCGCAGCCACAGCGTGCGGGCGTCGGCCGAGAAGCGGCCGATCCACGGGTCGCCGTCGGCGACCGGCAGGGTGCAGACGGGCGCGCGGTCCGCGAGGCGCACCACGACCCCCTCGCGGCCCCCGCGCGGCCCGCGCCGCAGCAGCGCGAGGCGGCCGTCCGCGCTGAGGTCGCAGACCCTGAGCGTCGCCGCCTCGCTCTCCTCGGCCAGCAGGACGGGCGCGGTCACACCGGCCGGGTCGAGCAGGTAGGCGGTCAGCACGTCCCGCACCGGCGGGCCGCCCTCCCCGCCGCCGTGCGCCCCGGCGTCGAGAAGGGTGGCGTGCCCGTCGCGTTCCGTCCAGCCCGTAGGCCGCTCGGCGAGGTCGGCCGGGTCGGGCCGGCCGGAGGCGGGTTCTGCGATGGTGACCGCCAGCGCCGAACCGTCCCGGGTCCAGCAGCCGAGGTACGCCGAGGAACCCGGCTCCGCGCCGGCCAGGATCCTGCGGTCGGAGCCGTCCGGCCGGACGCACAGCACCCGGGTGTGACCACTGCCGCCCGGCGCGACCGTGTAGGCGATCCACCGGCCGTCCGGCGACCAGGACACCTCCGTCACATGGTCCGGGCCGGCGTCCAGCAGCCGGGCCTCCTCGCCGTCCAGCGGCGCCGTCCACAGCTGCGGCACGCCCCCGCGGTCGCAGATGAACGCCGCGTACTCCCCGCTCGGGTCCACCGACGGGTACCAGCAGGCGTGCGCCACCAGCCCCCTGGGCGTGTCCAGGGGGCCGGCCGCAGTGGCCAGCGGCTGGGCGGACGGGGCCGTGACGGTCCCCACCGAGCCCTCCGCGGTCAGTCGATGCCGTGCGTCTGCAGCCATATCTCCAGCAGCGCGATCTGCCACAGGGCGTTGGCGCCCCGGTTCGTGCGGTGGTCGTCCGGTGCGGCCAGGAGCCGGGAGACGTACTCCTCCTGGAACAGCCCGCGCCCGCGCGCGGCCGGGGAGGTGAGGGCCTCCCGTACGCGTCCCAGGACGGGCGCGGCCATGTGGCGGATGGCGGGCACCGGGAAGTAGCCCTTCGGCCGGTCCACGACGCTCCTCGGGAGCACCGTGCGCCCGGCGTCCTTGAGGACACCCTTGCCGCCCTGCGCGAGCTTCAGCTCGGGCGGGCAGGCGGCGGCCAGCTCCACCAGCTCGTGGTCGAGGAACGGCACCCGTGCCTCCAGACCCCAGTCCATGGTCATGTTGTCGACCCGCTTCACCGGGTCGTCGATCATCATGACGTGGGTCTCCGTGCGGAGCGCGGCGTCCAGGGCCGTCTCGGCACCGGGTTCCGCCATGTGGCGGCGGATGTACTCCCGCGACGGGTCGCCGGGGGCCAGCATGTGCGGCTGGAGGATCTTCGCCAGCTCGGCGTGCGACCGGTCGGAGTACACGTCGGCGTACCGCTCGGGCTCGTCCTCGCGCGGCACCTCGGCAAGCGCCGGGTACCAGTGGTAGCCGCCGAACACCTCGTCGGCGCCCTGGCCGCTCTGCACGACGCTGACGTCCTTGGAGACCTGCTCCGACAGGAGGTGGAAGGCCACCACGTCGTGGCTGGTCATCGGCTCGCTCATGGCGGCGACCGCGCCGTCCAGGGCGGTCGACACCCGGTCCGAGGGAACCATCAGCTGGTGGTGGTCGGTGTCGAAGTGACGGGCCACCTGATCGGAATAGTGGAACTCGTCGCCGTCCTCGCCGGCCTCCGACTCGAAGCCGACGCTGAAGGTGGCCAGGTCCTTCTGCCCCTCCTCGGCGAGGAGGGCGACGATCAGGCTGGAGTCGAGACCGCCCGAGAGCAGCACGCCCACCGGCACGTCGGCCACCATGCGCCGCCGCACGGCGGTGCGCAGCGACGCGAGGACGGCGTCCCGCCACTCCTCCGGGCCCATCCCGGCCAGGTCGGCGCGGCGGGTGTAGGAGGGCTGCCAGTAGCGGTGGTCCCGGTGCCGGCCGTCCGGTTCGATCACGCGGACCGTCGCGGGCGGGAGCTTGCGCACTCCGGCCAGGACGGTGCGCGGGGCGGGCACCGTGGACTGCCAGCTCATGTAGTGGTGGACGGCGACGGGGTCGAGGGAGGTGTCCACCTCGCCGCCCGCGAGGAGCGCGGGGAGGGTGGAGGCGAACCGCAGCCGGCCGGGCCGCTCGGCGAGGTACATCGGCTTGATGCCGAGCCGGTCCCGGGCGAGCACCACCCGGCCCGTGGCGTGCTCCGCGACGGCGATGGCGAACATGCCGGCGAAGTGCTCGACGAAGTCGGTGCCCCACTGCCGGTAGGCCTTGAGCACGACCTCGGTGTCCGAGGTGGTCTCGAAGCGGTGGCCCAGGCCGCGCAGCTCGTCACGCAGCTGCTGGTAGTTGTAGATGCAGCCGTTGAAGACGCAGGTCAGGCCCGCCTCCTCGTCGGTGAGCGGCTGGGCCGCCCGCTCCGAGAGGTCGATGATCTTCAGCCGCCGGTGTCCGAACGCGACGGCGCCGCGGTGCCACAGGCCCCGGCCGTCGGGGCCGCGCGCAGCCAGCCGGTCGGTCATGCGCTCCACCGCGGCCAGATCGGGCCGCCCTCCGTCGAAGCGGATCTCACCGCTCAGGCCGCACACGCCGGACCTCCCGGGACGTCGGCGACGCGCACAAGGCAGGGCTGGGCATCAGGGCGTTTTCGCATTTTGGGTCACTCCTCGGTGGTGCGGCGGTGCGTGTTCGTTCTCGTACGTTGTCGGGGGAGGGCGCCGGTGACGGCGCCGGCGGCTCAGGAGGCGCTGGCGGCGGGCCGGCCGTCCCAGCCGGCGGGGAGGGGGCGGACCCGGCGGCCGGCCCGGGCGGGCAGGAGCTTCTCGCCCCGCGTCTCGGCGAGGACGGCGTCCACGCCGGCGAGCAGGTCCTCCTCGGCGACCTTCGCGCGCAGCACCGCGGCGGCGCTGCCACGGGCCAGGGCGTCCTCGGCCAGGGAGAGCGTCGTCTCCCAGTCGCCGAACTCCTCCAGCGTCGGCCGGACCTTGCGCAGCAGGCTCCGCACCACGGCGGGGGCGGGCGCGGCGAGCCGGGTCTCCGGATCGACCAGGTCACCTTCGAGACCGGAGCGGGCGGCGCGCCAGGTGGCGGTGCGCAGCCACTCGTGGCGGCCGTCGCACCCGGCGTCACCGGCCTCCCGGACGGCGGCGCAGGCGTCGACCACCAGGGCCCGGAAGAGCGCGGCGATCAGGACGACGGTCTCCACCCGGGGGCAGGCGTCGCAGACGCGCAGTTCCAGGGTCGGCAGGTGCGAGGAGGGCCGGATGTCGTGATAGATCATGCCCGGATCGCTGATGACGCCGGAACTGATCAGCTCCTGGATCGCCCGGTCGTACGCCTCCGCGTCGGCGAAGCACCCGGCGGGCCCCGAGGTGGGCCAGCGCTGCCACACCATGGTCCGCCAGCTCGCGTAACCGGTGTCGGTGCCGAGCCAGTAGGGGGAGCTCGCGGACAGGGCCAGGAGCACCGGCAGCCACGGACCGACGACGCACATCGCGCGTACCGCCGTGTCCCGGTCCGGTACGTCCACGTGCACCTGCGCGCCGCAGATCAGCTGCTCGCCGACCAGTCGGCGGTACTCGTCCGTCATGTGCAGATAGCGCTCGTCGACGGTGGTCGGCACGGTTCCGAGCCGCGTCAGCGGCGCGGTGCCGACGGCCGCGACCGCGAGCCCCTGGGACGAGGCCGCGCGGTCGAGCCGCCGGCGCGAGGTCGACAGGTCCGCCCACAGATCCTGCAGGGACGCGTGCACCCCACTGTTCGACTCGACGGCCGACTGGGCCAGCTCTCGCGTGTACGCGCCGGTGTACCGGGTCAGCCTGCTGAGGATCGCGTCGGCGCGGGGGACGAGTTCCCCGCTCTCGACGTCGATCACATGAAATTCTTCCTCGACCCCGATCCGGACGGTCACGGCGCCTCCTCATGGACGACTTGCTCTCCGACCGGCCCCGTCGGGGTCGACGCTGCCGGTGTGCCCGAACGGGTGCCCGGCATCGGCGAACATATGCCTGTGGTGCTCATGTGAGCGCAGTTGCGCGTGGTGTCACGATGTGCTGCGCGCGCCCTCGTCAGCGGGGGTGCGGCAAGCCGGACGGCGGCTCGGCGACGGGTGTCCGTGCCGGGTCTCCTGTCCGGTGCGCGGGGCGAAGTCACCGATATGCGGTGACAGAACCCTCGGGCGCCACCGCCAAGGTCGGTGGCCTGTGCGGCGGCTGTCACCTCTCGGTGCGCGGGTGTCCTGAGGGAAAGCGCGCCTTCTTTGTTCGTAATTTCGAACGACGTTCGTGATTTTGCTCCACTCGTTGACGCCGTTGTTTCGGGGCGTCTAATTTCGCTGTTCGAAGTTACGAAAGTCGTTCGTAATCTCGAACAGACTTCTTCCGGTCGTCTCGTCGAAGGAGCCATTCCATGCCTGTCGGGCGTTCCGTCCGCCGCCGGGCCGCGGCACTCCTGTCCGCCGGCGCGGCGGCCCTCGCCTGCCTGATGCCCCAGGCGTCGGCCGCTCCGGCGGCCGCCTACCCCGATCCGCTGCCCGTCACCGGCGACGTCACCGTCCACGATCCGGCGGCGATCCGTCTCGAGGACGGAACCTATGTGGTCTACTCCACGCACGGCGGCCTCGAAGCACGCACCTCACGGGACGGCCGCCACTGGCAACGGGCGGGGTCCGCCTTCACCGCGCTTCCCGCCTGGTGGCGTTCCTACTCCGCCGAGAGCGACCCCTGGGCCCCTGAGATCGTGCACCGCAAGGGGCGCTACTGGCTCTACTACGCGGTCTCCTCCTTCGGCTCGAACCGCTCCGCCATCGGGCTCGCCACCTCGCCCAGCGGCAGGCCCGGCACGTGGACCGACCACGGAGAGATCTTCGCGAGCGCCACGACGGACGCCTACAACGCCATCGACCCGGGCATCGTCGAAGGCGGAGGCAGGCTCTGGATGTCCTTCGGCTCCCACTGGACCGGCATCCGCATGGTGGAACTGGACGACCGCACCGGGCGCCCCCTCCCCGCGGCCCCCGTCCACCACCTGGCCACCCGGCCCGACGCCCCCTACGCGGTCGAGGCCCCGGCCATCGTGCGCCGGGGTGGTCACTACTACCTCTTCGTCTCCTACGACCGCTGCTGCGCGGGCGTCGAATCGACGTACAACATCCGCGTCGGCCGTTCCACCTCACCGACCGGCCCCTACACCGGACGCGACGGCAGGCCGATGACACAGGGCGGTGGCGACCTGCTGCTGGCCGGCCACGGCAAGTACCTCGGACCCGGCGGACAGTCGGTGCTCCGTGACCGCGGCCGGGACGTTCTCGTCCACCACTACTACGACGCCGAGGACCAGGGCACTCCCAAGCTCGGCCTCACCCCGCTCTCCTGGAGCGCCGACGGCTGGCCGGTGCCCGCCCGTTGACGGCGACCGCCCGGCACCTCGCACCCCGCCCCACGAAAGGACGTCATGACCCCCGCCCCTGACCACGTCGCCCGGTTCACCCTCGACCCGGCGTTCACCGTCGGTGAGGTGAACCCCCGTCTGTTCGGCTCGTTCGTCGAGCACCTCGGCCGCTGCGTCTACACCGGCGTCTTCGAGCCCGGCCATCCCCTGGCGGACGAGGCGGGCCTGCGCACCGACGTCCTCGACCTCGTACGCGAACTCGGCGTCACGGCCGTCCGCTACCCGGGAGGCAACTTCGTCTCCGGATACCGGTGGGAGGACTCCGTCGGCCCCGTCGAGGACCGGCCCCGCCGTCTCGACCTCGCCTGGCGTTCCACCGAGACCAACCGCTTCGGGCTCAGTGAGTTCATGGCGTTCCTGAAGGAGGTCGGCCCCGAGGCCGAGCCCATGATGGCCGTGAACCTCGGCACCCGGGGCGTGGCCGAGGCCCTCGAACTGCTGGAGTACGCCAACCACCCCGGCGGCACGGCCCTTTCCGACCTGCGGGTCGCCCATGGCGACAAGGAGCCGTTCGGCATCCGCCTCTGGTGCCTCGGCAACGAGATGGACGGTCCGTGGCAGACCGGCCACAAGACGGCGGAGGAGTACGGACGGCTGGCCGCCGAGACCGCGCGCGCCATGCGCCAGATGGACCCGGGCCTCGAACTCGTCGCCTGCGGCTCGTCGAGCCAGGCCATGCCCACCTTCGCGGCCTGGGAGGCGAAGGTCCTGGAGGAGACGTACGACCTCGTCGACCACATATCCCTGCACGCCTACTACGAGGAGAAGGACGGCGACCGCGACTCCTTCCTCGCCTCCGCCGTGGACATGGAGTCGTTCATCGAGAACGTGGTCGCCACCTGCGACCACATCGGCGCCCGGCTGAAGTCCAAGAAGAAGATCAACCTCTCGTTCGACGAGTGGAACGTCTGGTACCTGAGCCGCTTCGAGGCGGAGGCCGCCGAGAACCCGCTCGACTGGCCCGAGGCCCCCCGCCTCCTCGAGGACAGCTACTCCGTCACCGACGCCGTCGTCTTCGGCTCGCTGGTCATCGCGCTGCTGCGGCACGCCGACCGGGTGACGGTCGCCTGCCTCGCCCAACTCGTCAACGTCATCGCCCCGATCATGACCGAACCCGGCGGCCCGGCCTGGCGGCAGACCACCTTCTACCCCTTCGCCCACGCCGCGCGCCACGGCCGCGGCCAGGTCCTCGACGTGCGCGTCGACTCGCCCACGTACTCCACCGCCGTCCATGGCGACGTGCCCCTGCTGCAGGCCACCGCGGTACGGGACCCCGGGACCGGAGCGGTCTCCGTCTTCGCCGTCAACCGCTCGCAGGACCGGCCCCTGCCGCTGCGCGTCGCGCTGGGCGGCATGGACCTCGGCGAGATCGTCGAGCACACCGTCCTCGCCGACGCGGACCCGGACGCCCGCAACACCCTCGACGAGCCGGACCGCGTCACGCCGCACCCGGGTGAGGGAGCCGTGCTGACCGGCTCCGCGCTGAGCGTCACCCTCGAACCGCTGTCCTGGACCATGATCCGCCTGGCCTGACGGGCCGCCCCTGCAGGAAAGCCGCCCTCGGGCGGTTCCGCACCGGAGGGCGGCCCCGGCCGCCCTCCGCCGCACCCCGGGAAAACGAGCCGCAATGCCATCACCCCATCCCAGCCGGCGCCGAGTCCTCGCCGGCTCCCTGAGCGCCCTCGCCACCACCGGCGTCCTCGCCCCGACCGCGAGCTGCGCGCCGCCGGCCTCCGCCTCCGGCCGGACCCGGCTCCGGTTCTGGCACCTCTTCGGCGGCGGTGACGGCGTCAACATGCAGAAGATGCTGGACGCCTTCCGTGCCGCCCACCCGGACGTCGAACTGGAGGCCACCACCCTCCAGTGGGGCGCCCCCTACTACACCAAACTCGGTATGGCGGGCGCCGGGGGCCGTGCGCCGGAGGTCGCCGCGCTCCACATGGCCCGGTTGGCCGGGTTCGGCCCCGGACGGCTGGTCGACCCGTTCGACCCCGATCTGCTCGCCGAGGCGGGCATCCGCCCGGCGGACTTCCCCGAGGACCTGTGGCGGCGCGGCCGGATCGACGGCCGCCAGTACGCCGTCCCCCTCGACACCCACCCCCTCGTGCTCTACTACCAGACCGACATCTGCCGCAAGGCCGGCCTGATGGACGGGACGCGCCTCAAGCCCATCCAAGGAGCCGCGGAGTTCACCGAGGCCCTGCGCGCCGTCAGGAAGGTGACCGGCACGGCCGCCCTCGTCACCGAAACCCTCGGCCCCGACTGCATCACGCCCTGGCGCCTCTTCTCCACCTTCTACTCCCAGACCGGCGGGACCGTCCTCACCCCCGACGGCAAGGGGCAGGCCCTCGACGACGCCAAGGCCCTGCGGGTGCTCGAGTTCATGGCCGGCCTCGTGGGGGAAGGGCTGTGGACGCGCCGCGCCGACTACGCCGCCGCCGTCGGCATCTTCAACCAGGGGCGGACGGCGTTCCACCTGAACGGGGACTGGGAGGTCACCACCTTCCGCACGGGAGGGACGCCCTTCTCGATGACGCGGGTCCCCGCACTGTTCGGACGGGCCACGGCACAGGCCGACTCCCACGCCTTCGTCCTGCCCCACCAGCGCGGGCGCGACACCGTGACGGACAGGGCCGCCTGCGTCTTCGTCGCCTGGATGCTGAAGAACTCCGTCGAATGGGCGGCGGGCGGCCACGTCCCGGCGTACCGGCCCGTCCTCTCGGATCCGGCTTATCTGGCGCTCGATCCGCAGTCCGCCTACCGCGACGTGATCGACGACGTCGTGCTCGACGAACCGGCCTGGTTCGCCGGGTCCGCCTCCCGTATGTGGATCGAACTCGGCGAGGTGTTCTCGACGCTGCTCACCGGCTCCCGCACCCCCCGTGAGGCGCTCTCCGAGGCGAAGCTCCGGCTCGGACGCCTCCTCGACACCCGCAACCCCCTTCCCGGAGTCGTGTCATGACCACGCTCACCCCCGCCGCTCCGGCCCCCGCGGCCTCCGGGGCGGGCCACGGCGCCGTCACGGCCCGCCCCCGGACCGCCCGGAGGAAGTGGACCGAGCACGGCCTCGTCTTCGTGGCCCCCTTCCTGGTCGTCTACGCCCTCTTTCTCGTCTGGCCCCTGATCAGTGGCCTCGAGATGAGCCTGACCAGCGAGAACATCACCGGCACGGAGGCGGAGTTCATCGGCCTGGACAACTACGCGGAGGCGCTGGCCGACCCGCAGATGTGGTCCTCCCTGTGGAACACCGTCTGGTTCACCGTGCTCTCCACCGTCCCGCTCGTGCTGGTCGGACTCGTGCTCGCCCTGCTCGCCCACCAACTGCGGGTCGTGCAGTGGCTCTGGCGGATCAGCTGGTTCGCGCCGTTCCTGCTGCCCTCGGGCGTCGTCTGCATGCTGTTCGCGCAGATGATCTTTCCGCCGGGATTCGGACTCGCCGACCAGCTCCTCGCCTCCGCCGGACTGGAACCCGGCATCGGCTGGCTGAGCGACGAACGCTACGCGATGCTCTCCATCGTCCTGACCACGGTGTGGTGGACGGTCGGGTTCAACTTCCTGCTCTACCTCGCCGCGCTCCAAGCCGTTCCGCAGCACCTGTACGAGGCGGCCGAGCTCGACGGCGCCGGCGCGTGGCGGCGCCTTCGCCACATCACCCTGCCGCTCCTGCGGCGCACCACCGGCCTCGTGCTCGTCCTCCAGGTGCTCGCCTCGCTCAAGATCTTCGATCAGGTCTACCTGATGACCGGCGGAGGACCCGACGACTCCACCCGGCCGATCCTGCAGTACGTCTACCAGCAGGGCTTCACCGGCTACCGGATCGGCTACGCGTCCGCCGTCTCCTACATCTTCTTCGCCCTCATCCTGATCGTCTCCCTGGTCCAGCCCGTACTGGCCCGGCGCAAAGAGGAGGCCGGCACGTGAGCCTCGCCGCCGTCCGTGACCGCACCGTCCGAGCGTCCCGCACCAAGAGCCGGCGGCCCCGCTGGACCGCGGGCAGGATCTCCCTGCTCGCCGTGGCGCTCGTCCTGGCCGCCGCCTGGCTGCTGCCCCTGCTCTGGGCCGTCGCCACCTCGCTCAAACCGGAGGGGGAGACGACCAGGACACCGCTGGAGTGGATCGGCTCGCGGATCACCTTCGAGGCGTACGCCAAGGTGGGGGAGTCGGGCGCCCTGCTGCGGTGGACGGTGAACTCCCTCGTCGTCTCCGGGCTCACCACCCTGCTCACCGTCGTCCTGTGCGCCATGGCCGCCTACGGTTTCACCCGGACCGTGTTCCGGGGACGCAGGATCCTGTACGGCCTGGTCCTGGCCGGGATCATGGTGCCGCCCCAGGTCCTCATCGCGCCGCTGTTCACGCAGATGGTCCGCATGGGGCTCGTGGACACCTACTGGGGTGTGATCCTGCCCCAGGTCGCCGTGCCCGCCATGGTGTTCATCCTGGTGAAGTTCTTCGAAGGGGTGCCCAGGGAACTGGAAGAGGCCGCCTTCGTCGACGGCGCCGGGCGCTGGCGGGTCTTCTGGACGATCGTCATGCCGCTGTCCCGGCCGGTCCTCGCGGCGGTCGCGATCTTCACCTTCATCTCCACGTGGAACAACTTCCTGTGGCCGTTCCTCGTGACCACGGACCCCCAGGCCATGACGCTCCCGGTGGGGCTGGTCAACGTCCAGTCCGGCTTCGGAGTCCGGTACGCCCAGATCATGGCCTCCTTGGTGATCGCGGGCCTCCCCCTGCTGGTCGTCTTCGCCCTCTTCCAGCGGCAGATCGTGCGGGGCATCGCCCACACGGGCCTGGCCGGGCAGTGAACCGAGGTCATGAACGACGTTCGGCGTCGCGCACGCAGGGGCGGGGGACCGACCGCGCTTCCGGCGCCGGGACCGTGCCCGGGTGTCCGCGGCCCACGGATCGGGGGACACGGGTCCCTCTTCGGAGGATGGAACATGGGTGACACCATCACCAACTGGGCGGGGAACATCACCTTCGGCGCGGCGGGCCTCAGGGTCCCCGGCTCGGTCGAGGAACTCCAGGAGCTGGTGGCCGGCTCCCGCGCCGTACGAGCCCTGGGAACGGGGCATTCCTTCAACGCGATCGCCGACACCACCGGGGACCTGGTGTCCACGGCGGGCCTGCCCCGCGTGCTCGACATCGACAGGCGGGCCCGTACCGTCACGGTGAGCGGCGGAACCCGTTTCGGGGAGATCACCGGCCTCCTCCACGAGGCCGGACTCGCCCTGCACAACCTGGGTTCGCTGCCCCACATCTCGATCGCCGGAGCCTGTGCGACCGGCACGCACGGGTCGGGGGACGGCAACGGCACCCTCGCCTCCGCCGTACGGGCCGTCACGTACATATCGGCCTCCGGGGAATTGGTGACGACGGAGCGGGGCGACGAACACTTCGAGGGCTCCGTGGTCGCCCTCGGTGCCCTCGGTGTCGTCACCACGCTGACGCTGGATCTGGTGCCGGCCTTCGACGTCCGGCAGTGGGTCTACGAGAACCTGCCCGTCGCCGCCCTCCGCGGCGGCTTCGACGAGGTGATGTCCGCCGCGTACAGCGTCAGCCTCTTCACGCGCTGGAGGGGGGACCTGATCGACCAGGTGTGGCTCAAGCGGCGCGCGGACGACCCGGGGGCGGCGGACGAGCCGTCACGGTGGCTCGGTGCCGTGCGGGCCGACGGCCCGAGACACCCCGTCCCCGGCATGCCGGCCGATTCCTGCACCCCGCAGCTGGGCCTGCCGGGCCCGTCACCGTTCCGGCTGCCGCACTTCAGGCTGGAGCACACCCCGAGCAGCGGCGACGAACTGCAGTCGGAGTACTTCGTCGCCCGTGCGGACGCCGTCGCGGCCTTCGACGCCCTGCACGCCGTACGGGACGTTTTCGCCCCCCATCTGCACGTGGGGGAGATCCGGAGCGTGGCCGCGGACGGCCTCTGGCTCAGCCCGGTCCATCAATGGGACTCCGTGGCCTTCCACTTCACCTGGCTGCCCGACACCGCCGCCGTGACGAAGGCGCTGCACGTGATCGAGAACGTCCTCGCTCCCTTCGCAGCCCGGCCGCACTGGGGCAAGCTCTTCGTCGCGGAGCCCGACGCCCTGCGCGGTCTCTACCCCTCGTACGACCGTTTCGCGCGGCTGGCGGAGGCCGCCGACCCCCGGGGAGTGTTCCGCAACGACTTCATCGCCCGCTGCTTCCCCCGGTGAACCGGCCGCTCGCCGAGGCCGGGTGCGCCGCCGGGAACGGGTGACGGACGCGGGCTCCCGGGACGCACCCTGTTAGCGCTCATCTTGCTCTACCCCCCAAGGCCGGAGCCCCGTGCTCCCCACCGTTTCCGGGAGCGGCGTGATCCTGCCTCCTGGTGTGTGAAGTCGCGTGTCCGTCCCTCGTGTCCGGTGCCGAATATGCGACAGAACCGTTCCGGACTCTTGCCCAAAGGAAATGTGAGCGTTAACAATCTGCGGGGGTGAACGGTCGCCCCGTTCCCTGGCGACGAGAGAGATCGGCGACGCCCGCCCGCCCCCGGGGCCAGGGGCCCCGAGCACCGACGAGCACCCGGGGCCCGCCCCTGCCCGCACCGCCCACAGAGAGCACGACGACGTCCCCGCACTTCCGTCCCAAGGAGAGCCGCCTTGCGCCCACGCACCCGCACCACCAGAAAGGCCGGTGTCCTCACCGGCGGCCTGCTGGCCACCTCACTGGCAGCCGGCCTCCTCACCCAGACCCCGGCGGCGGCGGACCCCGCCGTGACCGACTACACCCTCTCCGTCGACGCCGCCGGCACGGGACCGGCGATCGACCCCACCATGTACGGCGTCTTCTTCGAAGACATCAACAACGCGGCCGACGGCGGCCTCTACGCCGAACTCGTACAGAACCGCTCCTTCGAGTTCGGCCCCGCCGACAACCGGTCCTACACCCCGCTGACCTCCTGGCAGCAGACCGCGTCCGGCGGCGCCACGGGCACCCTCAAGGTCGTCGACGACGCCGAACGGCTCAACGAGCGCAACCGCAACCACCTGCGCGTCGACCTCGCCGGCACGGGCGGCACCACCGGCCGCTTCGGCGTCGTCAACAGCGGCTACGGGGCGGGCATCGCCCTCAAGGAGGGCAGGCGGTACGACTTCTCCGTCTGGGCGCGCACGGACAATCCGGCCGGCACCCGTCTCACGGCCGACCTGCGCACCGCCGACGGCACCGTCCTGACCGCGCCGCTCGGCATCACCGTGCGCGGCGACCGGTGGACCAGGTACACCGGCACGCTCGTCCCCAAGGTGACCACCACCGCGGGACGGCTCGCGGTGACGGCCGCCGGCTCCGGGACCCTCCGCCTCGACATGGTCTCGCTCTTCCCCCGCGACACCTACAAGGGCCGTCCGAACGGGCTGCGCAAGGACCTCGCCGAGAAGATCGCCGCGCTCAACCCCGGCTTCCTGCGCTTCCCCGGCGGCTGCCTGGTCAACACCGGCAGTCACCACGCCTACGAGGCCCCGGACTGGGAGCGCCGACGCTCCTACCAGTGGAAGGACACCATCGGCCCCGTCGAGCAGCGGGCCGTCAACGCCAACTTCTGGGGCTACCACCAGAGCTACGGCCTCGGCTACTACGAGTACTTCCAGTTCGCCGAGGACATCGGCGCGATGCCGCTGCCCGTCGTGCCCGCCCTGGTCACCGGCTGCGGGCAGAACCAGGCCACCGACGACCCGGCCCTGCTGAAGCGGCACATCCAGGACACCCTGGACCTGATCGAGTTCGCCAACGGCCCCGTCACCTCCACCTGGGGCCGCAAGCGCGCCGAGATGGGCCACCCGAAGCCCTTCGGCCTGACCCACCTGGGCGTCGGCAACGAGGAGAATCTGCCCGACGCCTTCTTCGCCCGCTTCACCGAGTTCCGCAAGGCCATCACGGCCGAGCACCCGGAGATCACGATCGTCTCCAACTCGGGCCCCGCCTCCGAGGGCGCCACCTTCGACCGGCTGTGGGACCTCAACCGCCGGGCGGGCGTCGACATGGTCGACGAGCACTACTACAACTCCCCGCAGTGGTTCCTGGAGAACAACGACCGCTACGACTCCTACGACCGCAACGGCCCCAAGGTCTTCCTCGGCGAGTACGCCTCCCGCGACAACCGCTTCGCGAACGCCCTGTCCGAGGCGGCGTTCATGACCGGCCTGGAGCGCAACGCCGACGTCGTCAAGCTCGCCTCGTACGCTCCGTTGCTCGCCGACGTGGACAAGAACCAGTGGCGGCCCGACATGATCTGGTTCGACAACAACCGCTCCTGGGGCTCGACCAGTTACGAGGTCCAGAAGCTGTTCATGAACAACACCGGCGACCGGGTCGTGCCGAGCCGCGCCTCCGCCACCCCCTCCGTCTCCGGACCGATCACCGGCGCGGTCGGCCTGTCGACCTGGGCCACCAGCGCCGCCTACGACGACGTCGAGGTCACCGCGGCGGACGGCACCACCCTGCTGAAGGACGACTTCTCCGCCGGGGCCTCCCGATGGACGCCGGCCGCCGGGCGCGGCACCTGGGCCGTCCAGGACGGGGCGTACGTCCAGACCGACGAGGCCGCCGAGGACACCCTGGTCACCGCGGGCGACCCGGGCTGGCACGACTACGACCTGAAGGTCAGGGCCACGAAGAAGTCCGGTAAGGAAGGGTTCCTGGTCGCCTTCGGCGTACGCGGTACCGGCAACCACTACTGGTGGAACCTCGGCGGCTGGGGCAACACCCGGTCCGCCGTCGAGAAGGCCGCCGACGGAGGCAAGCAGACCCTGCTGGAGCACCCCACCACCATCGAGACGGGCCGCGCCTACGACATCCGCGTCCAGGTGCGGGGCCGCCAGGTCACCCTCTACCTCGACGGGCAGAAGTGGGGTTCGTTCACCGACGACAAGGCCGCCGAACCCTTCCGGCAGGTGGTGACCCGGGACAAGGGCGACCTTGTCGTCAAGGTCGTCAACGCCCAGGCCACCGCGGCCCGTACGAGCATCGACCTCGGCACCTCCAAGGTCGCCCCGACGGCCCGCGTGACCACCCTCTCGGGCGCGCCGGACGCCGTGAACAGCGCCGACGCCCACCCGATCCGGCCGCGGACGTCGACGCTGGAAGGCATCGGGCGGACCTTCACGTACACCTTCCCCGCCCACTCGGTCACCTTCCTGCGCGTCGCGACCAGGTAGGGGAACAGGCGGCGAACCGCACCGCCGCCCCGCGCCCCGGCCGGGAAGGACCCCTTCCCGACCGGGGCGCACACACGGCAGGCCCCACCGGACAGGCGGACCCGGCGACGGCCACGGACCCGGGCAGGTCACCGCCGTCGGCTCGGCCACAGCACACCGGCGATCACCCTCGGTTACTATGCTCACTTCATGCCGGAGGCCGGCGGCAGGGGGCGCGCGCCGTCGACGGTCCGCCGGGGAGGGGGAGACCGGCTCGGCAGGCGAAACTCCCCGGATGCTCCCCAGCGCCGTCGACCAGTGACCCCGGCCTCCACGCCCCCGGAGAAGTGGTCCGTGGAGTGCAAGGTCGAAGAGATGGGTGGCCCGGGAAAGTGTTGGAAGAGGTCGTAGCGACCCGCTATGTCACGCCCTTGCGTGAGGGCGGCTCGCTCCCCGGGATCGTCGAGGCCGACGATCTGGGCACGTACGTCATGAAGTTCACCGGCGCCGGGCAGGGGCGCAAGACCCTCGTGGCCGAGGTCGTCTGCGGGCAGCTCGCCCGCCGGCTCGGGCTGCGGGTGCCCGAGCTCGTCACGATCCAGCTCGACCCGGTCATCGGGCTCTCCGAGCCCGACCAGGAGGTGCAGGAGCTCCTGAAGGCGAGCGGGGGGCTCAACCTCGGCATGGACTACCTGCCGGGCTCCCTGGGCTTCGACCCGCTGGCCTATGAGGTGGACCCCCGCGAGGCCGGGAGGATCGTCTGGTTCGACGCGGTGATCAACAACGTCGACCGGTCCTGGCGCAACCCGAACATGCTCGTCTGGCACGGCGACCTGTGGCTGATCGACCACGGCGCCACCATGATCTGGCACCACAACTGGCCCGGTGCCCAGGCCTCCGCCGCCAAGCCGTACGACGCCTCCGACCACGCGCTCGCGCCCTTCGCGCCGGACATCGCCGCCGCGGCGGCCGAGCTGGCGCCGCTCGTCACCGAGGAGCTGCTCACCGAGGTCGCCGCCGACGTGCCCGACGAGTGGCTGGCCGGCGAGCCCGGCTTCGACAGCACCGACGCCCTGCGCCGCGCGTACGTCGAGGCCCTGCTGCCGCGCGCGGCCACCATCCACGAGCGGATCACGCTCGGCCCCCGGACCGAGCGGAGGCCCCAGCAGCCCCCCGGCTGGCTCGCCGAACGCCTCGTACCCCGACCGCACGCCACGGAGAAGGACAGCACCACGTGACCGACCGCGACGTCTTCGAGTACGCGCTGCTGCGCGTCGTCCCCCGCGTCGAGCGGGGGGAGTGCTTCAACGCCGGGGTGGTCGTCTACTGCCGCGCCCGGTCCTTCGTGGCGGCCCGCACCCACCTCGACGAGGCCAAGCTGACCGCGCTCGACCCGGCGGCCGACGTGACCGGCGTACGGGCGGCGCTGCACGCCGTCGAAGGGGTCTGCCTGGGCGGGAACGCCGCCGGGCAGGCGGCGGGCGACGACGCGGGGCGGCGCTTCCGCTGGCTGATCGCGCCCCGCTCGACCGTGGTCCAGCCGGGGCCCGTGCACACCGGTCTCACCGCGGACCCGGAGGCCGAGGTGGAACGGCTGCTCGACCTCCTCGTGCGCTGAGGCGCCCCGGGGATCACCCGCGTGACCGAGGAGTGACGGTGTGCACCCGGTGGGCCGTTGACACCGGGTGCCAGGGCTTCTAGCGTCTCGTCTGCGGACGATACTAAGCGGTCGCTCATGTGCGGGACGCAGGAGCGGGCCGAGAGCGTGCCGGCCGTATCCACGGATGATCCAAGGGCGAGGAGAAACCAAGCATGTCCACCACCGAGCAGCGCGTAGCCGTCGTCACCGGTGCCGCACGGGGCATCGGCGCAGCCACCGCGATCCGCCTCGCGGCCGAGGGCCGCGCCGTCGCCGTTCTCGACCTCGACGAGGCGGCCTGCAAGGACACCGTCGAGAAGATCACCGCCGCCGGCGGCACCGCCCTCGCCGTCGGCTGCGACGTCTCGGACGGCGCCCAGGTGGAGGCCGCCGTCGCGCGCGTGGCCGCCGAGCTCGGCGCGCCCACCATCCTCGTGAACAACGCGGGCGTGCTGCGCGACAACCTCCTCTTCAAGATGTCCGAGGACGACTGGGACCTCGTCATGAACGTGCACCTCAAGGGCGCGTTCCTGATGGCGAAGGCCTGTCAGAAGCACATGGTGGACGCCGGCTTCGGCCGGATCGTCTCCCTCTCCTCCTCCTCGGCGCTCGGCAACCGCGGCCAGGCCAACTACTCGGCCGTCAAGGCCGGTCTCCAGGGCTTGACCAAGACCCTCGCCAAGGAGCTCGGCAAGTTCGGCGTCACCGCCAACGCGGTCGCCCCCGGCTTCATCGTCACCGAGATGACCGCCCAGACCGCCGAGCGCGTCGGCATGGGCTTCGAGGAGTTCCAGGCCGCCGCCGCCTCCGCGATCCCGGTGCAGCGCGTCGGGCGCCCCGAGGACGTCGCCAACGCCATCGCCTTCTTCACCGGCGACGACGCCGGCTTCGTCTCCGGCCAGGTCATGTACGTGGCCGGCGGCCCGCTCAACTGACCCACCCGAACCAGAGGAGGAGGCGGGCATGACCGCACAGGACAGGCCGGAACCGTCCGGCAGGGTCGCTCTCGTCACCGGCGCCAGCCGGGGCATCGGCTACGGCATCGCCGAGGCGCTCGTCGCCCGCGGCGACCGGGTCGTCATCACCGGACGGGGTGAGGAGGCCCTCAAGGAGGCCGTGGAGCGCCTCGGGGCCGACCGGGCGATCGGAGTGCCCGGCAAGGCCCACGACGAGGCCCACCAGGCCGCCGCCGTCGACGCGGCGATGGACGCCTTCGGCCGGGTGGACTTCCTGGTGAACAACGCCGGGACGAATCCGGTCTTCGGGCCCATCGCGGACCTCGACCTCGGTGTCGCGCGGAAGGTCTTCGAGACGAATGTGATCTCCGCCCTGGGCTTCGCACAGCGGACCTGGCACGCCTGGCAGAAGGAGAACGGCGGGGCGATCGTGAACATCGCCTCCATCGCCGGTGTCTCCGCCTCGCCGTTCATCGGCGCGTACGGAATGAGCAAGGCCGCGATGGTCAATCTGACCCTCCAGCTGGCGCACGAATTCGCGCCGGTCGTCCGGGTCAACGCCATCGCCCCGGCCGTCGTGAAGACGAAGTTCGCGCAGGCGCTGTACGAGGGGCGGGAGGCCGAGGCGGCCGCCGCCTATCCGATGGGCCGGCTGGGCGTCCCCGAGGACATCGGGGGCGCCGCCGCCTTCCTGACCTCGGAACAGTCCGCGTGGATCACCGGTCAGACCCTCGTGGTCGACGGCGGCATTTTCCTGAACGCCGGTGTCGGCTGACCGATAATCGGACACTCTCCGGAATTCCTGTCCGGATTGGCCCCGATTACGGAGCGAATGCCTCGTGTGCCCCGCCAGGCTCGGCGATTGACCTGGCGGGGTGCTGCGGTATCGTCGGCCGACCCCAGGCTGAACGAGGAGCGTGCACGTGTTCAACCGGACGAGTCTGCAGGCCGCTGCAGCCCTTGCGTCCATATCCCTGCTGTCCGGATGCGGTGTGTTTTCGGACAGTGAATCCGCCGGGGAGAAGAGAATTGTCGTAGGGACGACGAGTTCGCCCTCCACGCTTGATCCCGCGGCGTCGTGGGACAACTCGTGGGAGCTTTTCCGGAATGTCTTCCAGACGCTCGTGAGTTTCCCGACCGGCAGTACGACCCCGCAGGCCGACGCCGCCGACTGCAAATTCACGGACACGTCCAGCCGGGTCTTCGAGTGCACGCTCCGCGAAGGACTGACCTTCTCCAACGGGCACAAGCTGGACGCCAAGGCGGTGCAGCACTCCATCGAGCGCATCCGCACCATCGACCACGAGGGCGGCCCCAACGGCATGCTGGGCTCCCTCCAGGCGATCGAGACGGTCGGCGAGCGCCGTGTCGTCTTCCGCCTCAACCGGCCGGACGCGACCTTCCCCTTCGTCCTCGCCACCCCCGCCATGTCGCTGGTGGACCCGGCCGAGTACCCGGCCGACAAGCTCCGCACGGACGGGAAGATCACCGGTTCCGGCCCGTACGTCCTCGACTCGTACGAGGAGCGCAAGTCGGCCGTGCTCACCAAGAACCCGGCCTACAAGGGGTTCGCCGAGCACAAGAACGGCGCGGTGACCATCCGCTACTTCGACGAGTCCGAGGCGATGGTCGCCGCCCTGAAGAAGAAGGAGATCGACGCCACCTACCGCGGTCTCACCGCCGCCGAGGTCGTCGAGCTCCAGGACGGCAACAACCCGGACAACGAGTCCCTCCAGATCATCGAGTCCACCGGCGCCGACATCCGCTACCTGGTCTTCAACGCCACGGACCCCACCGTCGCCAAGCCGGCCGTCCGCAAGGCCATCGCCCAGGTCGTCGACCGCGAGGCGCTCGTCAGCACCGTCTACCAGGGCACCGCCGAGCCGCTGTACTCGATGGTCCCCAAGGGCATCGCCGCCCACACCACCAAGTTCTACGACCGCTTCGGCTCCCCGAGCGTCCCCAAGGCCAAGGCGCTGCTGCGCGAGGCGGGCATCACCGAGCCGGTCCAGCTGACCTTCGGGTACGCCACCGACCGGTACGGCTCCGCCACGGCGGCCGAGTTCGCCGAGCTCAAGCGGCAGCTGGAGGCCTCGGGCCTGTTCAAGGTCACCCTCGTCGGCAAGCCGTGGAAGGAGTTCCAGTCCGGTTACCAGAAGGGCCAGTACCCCGTCTTCGGCCGCGGCTGGTTCCCCGACTTCCCGGACCCGGACAACTTCGTCGCCCCCTTCATGGGGAAGAAGAACGTCCTCGGCACGCCCTACGAGAGCCGTCGCATCACCGACGAACTGCTCCCGCAGTCGCGCCGCGAGAGCGACCGCGCGGCCGTCACGGACGAGTTCGTGGAGGCCCAGGAGATCATGGTCCGCGACGTCCGCCTGCTGCCCCTGTGGCAGGGCAAGCTGTACATCGCGGCCGGTGAGGACATCGGCGGCGGCGAGCGCGCCCTCGACCCGCAGACCGTCATGCAGCTGTGGGAGCTGAGCCGTCTGGCCAGCTGGTAGGAGGCCCGGGGACCGGCCCGCGGGACCGGTTGTCAGTGGCCCCCGGTAGGTTCCGTACGAGAAACAGGGACGTCCACCGGAGGTTGTTGACCGTGACCGACACCAGCATGCTGCCCGAGTCCTGGCGGGACGTGCTCGGCGAGGAGCTGCGCAAGCCGTACTTCGCGCAGCTCACCGAGTTCGTCGAGGAGGAGCGGGCCAAGGGGCCGGTCTACCCGCCGAAGGACGAGGTCTTCGCGGCGCTGGAGGCCACCCCGTACGACCGGGTGAAGGTCCTGATCCTCGGTCAGGACCCCTACCACGGCGAGGGGCAGGGGCACGGGCTCTGCTTCTCGGTGCGGCCGGGGGTGAAGACCCCGCCCTCCCTGCGGAACATCTACAAGGAGATGCAGGCCGAGCTCGGCCACCCCGTCCCGGACAACGGCTATCTGATGCCGTGGGCGCGGCAGGGCGTCCTGCTGCTCAACGCGGTGCTGACCGTCCGCTCCGGCGAGGCGAACTCGCACAAGGGCAAGGGCTGGGAGAAGTTCACGGACGCGGTGATCCGCGCGGTGGCCTCGCGGCCCGACCCGGCCGTCTTCGTCCTGTGGGGCAACTACGCGCAGAAGAAGCTGCCGCTCATCGACGAGGAGCGGCACGTCGTCGTCAAGGGTGCCCACCCCTCCCCGCTCTCGGCGAAGAAGTTCTTCGGTTCGCGCCCCTTCACGCAGATCAACGAGGCCGTCGCCGCCCAGGGCCACGAGCCGATCGACTGGCGGATCCCGGACCTCGGCTGAGCCTCGGCCCGATCGGGCCCGGCTGCGGTTAGCGTCATGTCTTCCGGGAGTGCGAGCGCGTGGAGGTCGCGGTGACCGAGCAGCGGCAGGTGGCGGACGACGGTGTCATGACCAGGATCGGGCAGGCCACGATGCTGCTCCACGGCGGTGACCGGGAGGAGGCCCGCAACCGCTTCGGGCTGCTGTGGGAGCAGATCGGTCCCGACGGGGACCCGCTGCACCGCTGCACCCTCGCCCACTACATGGCCGACGCCCAGGACGACCCCGGCGACGAGCTGGCCTGGGACCTCCGGGCGCTCAACGCGGCCGGTGAACTGGGGGAGGAGCGGCTCGCCGCCCACGACTCGGCGGTGGCGCTGCGGGCGCTGTACCCCTCCCTCCACCTCAATCTCGCCGCCGACTACCTGAAGCTCCAGCGGCCCGAGGCGGCCCGGCTCCATCTGGACCGAGCCCGCGCCGCCTCGGACGCGCTCGACGACGACGGCTACGGCAACGGGGTGCGGGCCGCCATCGACCGCCTGGAACGGCGGCTCCGGGGCGCCTGAGGACCGGCCGGACGGGTCAGGAGCCGTACGCCCCCCGGCAGATCCGCGCCTGGTCGCTGCCGGGCGCCCACCCCCCGTACCGCTCGCCCAGCGCGCAGACGTCCGCCCGCGAGAGCGGCGGCGCGGCCGGCAGCCGGGTCTCGGGCAGTTTCGGCAGATCGGGGAGGGCGGGCCGGTCGGGTACGGGCCGCGCGGGGAGGGGCCGTGCGGGGCGCTCGGGCCGCGGCGGTACGGGGGCGGGGCGCGGCGCCTCGGTGCGCGGCGGGCGCGCCGACCGGGGCACGGGCCGTACGGACGGGATGGCGCCGGGCGCGGGCGCCGGGAGCGCGGCTTCGAGGGCCTCGCGGGCCGGCCCTTCGACGATCTGCGGCGCCCCGCCCTGCGCGGGGCGGACGGAATTCGCCGAGGCGGCGGGCGTGGGCGCCGGGGCCGGCGCGGGCGGCGGTGTGTCGACCGCGACGCACCCCGCCAGGGCGGCCATCGCCGCTCCGGCCAGGATCTTCGCTGTGGTTCGGGTGTGCACCGCGCCACTCTGCTGGCAGAGGGGCGGTCTTCGCGCCCCTACCGGCCGGGAATGCCCCGCACGGGTGAGCGGCCGGTGGCCGCCCCTTGACCGGGCCACGGCCTCCGCGCCCGGGGCCGTATCGCCCGCGGGCAGGGCCCGGGGGCGTCAGTCTCCGGTGGCGCCGTCGATCCGCTCGCGAAGGAGGTCCGCGTGGCCGTTGTGGCGGGCGTACTCCTCGATCATGTGGAGGTAGATCCAGCGGAGGTTGTAGGTCCGGCCGTCGCGGCGCTTGCCCTTGCCGAAGTCGTCGAGGTCGTGCGCGGCCGCCAGCGTACGGGCGTGGTCGATCTCGGCCTGCCAGGTCGCGTACGCCTCCTCGTAGGTGTCCTCCTCGGTGGCGTGGATGTCCCGGTCGTAGTCCTCCTCCGTCGCGTAGATCCACCCGGCCTCCTCGCCGGCGAGGACATGACGGAACCAGCCGCGCTCGACCTCGGCCATGTGCCGGACGAGGCCGAGGAGGTTGAGGTCGGAGGGCGGGACGGAGGTGGTGCGCAGCTGGGCGTCGTCGAGCCCCTCGCACTTCATCGCGAGGGTCGCGCGGTGGAAGTCGAGCCACTGCTCCAGCGCCTCGCGCTCACCCGAGGTGGTGGACGGGTCGACGCGCGGGGTCGTTGCGGTGCGTTCGGTGGTCATGCGGGGCATCGTCCCCCATGATCGCGGGCCGTGCCACCGGTTTCCGGGCCGGCGAGCATGCCCCGCAGCAACTCCCCGAAGCCGGTGCGCAGTTCGTCGTGGCCGGGCACGGCGGCGTGGAAGGAGCCGGCGGCGCAGGAGAACATCAGCCCCTCGCACCAGGCGATGAGGGAGAGCGCGTGCCGTTCCGGCGCGGGCGAGCCGGCCGCCGTCATCATCGCGATCACCGGATCGCGGAAGGCCGATCCCGCCCGGTCGTAGAAGCCGCGCAGTTCGGGGCGGCGGGTGGCCTCCAGGGCGAGTTCGTACCGGGAGACCAGCAGGGGGCGGTGGTGGGTGAGATAGCGGTGGAGGGCGAGGGCGAGCGCCTCCGCGAGGGCCTCGGCGTCCGCGCCGGGCGGCGGCAGTTCGTGCGGGGCGATGATCCGCGCCTCCAGCTCCGCCTGGCGGCGGACGGCGGTCTCCAGCAGGGCCTGCCGGGTCCGGGCGTGGTTGGACGTGGAGCCCGGGGGCAGTCCGGCCCGCTCGTCCACGGCGCGGTGGGTGAGGCCGCGCATGCCGCGCTCCACGAGGAGGTCGAGGGCGGCGTCGCCGATCCGTTCGGCGCGGGAGGGGGTCTCGCCGGAGGTGCGCGTACTCATGCCGGAAACCCTACTCACCCCCACCGAACTACACCTGTAGTACGGTGGGGGTGCCCGGCTTTACTACATCTGTAGTCCGAGGAGCAGTCATGGACCAGCACCCCGCCGCCACCCTCAGGGCCCTCGTCGTCGGAGCCGGCGTCGGCGGACTCACCGCCGCCGTCGCCCTCCACCGCGCCGGCTGGCGGGTCACCGTCCTCGAACGCGCCGCGAGCCTCGCCCCCGTCGGCGCCGGCATCGGACTCGCCCCCAACGCCCAGCGCGCCCTCGACGTCCTCGGCCTCGGCGACCACGTCCGCGACCTGTCCGCCTGGCAGGGCGACGGAGGACTGCGCCGCCCCGACGGCCGCTGGCTCGCCCGCACCGACGCGCACGCCGCCGCCGCCCGCTTCGGCGGCCCCCTCGTCCTGCTCCACCGCGCCACGCTCGTCGAGATCCTCACCTCGGCGCTCCCCGACGGCACCGTCCGCACCGGGACCGCCGCGACGCTGACCGACCCCGGCGACGACCACCGGCCCGCCCGCCTCACCACCCCGGACGGTGAGCGTGAGGCCGAACTCGTCGTCGCCGCCGACGGCATCCACTCCGCCACCCGGCACACCCTCTTCCCCCACCACCCCGGCCCCCGCTACTCCGGCCGCACCACCTGGCGGCTCGTCATCCCCGCCCCCGGCCGGCCCTTCTCGCCCCACGAGACCTGGGGCGCGGGACGCCTCTGGGGCACCCAGCCCCTCAAGGACGGCCGGATCTACGCCTACGCCATGGCCACCGCCCCCGCCGGGGCCCACGCGCCCGACGACGAGAGGGCCGAACTCCTGCGTCTCTTCGGTGACTGGCACCAGCCCGTGCCCGAGATCCTCGCCGCCGTCGACCCCGGCCGGGTCCTCCGCCACGACGTCCACCACCTGCCGGACCCGCTGCCCGCGTTCCACCGAGGCCGGGTCGCGCTCCTCGGCGACGCCGCCCACGCGATGATGCCCAGCCTCGGCCAGGGCGGGAACCAGGCCGTCGAGGACGCCGTCGTGCTCGCCCACCACGCCCGCCCCACGGCCGGCTTCACCCCCGGCCGCGACCTCGCCGCCTACACCGCCGACCGGCTCCCGCGCACCACCGCCCTCGTCCGCAGGGCCGCCCGCGCGGGAGCCCTCACCACGCTCTCCGCCCGCCCCGCCGTCACCCTGCGCGACACGCTCGTCCGAGCCGTCTCCCGCTTCGGCCCCGGGCTCGTCCTGCGCGGCTTCGACGGCATCGCCGACTGGCACCCGCCCGTCACCCCCGGGCCGGCGCGCGTAAGCTGACCGGCGCGAACGGCCCGTACCGGCACGGGCCCGCGCACCACGCACACAGCGACGAGGGAGACCCCGTGAAGGTTGGCTGCATCGGACTCGGCGACATCGCGCAGAAGGCCTACCTCCCGGTGCTCGCCACCCTCCCCGGGGTCGAACTCCACCTCCAGACCCGCACCGCGGCCACCCTGGAGCGGGTGGCCGACAGCCTCCACCTGCCCGCCACCCGGCGCCACCGCGATCTCGACTCGCTGCTCTCCGCCGGGCTCGACGCCGCCTTCGTGCACGCCCCCACCGCCGTCCACGCCGAGATCGCCGGCCGCCTCCTCGAAGCCGGCGTCCCCACGTACGTGGACAAGCCCCTCGCCTACGACTACGCCGACTCCGAGCGGATCGTGGACCTCGCCGCGAAGCGGTCCGTCAGCCTCGCCGTCGGCTTCAACCGGCGCCTCGCCCCGGCCTACGCCCAGTGCCTCGACCACCCGCGCGATCTGATCCTCCTGCAGAAGAACCGGATCGGACTCCCCGAGGACCCCCGCACCCTCGTCCTGGACGACTTCATCCACGTCGTGGACACCCTGCGCTTCCTCCTCCCCGGCGAGGTCGAGCACACCGACGTCCGCGCCCGGGTCCGCGACGGCCTCATGCACCACGTCGTGCTCCAGCTCTCCGGCGACGGCTTCACCGCCATCGGCGTGATGAACCGGATGAACGGCTCCACCGAGGAGATCCTGGAGGTCTCCGGCCAGGACACCAAGCGCCAGGTCGTCAACCTCGCCGACGTCATCGACCACAAGGGCCAGCCGACCGTGCGGCGCCGCGGCGACTGGGTGCCCGTCGCCCGCCAGCGGGGCATCGAACAGGCCGTCCTCGCCTTCCTCGACGCCGTCCGCGAGGACCGGCTCCTCGACGCCCGCGACGCCCTGCTCACCCACGAACTGTGCGAGCGGGTCGTCCGCGAGTCCCTGCTTCAGGCCTCCTGAACCGGGGCCGCGCCCCGCGCGGCCGGACTCCCGTCAGCCGGCGGACTCGCCCGCGTGCGGGCTCAGGACTCCCATGCCGACCAGGACGAACAGCAGGATGCCGAGCAGGATCCGGTAGATCACGAACGGCATGAAGGACTTCGTGGTGATGAACTTCATGAACCAGGCGATCACCGCGTAGCCGACCACGAAGGCGACGACCGTGGCGAAGATCGTCGGTCCCCAGGAGACGTGCCCCTCGCCCGCGTCCTTCAGCTCGTACGCACCCGAGGCGAGCACCGCGGGGATCGCGAGGAGGAAGGAGTAACGGGCCGCGGCCTCGCGGGTGTAGCCCATCAGCAGGCCGCCGGAGATCGTGGCGCCGGACCGGGACACGCCCGGGATCAGGGCCATCGCCTGGCAGACGCCGTAGATCAGTCCGTCCCGCACCCCGAGGTCCTTGAGCGTCTTGCGCTCACGGATGGCCCGGTGCCGGCCGCCGGCCTCGTCGCGGGCGGCGAGCCGGTCCGCGACGCCGAGGACGACGCCCATGACGATGAGGGTCGTGGCGATCAGCCGCAGGTCGCGGAAGGGGCCCTCGATCTGGTCCTTGAGCGTGATGCCGAGGACGCCGATCGGGATCGAACCGACGATGACCAGCCAGCCCATCTGGGCGTCGTGGTCGGAGCGCATCGCCTTGTCGGTGAGCGAGCGGAACCAGGCCGAGACGATCCGCGCGATGTCCTTGCGGAAGTAGATCAGGACCGCGGTCTCCGTACCGATCTGGGTGATCGCCGTGAAGGCCGCGCCCGGGTCGTGCCAGCCCGCGAAGGCCGCCGTCAGGCGGAGGTGCGCGCTGGAGGAGATGGGAAGGAACTCCGTCAGCCCCTGGACGAGTCCGAGGATGAACGATTCGAACCAACTCATGGGGCTAGGGCCGTCCCGTATGTACGTGTGCGGTCAGAAGGTCGAGCGCAGCGTACCGTCCCGAGGTGAACGCCCCGGTGATCAGGACGCGTCGGGCTCCACCGGTCCCGCCGTCGTCCAGCCGGGCGCCCGGACGTGGTGGCGCAGGCTGTCGCGGTCGGCCTCCCCGCCGCAGTGCGCGCAGACGAGACGGGGACTGAGGACCTCGCCGCAGTCGTGTTCGAGGACCACCGGGCGGTCGTCGGCGTTGAGGTGGCGGTCACCCCAGGCCATGAGGGTGACCAGGACCGGCTGGAGCTCCTCGCCGGCCGCCGTTGCCCGGTACTCGAAGCGCGGCGGGCGGTCGCTGTACGGCACCTTCTCCAGGATCCCGGCCTCGACGAGCCGCTTGAGGCGGGCCGTCAGGATGTCGCGCGGGGCGCCGGTGTTGCGGGCGATCCGGTCGAAGCGGCGGACGCCGAGCGAGACCTCGCGCAGGACGAGCAGGGCGTACTTCTCGCCGACGAGCGCGAGGGTGTCGGCGATCGAGCAGGGGCGAGGGGCGGCCTTCATGGCCCCAGCGTAGGGGGTGTCCCGCTGAGGGTTTGAAAATCCAACGCGCCGGGATATGTTACCGGTGCGTCTACATCCAGTTTTCCAACTCAGTCTCTCCGAGTCAGGAGCGCCCCATGCGTGACGCCGTCGTCGTCGAAGCCGTCCGGACCCCCATCGGGAAGGGCAAGCCGGGAGGTGCCCTCTCCCACGTCCACCCCGTCGCCCTGCTCTCGCACACGCTGCGCGCCCTCATGGACCGCACCGGGCTCGATCCCGCCCTCGTCGACGACGTCATCGGCGGCACCGTCGACCAGGTCGGCGAACAGGCCATGAACACCACCCGCTACGCCTGGCTCGGAGCCGGACTCCCCGAGTCCGTGCCCGCCACCACCGTCGACCGGCAGTGCGGCTCCTCCCAGCAGGCCGTCCACTTCGCTGCGCAGGGCGTGCTCTCCGGCGCGTACGACATCGCCGTCGCCTGCGGCGTCGAGTCGATGAGCCGGGTCCCCATGTGGTCCAACGTGCCGCCGGGCGCCGACCCCTTCGGGCCCGGGGTCGCCGAGCGCTACCCCGAAGGACTCGTCCCGCAGGGCATCAGCGCCGAACTCATCGCCACCCGGTGGTCCCTCGGCCGCGAGGCCATGGACGACTTCGCCGCCGGCTCCCACGCCAAGGCGGCGCGGGCCTGGGAGGCCGGCCTCTTCGACGGCGAGGTCGTCCCGTACGAGGACGTCCGCCGCGACGAGTCCGTCCGGCCCGCCACCACCCCGGAGGTCCTCGCGAAGCTCCGCCCCGCCTTCGAGGACCCCGGTTTCGCCGCGCGTTTTCCCGCGATCGACTGGAGCGTCACCGCCGGCAACAGCAGCCCCGTCAACGACGGCGCCTCCGCCGTCCTCGTCATGGAGGCCGACACGGCCCGCGCCCTGGGCCTGCGCCCCCTCGCCCGCCTCCACAGCTTCGCCGTCACCGGCTCCGACCCGCTCCTCATGCTCACCGGCGTCGTCCCCGCCACCGAGAAGGTCCTGCGGCGCGCCGGACTCACCCTCGACGACATCGACCTCTTCGAGGTCAACGAAGCCTTCGCGAGCGTCGTCCTCGCCTGGCAGCGGGAGACCGGGGCCGACCTCGCCAAGGTGAACGTCCACGGCGGCGCCATCGCCCTCGGCCACCCTCTCGGCGCCAGCGGTACCCGTCTCACCACCACCCTCGTCCACGCCCTGCGGGCGCGGGGCGCCCGCTACGGCCTCCAGACCATGTGCGAGGCGGGCGGCCTCGCCAACGCGATGATCGTCGAGGCGCTCTGACGCGGGGAACGGGCCGGGACGGACGCGGGCCGGCGCCGCGGAACCGGGGCCCGGGGGAGCGCCCCCGGTACGACGCCGTACTCGGGCCCCCGCGGCCGGGCGCGGCAGTAGGGGCCCCGCCGCGCGCCTGGGCACGTTCAACCGTCGACCCGCTCACCGGCGCGGGCCGGTGCGCGCCCGTGAGGGGCGCGCCGATCGCGCGGCAGGGGCGCCCCCCCGCCTTCTACCCTCGCGTCCGCGCACCCGTACCCGCGAGCGGTGCCGGCGGTACGGAGACGGCCGGCAGGTCCGGGGCCGCCGGGGCGGCGCCGCGTCGGCGCAGGCCGCGGCGGAGACCGGCGCCCAGATGGTGCCGCTTGCGCCAGGCGACGACCGCCGCGGCCAGGCCCGACAGGCCGATGAACCCGGCGGAGACGAGGAAGGCGGGCGAGTCCGGCGAGCCGGCCTGCGCGCCGGCCACCACGTAGGCCGCCGTGTTCGGCACCGTGCCGAGCGCCGTCGCCAGCAGGAACGGCACGTACCCCATCCGGGAGACCGCCGCGGCGTAGTTGGCGGCGGCGAACGGCACCCCGGGGAAGAGACGGATCGCCAGCATCGACCGGAATCCGTGCCGGCTCAACTGGCCGTCCGCCGCCGTCAGCAGCCGGCCCCGCAGCAGCGGCCGCAGCGCGCCCTGTCCCAGGACCCGGCCGAGCGTGAAGGAGAGGCCCGCGCCGAGGACCGTCCCCGCCACGGCCGCCGTCAGCCCGGCGGCCGAGCCGAACAGGGCCCCGGCGGCCAGGTTCAGCACCGGACGCGGGACGAAGGCCGCCGTGCACGCCCCGTACGCGAGGGCGAAGAGGAGAACCGCGCCCGCACCGGTGGCCTGCGGCGGCGGCCCCGAGGCCAGCAGCCGCTGCGGCTCGTACAGCACCACCAGGGTCGCCGCGCCGAGCAGCATCAGCGCCAGCAGCGAGAGCCGGGACCGGGGCGAGAGGAGGACGCGGGAGCAGCGGACGGCGAGGGAGCCCGGCGGCCGGGGGGCGGGAGCGAGCATCCGGGGAGCGTAACGGACACGCCCGTATGATCGCCGTAACGTGCGTCATGTCCGACCGGGCCCGAAGCCCGGAGCACACCCGCGCCGAGAGGGGCCCACGATGACCCGCCCACCGACCGCCGCCGGTCCGGGGCAGGCGGTTCCCGGCGCCCCGGACAGCGCGCTCGCCGACACACTCCTGGACCGGCTCACCACCGTCTACCCGGCGGCCGGCGACCCCTTCCGGGCGCAGGAGATGGTCGCGTACATGAGGGGCGTCGTGCCCTTCCTCGGCATCCGGACCCCCGAGCGCCGCGCCCTGTCCCGCACCGTCCTCGACGGCACCCCGCCGCCCGGCGAGAACGACTGCGCCGCCGTCGCGCTGCGCTGCTTCGCCCTGCCGGAGCGCGAGTACCACTACTTCGCCGTCGACTACCTCCGCCGCCACGTCCGCCGCTGCTCCCCGGCCTTCCTGCCGGTCGCGCGCCGGCTCGTCACCACCGACTCCTGGTGGGACACGGTCGACCACCTGGCCGCCCACGTCGTCGGCGCCCTCGTCGCTGCCGATCCCGCGTCGGCGGGCGAGATGGACCGGTGGATCGAGGACGACGACCTGTGGGTCGCCCGTACCGCCCTCCTCCACCAGCTCCGCTTCAAGGACGCCACCGACGCCGACCGCCTCTTCGCCCACTGCCTGCGCCGGGCCGCCGACACCGACTTCTTCCTCCGCAAGGCGATCGGCTGGAGCCTGCGCGAGTACGCGAAGACGGCCCCGGCCGAAGTCCGTGCCTTCCTCGACGCCCACGGCTCCCGCCTCTCCCCGCTCTCGGTCCGCGAGGCGCGGAGGAACCTGCCGCCGCTGCCGGGGGAGGGCCGGGAGTGATCAGGCAGGGGACGCGTCTCACCGGCGTGTGCGCCGCCTGCGGCGGCACGCTCGTCCGTGACATCGGCCAGTTCTTCGACCGTGGTCCGCTCCGCTGGGGTGTCGAGGCGGGCTGCGCGGACTGCGGGGACGGGTGGTGCGAGCAGGGGGCCGGGTCCAAGTCCCCGGAGGACATCCGGCAGGCGCTGCTGCGTGCGCACGGTGCCGAGCGCCTCCGCCTCGTCCCCGACGGCGCGCCGCGGCGCGTGCGCGTGCTCCTGGCCCTGCGTGAGGGGAGCGAGCTCACCCTCGCCGGCGCCCGGCTGACGGCCGAGCGCCTCATGGGCGGCGGACTCGTCGGGACGTACGTGGAGATGGAGGTACTGGCGGCCCGCCTGCGCCGGCGGGGCCTGGAGGCCGTCGTCCGGCCGGACGTCCCGTGAGGCCACCCCGCCCGCCCACGGCCCCGACGCGCCGCCCGGGCCGGGGCCACGCCGGGCGGATCGCCGCCCTCTGGGCCGGCTGACGGCCCGTGCGGTGCCCGGCGGCACAATGGGACGGTGAACGAGCAGATCCCCGTCATCCGCGAGGTCGACCAGGGCACCGCGCGCCTCATGCCCGACGTGGACCGGGAGCGGGCCTGGCTCCTGACGGTCGACGGCGCGCCCCAGTCGTACGTCGACCTCGACGCCCCCGGGCACCTGGAGTTCGAGTACGCCCGCCGGCTCGGCCACGTCGTGGACACCCTGGCCGGTGAGGGCGCGCCGCTCGACGTCCTGCATCTGGGCGGCGGCGGGCTGACCCTGCCCCGGTACGTGGCGGTGACCCGGCCCGGCTCCCGTCAGGACGTCGTGGAGGCCGACCGGGGCCTGCTCGACCTGGTCGCCGAGCACCTGCCGCTGCCTGCCGGCTCCGGGATCACCGTGCACGCGGCGGACGCCCGCGCCTGGCTGGAGTCGGCGCCCGCCGCCTCCGCCGATCTCGTCGTGGGCGATGTCTTCGGCGGCTCGCGCGTCCCCGCGCACCTCACCTCCGTCGAGTACGCGCACCACGTCCGGCGCGTCCTGCGGCCCGGCGGCGTCTACGCCGCCAACCTGGCCGACGGGTCGCCCTTCGCCTTCCTGCGCTCGCAGCTCGCCACCTTCGCCCGGGTCTTCCCCGAGCTGGCCCTGATCGCCGAACCGGGGGTGCTCCGTGGCCGCCGCTTCGGCAACGCCGTGCTCGTCGCCTCCGACCGGGCGGTCGACACCGCCCGGCTCACCCGGCGCACGGCGGCCGACGCCTTCCCCGCCCGGGTGGAGCACGGCCCCGCCCTGGAGCGGTTCACCGGCGACGCGGCGCCGGTCACGGACGCGGGGGCCGTCCCGTCACCCGTTCCCCCGGACGGGGCCTTCGGCATCGGCTGACACCGGTACGGCGCCGCCGCCCGCGACCTCCTTGGTGTGCGAACGGCGCGTCAGGTTCCGTACGTCGGGCACGAGCAGCACCAGCGCGGTGACCAGCGTCATCAGCGCCACCGCGCCCCACAGGGCCTCCCGCCGGCCGAAGGCCTCCTCCGCCGGTCCGGCCAGCGCCGTGGACAGCGGCAGCAGGGCGGTCGAGCCGAACCAGTCGTAGGCGGAGACCCGGGAGAGCTTCTCCTCCGGGATCTCCTGGTGCATCGCCGTCATCCACGAGACGCCGAACACCTCGATCGCCACCCCGCTGACGAACATGGCGAGGGTGAGGCCCGCCGCGTCCAGCGGCACGGCGAGCGCCGCCGAGGGCAGCGCGATCGGGAAGACGCACAGGGTGCCGACGAACAGCAGCCGGCGCGGTTTCCAGCGGGTCATCAGGACCGCGCCCGCCAGGGTTCCCACACCGTAAGCGGCGAGCGCGATGCCCCAGGGGCGCGCGCCGCCGAGTTCGTCGCGCGCCACCATCGGCCCGTACACCGCCTCGACGGCGCCGATCAGCGCCACCACGACCGAGAACTGGGCGACGATCGACCAGAGCCAGGGCCGGCCGACGAACTCGTGCCAGCCCTCGCGGAGGTCGGAGAGCAGTCCGCCGCCGGGCGCCCGCTCGGGGATGCCGCTCACGTCGAGGAAGGCGCGCAGGGCGCCGGCGACGGCGAAGGCGAGGGCGTCGACGGCGAGGACCCAGCCGGGCCCGACGAAGGCGACGAGCGCGCCGCCGAGCGCCGCGCCGCCGATGCCGGCGCCGTGCATGGCCATTCGGTAGACGGCGAAGGCCCGCCCGGCCTGCTCCCCGCTCACGCTCGCCATGAGCATGCCCTCGGCCGCCGGGTTGAAGAAGGCCTGCCCGGCCCCGCAGAGGGCGGTGAGCACCATCATCTGCCAGATGCGGGCCTCGCCGGTGATCACGAGGACGGCGAAGAGGGCCTGCGAGACGCAGTTGAGGGCGTTGGCGGCGACCATCACCCGGTGCCGGGGGAACCGGTCGGCCACCGCCCCGCCGATGAGCAGGAAGAGGACGAGCGGCAGGAAGCGCGCCATGGCCACCATGCCGACCTCGCCCGTGCTGCCCCCGGAGTCGAAGACGGCCCAGGTGGTGGCGATCAGGGCGCCGTGGGCGCCGAGGTTCGTCGCGATGGTCGCGGCGGTCAGCAGCACGTAGTTGCGGCCTGCCCACGCGGGGCGCCGGGAGCGCGCCGGGGGGTGGCCGGGGGAGGCGGCGGGAGTGGTCACCCGGGGACTATCCCTGGCGGCCGCCCCTCCTGCCAAACCGATATCCGGACGGGGGGCCGCCGCCGTCCGGGCGGGGCCCCGCCGCCGGAGGACGGGGTCAGGACTCCGGCGCGAGCCGGACCGTGGACAGGATCTTCTTGATCGTCTCGTCCGGCACCTCGTCCTTCACGCCGTCGGCCCCGTAGAGGACCCACGTCGAGAAGTCGCCCTTCGCGTTCTTGAAGGTGAAGGCGATCGACTTGCCGTCCGTCTCGCACTTGTTGCGCTTCTTCACACCCGGCGCGAGCGCCGTGGACATGCTGCCCTTGAGCCCGGAGGCCGTCGTGTACGGCACGGCCTTCGTGATCTTGATGGTCTTCTGCGGCATGTGCTGCGCGTAACCGCCCCACACCCACGTGCCGGCCTCGCTGAACGCCGCCTCGGAGGTGCTCTTGGCGCCCTGCCCGCCCTTCGTGCCGGCGGTGGCCAGACCCCAGGTCTCCTCGGTGCCGTTCTTGTCGACGTCGTAGGCGCACCACTTGGTCTTCAGGTGGGTCGGCCCCGACATCGTGACCAGCGGGCTGCCGTCGTTCTTCTTCTCGTCCTCGAAGTAGGTGATCGAACCCGGCTTGCTGACCTCCCACTCCGGCGGAACGTCGAAGAGGGTGCCGTACTTGGGGTTGTGCACGACCTTCCAGCCCGGGACCGTCGGCTGGTGCCCGGCCCCGTCACGCGGGTTGTCGACGGTCGGCGGGGTGGAGCTGGGCGTCTCCTCGCCGGGCCCCATGGTGGCGCTGGCGGGCGGCTTGGAGTCCTGCGCGGCCGGCTGCTTCTCGTCCTCGCCGCCGAGCACCAGATAGCCCGTCACACCGGCGGCCACGACGACGGCGGTGGCGGCGGCGATCGCGACCAGGGTGGTCTGCTTCCTCTTCCCGTCACCGGGCCCGGCGGGCTGCGCCGGCCCGGGCATCGCGTACTGCGGCACGGTCGGCTGCTGGTACGGGTTCGGCTGGGCGTACCCCGGCTGCTGGGGGTATCCCTGCGGAGGGCCGGGCTGCGCGGGCGGTCCCGGCGGGGCCGGCGGCTGCGCGTAACCGGGCGGGCCCGGCTGCTGGGGCTGCTGCGGGTAGCCGGGCTGGGCCGGCGGCTGCTGATACGGGTTCGGCTGCTGGTATCCCGGCTGCTGGTACGGATTCTGACTCTGGTCCTGCGGGTTCTGCTCGCCCCCGGGCGGCTGCTGTCCTGGCCACATGGCCAGTAACCATAGAGGTGCGGAGGCGGCCCGGCCACGCCCGCCCCCGTACGCCCCGCGCGGGGGGACCGCGCGAAGGGATGGCCAAGGCTCCTACTGGTGGGTAACATCGCGGTCCATGAGCGCAGACCAGATGTCCGTCGGCGAGATGCTCGCCGCCACGGTCCCCATGGCAGGAACCCTCAACCTGGAGTTCCTGGAGACCACCGCCGAACGCGCCGTCGTGCGCCTCCCGGACCAGCCCGCCTACCACAACCACGTCGGCGGCCCGCACGCCGGAGCCATGTTCACGCTGGCCGAGTCCGCGAGCGGCGCCATCGTGCTCGCCGCCTTCGGCGACCAGCTCCAGCGTGCCGTGCCCCTCGCCGTCAAGGCCGAGATCGGCTACAAGAAGCTCGCCATGGGCGTCGTCACCGCCACCGCCACCCTGGGCCGCCCGGCGGCCGAGGTCGTCGCCGAGCTCGACGCGGGCGAGCGTCCCGAGTTCCCGGTCCACATCGCGATCACGCGCGCGGACGGCGCCGTGACCGGCGAGATGACGGTCGTCTGGACGCTCCGGCCGAACAGCTGATCCCGACGGACGTCGCCGCGCGTCCGGTCCGTACGCGGGGACCCGGGTGAGGAGGCGGTCGGGGCACGGAAGCCGTGCCCCGACCGCCTCCGCCGTGCCAAGGTGGACCCGTGAACCTGGAAGACCTCGTCCGGCTGCGCCGGGCCCGCGACCGGATGGACCGTGCGTACGCGGAGCCGCTCGACGTCACCGCCCTCGCGCGGGGCGCGCACATGTCGCCCGGGCACTTCTCCCGCAGCTTCCGCGCCGCCTTCGGCGAGACGCCGTACAGCTACCTGATGACGCGCCGCGTCGAGCGGGCCAAGGCGCTGCTGCGCCGGGGCGACCTGTCCGTGACGGAGGTCTGCTTCGCGGTCGGCTGCACCTCGCTCGGTTCGTTCAGCACGCGCTTCACCGAGCTGGTCGGCGAGAGCCCCAGCGCGTACCGTGCCCGCGACCACGGGGACGCCGCCGCGCTCCCGGCCTGCGTCTCGAAGATCCACAGCCGCCCCGTGAAGAACGGCGGGACGCGGACGCCGCCGCTGACCTGACGGACGAGGGCGCCGCCGCGCGACCGTGCCCGCCGCCCTTCCCCCGACCGGGTAGGCTGCCCCGGCGCGCCCCGGGCGGCGCGCGCCGGCGCCCGCCCGTGACCACGGCCGGCGCCGGATCGGTGCCGCGGCGCCCCGGAGAACACCGGGGGCGGGTCACCGGGCGCCGATAGGCGGCAGGCAGTCGAAACGGGAGGAAAGCGCGTTGCACGTCCAGGAATGGCTGGAGACGATCCCCCCGATCGCCGTCTACGTCCTCGTCGGTGTGGTGATCGGCCTGGAGAGCCTGGGCATCCCGCTCCCGGGCGAGATCGTGCTCGTCAGCTCGGCGCTGCTCGCCTCGCAGCACGGCGACATCAACCCGTACGTGCTCGGCGGCTGCGCCACCGCGGGCGCCATCATCGGCGACTCGATCGGCTACGCCATCGGCCGCAGGGGCGGCCGGCCGCTCCTCGCCTGGCTCGGGAAGAAGTTCCCCAAGCACTTCAGCGAGGCGAACATCGGCCTCGCGGAGCGGTCCTTCCAGAAGTGGGGCATGTGGGCGGTCTTCTTCGGCCGCTTCGTCGCCCTCCTGCGCATCTTCGCCGGACCGCTCGCGGGCGTCCTGCACATGCCGTACTGGAAGTTCCTCGTCGCCAACGTCTTCGGCGGCATCCTCTGGGCCGGCGGCACCACCGCCGTCATCTACTCGGTCGGCATCGTCGCCGAGGCCTGGCTCAAGCGCTTCTCCTGGCTCGGCCTCGTCCTCGCCGTGCTCGTCGGCCTGACCTCGATGCTCATCATCAGGAACCGGGCGAGGAAGGCGGCGGCGGAGCAGTCGGCCACCGCCCCCGAACAGCGGCCCGAGCCGGTGGCGGTCGGCGACTGACTGGCGTCCGTACGGCACGCGGAGGGCGGCACCCGGCACCGGGTGCCGCCCTCCGCGGCGTACGGACACGAAGTCGTACGGGTACGCGTACGGCTACGGCGCGGGCGGCGCCTCGCGCGTCCGGCGCGGCCCCTTGGAGAGCCCCCTGCCGCTCAGCCCCCGAACGCCTCGGCGTGGCCCTTGGCCAGGTCCAGGTACATCTCGGCGTTGAGCCGGATGCCCGCCCGCTCCTCCTCCGTCAACGGGCGGCGGACCTTCGCAGGAACGCCCGCGACCAGCGAACCGGGCGGTACCTCCATCCCCTGGGGAACGAGCGCCTGCGCCGCCACCAGCGACCCGGCGCCGATCCGCGCCCCGTTGAGCACCGTCGCGCCCATGCCGACGAGCACGTCGTCCTCGATGACGCAGCCGTGGACGGTGGCGTTGTGGCCGACGGTCACGCGGTCGCCGATGGTGACGGGGAAGCCGGGGTCGACGTGGACGGTGCAGTTGTCCTGGATGTTGGAGTCCTCGCCGACCACGATCGGGCCGCAGTCCGCGCGCAGCACCGCGTGGTACCAGACGCTGGCCCGGGCGCCGAGCGTGACCTCGCCCAGGACCACGGAGGTGGGGGCGGTGAACGCGCTCGGGTCGACGCGCGGTTCCCTGCCGCCCACTGCCTTGATCAACGCCTCTGCCATGGTTCGCTCCTGATCGTCCGTGAGGGTGTCGCGCCAGGCGGCAGCCTATGCCGTGCCCATGACGGACATCACAGCGCACCGCACTGATCAGGCACGACGGTGAGGACTACCGTGGCCGGGTGCCCAGGAACAGAAACACGTTCTCCTCCCTCGCCGCCTGGCGGCGCCGGGTCGTCGCCCACGCGCTCCAGGGCGGCTGGCGCTGGGCGCAGCAGGCCGGGGCCGTCACGGCGGAGCACCCGGGACGGCTGCGGTTCCGGCGCCTCGGCGCGGGCACCCGGCTCGCCTTCCCGCAGGGCACGGTCTTCGGGGAGCGGTGGATCGAGATCGGCGAGTGCTGCATCATCGCCGAGCAGGTCACGCTGACGGCGGGCATGATGCCCGGCCTCGACCTGGGCACGGAGACGGTACTGACCCTCGGGAACGGCGTCGTGCTCGGCCGGGGCAGCCACGTCATCGCGGACACCACCGTGACCATCGGTTCGGACACCTACTGCGGGCCGTACGTCTACATCACCTCCACCAACCACAGCTACGACGATCCCGACGAGCCCATCGGCCGCCAGTGGCCCCGTTCCGAGCCCGTCTCCATCGGCCCCGGCTGCTGGCTCGGCACCGGCGCGGTGATCCTGCCGGGCGCCCGGATCGGGCGGAACGTCGTCGTCGCGGCGGGCGCGGTGGTACGCGGCGAGGTCCCCGACCATGCCGTGGTCGCGGGCGCCCCGGCGAAGGTGGTGCGCCGCTGGGACGCCGAGAACGGCTGGCAGCCGCCGCTGCGGACTCCCGCCCCGGTGCCGCTGCCGGCGGACGTCACACCCGAACAGCTCGCCGCCCTGGCGGCCTGGGAGGTCGAGCAGGCGGCCGGCGCCTCCTCGTAGCCGCCGGACGGGTCCGGGGGCCGGCGCGGGCGCGTGGAGGTACGGCCCGGAGCAGGGCAGTACAGTGCAGTGAACGATCGGATGCACCCCACCGCAGTTCATCCTGTTGAACTCTGTCATCCAAAATATGGGACGGAACGTGTCGGACCTCGACCAGCTCACGCAGTCGCTCGCCCGGAACCTGAAGCGCTGGCGCAACGAGCGGGGCTTCACGCTCGACGCCCTCGCCGCCCGGGCCGGCGTCAGCCGGGGCATGATCATCCAGATCGAGCAGGCCCGGACGAACCCCAGCGTCGGTACCACCGTGAAGCTCGCCGACGCCCTCGGCGTCTCGATCACGACCCTCCTCGACCACGAGCAGGGCCCCCAGGTCCGGATCGTCCCGCCGGACCAGGCCGTCCGCATGTGGTCGACCCCGGCCGGCAGCAGCACCACCCTCCTCGTCGGCGCCGAGGCCCGCGGCCCCCTGGAGCTGTGGTCCTGGACCCTCATGCCCGGCGACGCCAGCGCCTCCGACCCGCACCCCGAGGGCACGACCGAGCTGCTGCACGTCACGGCCGGGACGCTCACCCTCGTCGTGGACGGCCAGGAACACCGCATCCCCGCCGGCAGCTCCGCCGTCTTCGAGGCCGGCGCGCCCCACGCGTACCGCAACGACGGTGCCGAGCCGGCCACCCTGACCATGGCCGTCTCCATCCCGCCGGTGCGCCGGGCCGCCCCGCCCACCCGCTGAGACACCCGGGCGCGCGGCCCGCGGGCCTTGTTAGCGTGCCCGCATGCGCGCACCCATCGGAGACTTCGACCGGGCCCGGCCCGCCCCCGAGTGCCTGGAGCTCCTCACCGAGCCCGTCGCGGCCGCCGTCCGCGCCTGGACGGGCACCGTCCCCGCCGACCAGCTGCTGTACGTGGACACCGACCCGGACATCGCGGACACCGCCGTCTTCGTCGAGCACCACGGGGCCGGACTGCTCGACGCCTCGGCCAACTGCGTGGTCCTCGCGGGGAAGCGCGGCGAGACCACGACCCTGGCCGCCTGTGTGGTGAAGTCGGCAACCCGCGTCGACGTGAACGGCGTCGCCCGCAAGCACCTCGGCGCCCGCAAGGCCAGCTTCGCGCCGATGGACACCGCGACCGGCGAGTCAGGGATGGAGTACGGCGGGATCACCCCGATCGGCCTGCCGGCGGCCTGGCCGGTCCTCGTGGACGCGACCGTCGTGGACACCCCGTGGGTGCTCATCGGCAGCGGCCGGCGCCGCGGCAAGCTCATCGTGCCGGGCAAGGCCCTCGCGGACCTGCCCGGCGCCGTCGTCCTCGAAGGCCTCGGCGTCCCCGCCGCCTGACCGCCGGGCCCGGCCCGCGCGGACAGCCGCCCGACCGCCCGCCCCGCCCGGTACGGTACGGCCTCAGCCCAGCCGGGGGATCTCGATGGCGGGGCAGCGGTCCATCACCATGTCCAGCCCGGCCGCCCGGGTCCGGGCGTACGCCTCCTCGTCGACGACGTCCAGCTGGAACCAGACGGCCTTCGCGCCCACCGCCACGGCCTCGTCCGCGATGCCGCCGGCCAGCTCGCTGTTGACGAACACGTCGACCACGTCCACCGGGAACGGGACGTCCGCGAGGGACGCGTACCCCTGCTCGCCGTGGACCGTCTCCGCCTTCGGGTGCACCGGCACGATCCGCTTCCCGAACCGCTGGAGCACGGCCGCCACCTGGTAGGCGGCCCGGGAGCGGTTCGAGGAGAGGCCCACGATCGCCCAGGTGTCCCCGGACTCGGTGAGGATCCTGCGTACGGTGTCCGACTCGGTGGTCGTGGTCTCGACGCTCATCGCCGTGCCTACTCTCGCTCGCTCGGAAGTGCTGTCATCCGCGTCAACGAGCCGCCACGGCGCGTGATTCCCGCCGGCCGCACCCGCCACCGCGGCCCCCCACGGTGCCATCCGCCCCGTCACCGCCGGGTCACCCTCCGCTCCGGCCGCCGGGACCGGCCGGAGCGGAGGGAACGTAGGCTGGCCGGATGCAGGAGCAGTACCGCACCCTCGCCCGTGAAGGCGTCCACGAGACCGAGATCAACCGCTCGCGCTTCCTCTGCGCGCTCGCGCCCGTCGCCGACGAGCGGGAGGCGCAGGAGTTCGTGGCGCGGATCCGCAGGGAGCACCCGACCGCCACCCACAACTGCTTCGCCTACGTCCTCGGCGCCGACGCCTCCGTCCAGAAGGCCAGCGACGACGGCGAACCGGGCGGCACCGCCGGCGTCCCCATGCTCCAGATGCTGCTGCGCCGCGAGATGCGGTACGTCGCCGCCGTCGTCACCCGCTACTACGGCGGCGTGAAGCTCGGCGCCGGCGGGCTCATCCGCGCGTACGGCGGCGTCGTCGGCGAGGCCCTCGACGCGCTCGGCACGATCACCCGGCAGCGCTTCCGGCTCGCCACCGTCACCGTCGACCACCAGCGCGCCGGGAAACTGGAGAACGACCTGCGGGCCACCGGCCGCGCCGTCCGCGACGTCCGGTACGCCGACGCCGTCACCCTGGAGATCGGCCTCCCCGACGCCGACGTCCCCGCCTTCCGCGCCTGGCTCGCCGACGCCACCGCCGGCACGGCCGGCTTCGCGCTCGGCGGCGAGGCGTACGGGGACGCCTGAGCGGAGGCCGGGGCCGGGGGAACACCGGACCCGGCACGGCCACGCCTCCCGCCGGGTTAGCGTGGAGGCCGCACACGACGGGAATCAGGGGCGAGGAGCACGGGCACATGCGGGGTGGGACGGCATCGTGAGGTTCCTGCACACCTCGGACTGGCACCTCGGCCGGTCCTTCCACCGCGTCGGCCTGCTCGACGCCCAGGCCGCCTTCCTCGACCACCTCGTGGACACGGTCCACGCGCGCGAGGTCGACGCCGTCCTCGTCGCCGGGGACGTCTACGACCGGGCCGTCCCCCCGCTGCCCGCCGTCGCCCTCTTCGACAGCGCCCTGCACCGCCTCGCCGAGGCCGGGGTGCCCACCGTCATGATCTCCGGCAACCACGACTCGGCCCGCCGCCTCGGCGTCGGCGCCCGGCTCATCGAACGCGCCGGCATCCACCTCCGTACCGACCCCGCCGGCATCGGCAGCCCCGTCGTCCTCCGCGACGGCCACGGCGACGTGGCCCTCTACGGCCTGCCCTACCTCGAACCGGCGCTCGTCCGGGCCGAGCTGGGCGCCGAGCGGACCGGCCACGAGGCCGTGCTCACCGCCGCCATGGACCGGGTCCGCGCCGACCTCGCCGGCCGGCCCCCCGGCACCCGCTCGATCGTCCTCGCCCACGCCTTCGTCGCCGGCGGCGCCGCCAGCGACAGCGAACGCGACATCACCGTCGGCGGCGTCTGTGCCGTGCCCGCCACCGTCTTCGACGGGGTCGACTACGTCGCCCTCGGCCACCTCCACGGCAGCCAGACCCTCACCCCCCGGGTGCGCTACTCCGGCTCCCCGCTCGCCTACTCCTTCTCCGAGGCCGACCACCGCAAGACCATGTGGCTGATCGACCTCGGCGCCGACGGCGCCGTCGAGGCGGCCGAACGCGTCGACTGCCCCGTCCCCCGCCCCCTCGCCCGCCTCCGGGGCCGCCTGGAGGACCTCCTCGCCGACCCCGCCCACGCCCGCCACGAGGACTCCTGGGTCGAGGCCACCCTCACCGACCCCGTACGGCCCGCCGAACCCATGGCCCGCCTCACCGCACGCTTCCCGCACACCCTGAACCTGGTCTTCGACCCCGAGCGGACCGCGGGCGACCCGCACGCCTCCTACGCCCGCCGACTGCGCGACCGCACCGACCAGCAGATCGCGGAGGACTTCGTGGCCCACGTGCGCGGCGGAGCCGGACTCGACGGGGCGGAACGCGCGATCCTCCACGGGGCCTTCGACGACGTACGCGTCGACACCGCCGAACGCGAGGTGGGACGGTGAGACTGCACCGCCTGGAGATCACCGCGTTCGGCCCCTTCGCCACCACCCAGACAGTCGACTTCGACGCCCTGTCCTCGGCCGGCCTCTTCCTCCTCCACGGACCCACCGGCGCCGGCAAGACCTCCGTCCTCGACGCGGTCTGCTTCGCCCTGTACGGCAGCGTCCCCGGCGCCCGCCAGACGCCCGGCGGCTCCCTGCGCAGCGACCACGCGCCCGTCGGCACGTCCACCGAGGTCCTCCTCGAACTGACCGTGGGGGAGCGGCGCCTGGAGATCACCCGCCGCCCCGCCCAGCAGCGGCCCAAGAAGCGCGGCGGCGGCCTCACCACCGAGAAGGCGCAGACCTGGCTGCGCGAACGCGACCCCGCCACCGGCGTGTGGACCGGACTCAGCAGGTCCCACCAGGAGATCGGCGAGGAGATCACCCAGCTCCTCGGCATGAGCCGCGACCAGTTCTGCCAGGTCGTCCTCCTCCCGCAGGGGGACTTCGCCCGCTTCCTGCGCGCCGACGCCGAGGCCCGCGGCAAGCTCCTCGGACGCCTCTTCGACACCCGCCGCTTCGCCGCCGTCGAGGACCGCCTCGCCGAACTGCGCCTCGCCGCCCAGCGGCAGGTGGAGGAGGGCGACCGGCGGCTCCTCGCCCTCGCCGAGCGCATGGCGCAGGCCGCCGGGGGCCTCGGAGCCGCCCGCAGCCCCGTGGAGGGCAGGCCCGGCGACCCCGGCCTCACCGACGCCGTCCTCACCTGGGCGGCCGTCGCCCGCACCGAGGCCCGGGAGGCCGTCGACCGCGCCTCCGTACGCCTCGCCGCTGCCGAGGACCGGCAGGCCGCCGCCCGTGCCGCCCTCGACGCCGAACGGGACCTCGCCGAGCGCCAGGCCCGGCACGCCGAGGCGCTCCTGCGGCGCGAGCGGCTCACCGCCCGGGCCCCCGAACGGGACCGCGACCAGGAAACCCTCGACCGGTCCCTCAAGGCCGACCGGGTGGCGCCCGCGCTGGGCCTGCGGCGCGACGCCGAACGCGCCCACACCGCCGCCGTCCGGGCCCGTGAGGGCGCTCTCGCCGTCCTGCCCGAGCGGCTCGCCGACGCGAGCGCCGAACAGCTCTCCGCGCTCGAACACCGGCTGCGGGGAGAGCTCGGGGCGCTCGACTCCGCCCGGCGCGCGGAGCGGCGCGCCGCCCTGCTCGCCGAGGAACGGTCCGTACTGGACCGGGAGGCGCGCGCCGACGAGGACGCCCTGGAGGACGCGGCCGGCTGGCTCGCGGACTGGGAGCCGCGCCGGGCCGCGCTCGCCGCCCGGGTGGAGGCGGCGCAGGAGGCCGCGGCCCGCGCCGAGCACCTCGCGGGCCGCCTGGAACCCGCCCGCCGGCGGCTCGCCGCGGCCCGCCGCCGGGACGCGCTCGCCGGGGACGTCCGGGCGGCCGAGGAGCGGCTCGCCGCGGCCCGCGAGCGTCGCAACACCGCCCACGAGGAGTGGCTCGACGTCAAGTCCCGCCGGCTGCGGGGCATCGCCGCCGAACTCGCGGCCTCCCTCGCCCCGGGCGCCCCCTGCCAGGTCTGCGGCTCCGCCGACCATCCGGCCCCCGCCCGCGCGACCGCCGACCACGTCGACCGGGCCACCGAGGAGGCCGCCTACGCGGCCTACACCCGCGCCGAGGAGACCCGGACCGCCGCCGAACGCGACCTCGCCGTCACCCGCGAGTCCTGGTCCGCGGCCCGCACCGAGGTCCTGTCCCCGGCACCGGCCACCGCGGCCACCGAGGAGGACCCGGCCGCCGAACCGGCCGTCACCGTGCTCGCCGACGCCGTGGCCGGACTGGAGCGGGAGCACGCCGGGGCGCACGCGCTCGCCGCGCAGGCGCACCCCGCCCGCGAGGCGCTCGCGCGCGCCGGGCGGGAGTACGAGGAACGGGTCGCCGCGCAGCGGGAGGCGGAGCGTCGGGTGGCCGCCCGGACCTCACGGCGCGAGGCCCTGGACCGCGAGCGGGCCGCGCTCGACGAGGAACTCGCCCGGGGTCGCGGCGAGTTCGCCACCGTGGCCGAACACGCCACCCGTCTGGAGCGGCGCATCGCCACCCTCGTCGGCGCCGCCGGAGCCGTACGGGAGGCCGAACTCGCCGCCCAGCGGCTCAAGGAGGCCGACGACCGGCTCGCCGACGCCGCCTACCGCGCCGGCTTCGCCACCCCCGACGAGGCCGCCGCCGCGCTCCTCGACGACACCGAACGGCGCGCGCTCCAGCACCGCGTCGACGCCTGGCAGGCCGAGGCCGCCGCCGTCGCCGACCGGCTCGCCGAGCCCGCCACCCGGGCCGCCGCCGCGTGCCCGCCCGCCGACCCGGAGACCGCGGCCGCCGCCCACAGCACGGCCGAACGCGCCCTGCGCGACGCGGCGTCGGCGCTGGCCGCCGCCCGCGAGCGGGCCCGGGACCTCGCCACGCTCTCCCGGCAGGCCGAGACCGAGGTCCGCCGCCTCGGGCCGCTCCGCGCGGAACACGACCGGGTGGCCCGGCTCGCCGCCCTCACCGCCGGCACCTCCGCCGAGAACGAGCGCCGGATGCGCCTGGAGTCGTACGTGCTCGCCGCCCGGCTCGAGCAGGTCGCCGCCGCCGCGACCGCCCGGCTCCTGCGCATGTCCTCCGGGCGCTACACCCTGGTCCACTCCGACGCCCGCTCCGGCGGCAGACGGGCCGGCCTCGGCCTGCACGTCGTGGACGCCTGGACCGGCAACGAACGTGACACCGCCACCCTCTCCGGCGGGGAGACCTTCTTCGCCTCCCTCGCGCTCGCCCTCGGCCTCGCGGACGTGGTGACCGAGGAGGCCGGCGGCGTCCGGCTCGACACGCTCTTCATCGACGAGGGCTTCGGCAGCCTCGACGACCAGACGCTCGACGAGGTGCTCGACGTCCTGGACTCCCTGCGCGAGCGGGACCGCAGCGTCGGCATCGTCAGCCACGTCGCCGACCTGAGGCGGCGCGTCCCCGCCCAGCTGGAGGTCGTCAAGGGCCGCCGCGGCTCCTCGGTGCGCCTGCGCACGGACGGCGAGGCCCTCGGGGGCTGAGGACGTCCCCGCCCCGCCCGGGGCAGCCCGTCAGCGGCCGATCGGGCGCCGGGGGAGGGGCGAGGAGTACACCACGCTCGTGGTCACCGAACCGAGCCCGGCGATCTTTCCGGTGATCTCCTCCAGGTGCCGCATGGAGCGGGCGGCGACCTTCAGGACGAAGCAGTCGTCGCCGGTCACGTGGTGTGCCTCCAGGACCTCGGGCGTGGCCTCGATCAGGTCGTGGAAGGGCTTGTAGTTGCCGTGCGGATAGCGCAGCCGGGCGAAGGCGAGGATCGGCAGGCCGAGCCGTTCCTGGTCCACCACCGCCGTGTAGCCGGCGATCACGCCGGCCTCCTCCAGGCGCCGCACCCGCTCGGTCACGGCGGACGGCGACATGGAGACGGCGCGGGCGAGCTCGGCGAAGCTGGCCCGGCCCTGGGACTGGAGGGCCTCGAGGATGCGCCAGTCGGTGGCGTCGGGAACGTACTGGGTCACGGACGAAGACAACAGGGCGATCCCCGGCGGATCAAGGGACCGGCCGGGGATTCTCACCTGGGGAGACGGGGACGACGCCGGGGGTCAGAGCCGGGAGATCTCCTCGACCAGGTCGTCCAGGCCGAGGGGCCCCTGCGAGAGGGCCGCCATGTGCCAGGCCTTGGCGTCGAAGGCGTCGCCGTGCGCCGCCCGCGCGTTCTCGCGGCCGAGGAGCCAGGCCCGCTCGCCCAGCTTGTAGCCGATCGCCTGCCCCGGAACCGACAGATAGCGGGTCATCTCGCTCTCCACGAAGGCCGGCGGCCGGCTGCTGTGCCGCTGGAAGAACTCCTGCGCCAGCTCCGGCGTCCACCGCTCGCCGGGGTGGAACGGGGAGTCCGCCGGGATCTCCAGCTCCAGGTGCATGCCGATGTCCACGATGACCCGGCAGGCCCGCATCATCTGCGCGTCGAGATAACCGAGGCGCCGCTCGGCGTCCGGCAGGAAACCGAGCTCGTCCATCAGCCGCTCGGCGTACAGCGCCCAGCCCTCCGCGTTGGCGCTGACCCCGCCGACCGTCGCCTGGTAGCGCGAGAGCCGGTCGGCGACGTGCGCCCACTGCGCGATCTGGAGGTGATGACCGGGCACGCCCTCGTGGTACCAGGTCGACACCAGGTCGTAGACCGGGAAGCGGGTCTGGCCGTCCACCGGCAGCCAGGTGCGGCCGGGGCGAGAGAAGTCCTCGGACGGACCGGTGTAGTACGGGGCGGCGGCGCCGCCCGGCGGGGCGATGCGCGACTCCACCTTCCGTACGCGCTCGGCCAGTTCGAAGTGCGTGCCGTCGAGCGCCTCGATCGCCTCGTCCATGAGCCGCTGGAGCCAGACACGGACCTCCTCGACGCCCTCGATGTGGGTGCCGTGCTCGTCGAGGTGCGCGAGCGCCTCCCACGGGTCGGAGCCGGGCAGGATCCGGTCGGCCTCGGTCCGCATCTCGCCGAGCAGCCGGTGGTACTCGGACCAGCCGTACGCGTACGCCTGGTCGAGGTCCAGGTCGGTGCCGTTGAAGTAGCGCGTCCAGCGCTGGTAGCGCTCGCGGCCCACGGTGTCCGGGGCATGGGCGACGGCCGGCGCGTACACGTCCCGCATCCAGTCCCGCAGGGCGGCCACCGCCGCGTTCGCCCCCCGGCCCGCCTCGGCGAGCTCGGCGCGGAGCGCCTCGGGCAGCGTCACCGGCCCGGCGGCGGCGAACTCCTCGAACCAGCCGCGCCCGCCGTCCCCGCCGGCCCACTCCGTCAGCTGGCCGACGAAGGTGGCGGTGGGACGCGGGCCGGCGAACAACTTCCGCTCCAGGCCCAGCGCCAGGGAGACGCGATAGCCCTCCAGGGCGTCGGGGACGGCGCGCAGCCGCGTGGCGACCGCCCGCCAGTCGTCCTCGGTCTCCGTCGGCATGACCGTGAAGACGAGCCGCACGCTGTGTGCGGGCGAACGCATGTTGCTGACCGCGCGGAGTCCCTCTCCGGCCTCGTGGACGGCGAGCCCCGCCGTCAGCCGCTCCCGCAGCAGGCGGGCACAGCGCCGCTCGGCGTCGCTCTCCGCGCCCGGCCGGAGCTCGGCCTCTTCGAGGAGGGCGAGGGTGCGGCGGGCGAGTCCGGCGACCGCTTCCTGGCCTGCGGGCGAGAAGTCCGGGAGGCGCCCGGCGCACTCCTTCACTCCCAGGTGGGTACCGGTGATCGGGTCGAGGGCGATGAGGGCGTCGACGTACTCGTCGGCGACCTGGCGGGGCAGCGGGCTGCGGGAACTCTCTGGCATGGGGGCCATCCTGGGGCCTGCACCGCTTCCCCGTCATCCCCGTTCGGCGTCAGTCGGCTGACATGGGCGGGCGGGCGGAGGGCGGCAGCAGGGGGCCGCACTCCCACTGCTGGAAGATCAGCCGGGTCTCGACCCGGGCCACCTCGCGCCGTGAGGTGAACTCGTCCAGGACGAGTCGCTGCAGGTCGGCGGGGTCCGCGACGGCCACGTGGACCAGATAGTCGTCGGGTCCGGTGAGGTGGAAAAGGGCCAGGGACTCGGGCAGGGCCCGGATCCGGTCGACGAACGGCCCGATCAGTTCCCGCCGGTGGGGTCGGACCTGTACCAGGAGAAGCGCTTCGAGCCCCCGGCCGAGTTTGGCCGGATCCAGTCGTAGGCGGTGTCCGAGGACCACCCCTGTGCGGCGGAGCCGGGCCACCCGGTCCAGGCAGGTCGACGGTGCGACGCCCACCTCGGCGGCGAGCTCGCGGTAAGTGGTCCGGGCGTCGTTCTGCAAGAGGCGAAGAATGTGCAGATCGACCGCGTCCAGTACGACAGAATCGGCCATCTGTCGAACGTAGCACGGCCTTTTCGCGCTACTTCCCGGTATCCGTTCACAGTGCCGCCATGGACGCCATGGACCGCGAGCCCTCGGTCACCCCCAGGGCCCTCGCCACCGAAGCCGTGCACGCCGGCCGCGACGACCTCGTCGGACTCGGACTGCACGCTCCGCCGATCGACCTGTCGACCACCTATCCCTCGTACGACGTCCGGGCCGAGGCCGCCCGCATCGACGAGTTCGCCACCACCGGCGCACGGCCCGACGGCCCGCCCGTCTACGCCCGGCTCGACAACCCCACCGTCTCCCGCTTCGAGGACGCCCTCGCCCGCCTGGAGGGTGCCGAGGCGGCCGTGGCCTTCGCCAGCGGCATGGCGGCCCTCAGCGCCGTGCTCCTCGCCCGGGCGAGCCAGGGCCTGCGGCACGTGGTTGCGGTCCGCCCGCTGTACGGGTGCAGCGACCACCTGCTCGACACGGGTCTCCTCGGCACCGAGGTGACCTGGACCGACCCGGCCGGCGTGGCCGACGCGATCCGGCCGGACACCGGCCTCGTGATGGTCGAGACCCCGGCCAACCCCACCCTGGCCGAGGTCGACGTCCGGGCCCTCGCGCACGCCTGCGGCTCGGTGCCGCTGCTCGTCGACAACACCTTCGCCACCCCGGTGCTCCAGCGGCCCGTCGAGCAGGGCGCGCGGCTCGTGCTGCACAGCGCGACCAAGTACCTGGGCGGCCACGGCGACGTCATGGGCGGTGTCGTCGCCTGCGACGAGGAGTTCGCCCGTACGCTCCGGCAGATCCGTTTCGCCACCGGTGGCGTGCTGCACCCGCTCGCCGGATACCTGCTCCACCGGGGTCTCGCGACCCTTCCCGTACGCGTCAGGGCGGCGTCCGCGACGGCGGCCGAGCTCGTCCGGCGGCTCGTCACCGACCCCCGGGTGGCCCGTGTCCACTACCCGCGGATCGGCGGGGCGATGATCGCCTTCGAGGTGTACGGGGAGCCGCAGGACGTCATCGCCGGCGTGCGGCTGATCACCCCGGCGGTCAGTCTCGGCAGCGTCGACACCCTCATCCAGCACCCGGCCTCCATCAGCCACCGGATCGTGGCCGAGGGAGACCGGCGCTCGGCGGGGGTCAGCGACCGTCTGCTGCGGATGTCGGTGGGCCTGGAGGACGTCGAGGACCTCTGGCGGGACCTGACGCAGGCGCTCAGTGCTCCGACTGCTGCGCCTGTTCGTGCGGACGTTCCGTCCGCCGCGGTGCCCCGGCCAGTCGGGCGGTGATCACCAGGGTGCCCTCCTCGATCTGGTAGTCGAGGGGCAGGTTCAGGGCCCGCATCGCGGCCACCATGCCGGTGTTGGACGCCTGCGTGACGGCGTACACACTGGCGCATCCGGTCTCCTCGGCCATCGCCACCAGCCGGCCGAGGAGTTCGGAGCCGATGCCGCGCCGCTGCCAGTCGTCCTCGACGAGGAGGGCGACCTCCGTCTCGTCGCCGTCCCACAGCAGGTGGCCGAGGGCGACGAGGCGGCCGGAGGCCGTCTGCACGGCGAGGGTCCGGCCGAAGCGGGGGCTCAGCAGGTGGTCGAGGTACCGGTCGGCGTCGCCGACCGGGCCGTGGTAGCGCAGCGCGAGGGTACGGGCGGAGCAGCGGTCGTGCAGGGCGCGGGCGGCCCGCAGGTCGCGCTGGTCGGCGCGGCGGACCGTGATCTCGTTGCCCGCGGGCAGCGTCAGCACGTCTCGGCTGCGCGGGACGCGGGGCCCGAGGCGGGCGTCGAGCTCGACCAGGGCGCGGGCCCGGGCGAACTCGGTCGGCGTGAACGGCAGGTGCGGGCGCTCGATGAGCAGCGTGCCCCCGCTGGGGTCCCGCAGTTTCATCACGGTCTCCTCGAGCACCCCTTCGACCGGGGCCTGTTCGCCGGTCGGGCGGCCGGTCAGTGAGACGGCGGGCACCGAGTGCAGGGTGCAGCGGCCGAGGAGCCGGCGCAGCGCGAGCGGCAGTTCGGCCGCGTCGAGGGCGGTACGGGTGGCGAGGCCGAGGACGCGGGTGGGCGTGTCCACCAGATCGTGGGCGTCGGCGCGTTCGGTCCAGGTGTCGCGGCCGCCGGCCGCCGCGATCTCCCGGGCGAGTTCCCCGGCCGGAAGACCGGCGGGGGCGCGGAGCAGGAACTCGTCGACCGTCCCGTCGGTGAGGGGGTGGGTCTGGAGGGTCAGGATGTCCACGCCGAGCCCGGCGAGGGCGCCGCAGAGGGCGGCGAGGCTGCCCGGGGTGTCGTCGACGGTGGTCCGCATCCGCCACAGGACGGTCTCCCCGGCGGGCCGGGCGCCGGCGACGGGTGCGGGCGGCGTCGGTACGGGCGTGCTCCGCCCGCCGGTATGGCCGGCGGGCGGAGCATGACTGTGCCTCCGCGCCCACCAGGTGTGGAAGGTCGCGGTGGCGAGCAGCGCGATCGCGGAGAAGATCAGCAGGTAGGGACCGTCCGGCCCCTTGGCGATGGTCTTGGCGATCGTGTCGGCCACCACCACGGCCGTGAACAGCGCGGCCAGCTCGATCAGATCGTGCCGCCAGTGGTGCGGACGGCGGGCGCTCTTGGAAGACGTGACGTCGGTCATGACCTCACTGTGGCCCAGCGGTGTTGCGTGATCACGAACGTTCTGTGACTGACGGGTTAAGTGCCGATCTGGTGGCTTAGCGGCCGATTCAGACTGTTTGTGTCTGGTTCTGATCGGTCGTTCGGCGCAGTGTGGTCAGCAGCCGCCGGGCCTGCGTCACCAACTGCGAGGAACCCTTCGCCCGGGCCGCGTCCGCGAGCCCCGGCACCTCTCCCGTGACCCCGATCCGCTCCGCGCAGTCGGCCGCCACCGCCAGGACCTCACCGAGCCCGCGCACCGGCTTCTCCGCGCCGAGGAGCCCCGGCAGCGCCGCCGCGAGAACCGCCCACACCGTCCCGTACGCCCCGGTGGCCGCCGCCGTCCGCACCGCGTCCGCCAGCCGGTTCGGCTTCATCGAGCCCTCCGCGACCAGCCACGCCACCTCCTCGCCGAGCCCCGGGGCGTCCAGCTCCCCCCGGGCCGCGAGCACCAGGAGCGCGTCCACGGCCCGCAGCCGGTCGTCGGCGTCCACACACCCCAGCCCGAACGCCAGGACGAGACGGACCGCCCGGCCGCCCCGGCCCTCCGCCTCGGAGAGCAGCGTCAGCGGCTCCGTCACACCACGGGCCGAGTCGCCGTCCACCGCGTTCGCCACCGACGACAGCAGGGCGGCGGCGAGCACCTCACGGTCGGCGGGCAGCTGCGTGGCCCAGTACGCCGGGGCCCACCCGGAGTGGTGGCAGCGGCGGGCGTTCGGCAGCAGCCCGCCCCCCAGCCACCGGAACGCCGACGGGAACTCCCGCAGCACGGGCCGCTCCTCGAACGCGACGAGGATCCGGTCCACCAGCCACCACCGCCCCTCGGACCGCGCCGAACCCCGCTCGTGGAGCCGCACCGACGCCGCCACCGGAGCCTCGGCCCGCAACCACCCGGCCAGCCGCTCCCCGGCCGTACCGCCCAGCGCCGCCGCCTCCTCGGCCGCGCGGGCGGCCGACGGATCGTCCCGCCGGACCCGCAGCAGCGCCTGCGCCAGATCCGCCGGCGCCGGCTCGACCCCCGCCTCCGTGTAGGCCCGCAGCCGCTCCACGAGCACCAGCGGATCGATCCCGCCCGTGTGCCGGGTCGGCGTCGCCAGGAGGAACGGCAGCGCCCCCGTACCGATCAGGTCCGCCGCCTCCCACAGCCGCGCGTCCCGCACCGCGTCCATCGCCGCGTGGACGCACGAGGTGGACGGCAGCGGCTGCCGCCGGCCCTCCGCGATCCGGGACTTCCGCACCTGGCCCACCAGGGCGGCGAGCACCACGTGGATCCCGTGCGGGGTGTGCGCGAAGTAGTCGAAGCCCTCACGCGCGACGAACTGCGACTCCTGCCAGAAGGCCGTCGCGAACGCCTCCGCCACCGCCCCGGCCACCGCCGCCCGGTCCCGGTGCGCGTGCCGCACCAGACCGTCGAGGGCCCGCTCCAGCTCCATCGGCCCCTCGGACCTGCGCAGCGCGAGCAGGTCCTCCATCAGCTCCTCCACCGTCGCCGCCGGGGCGGCGAGGGGCTGCGGCTCCGGCACCGGCGGCAGGATCTCCTCGTACGGGAACTCCGCACCGTCCGGAACGTCACCGAACACCGCGGTCGCCGCTTCCCGGTGCACCGGGCTCAGCAGCGACGCCGCCCCGGCCAGCTCACGCCGCGCCGCCTCGTCCACCGCCTTCAGATGGCGCCCCACCAGCTTCAGGGCACGCTCCTGCAACGCCGTGTCCTCGTGCCCGAAGGCACCCTCGGCCACCACCGGCAGCAGCTCACCCGCCGCCTCCGCGTCGTGCGCCAGCACCTTCCCGACCAGCACCAGCTGGGCCTTCACCAGCTTCTTCTCGGGACGGAACAGCACCCCGGCCGTCATCTCGGCCAGTGCGGCGGTCGACAGCGCCCCCTGGGCCGCGAGGCCGGCCAGCACCTCCTGTGCGTAACCGGCCACCGGCGAGGGCGCGTCGGCCGTCATCCCGATCCAGTCCGCGACCCGCTCCCGGTGCTCCGCCGCGTCCGGCGCCAGCAGCCGCAGCAGCTCCAGCGGGAACCGCAGGTCACGCGGGCGCCCGCCGCGCAGCAGGCGGGACACGGCCAGGTCCACGACGGTCGCCCGGTCGAGCGTGCCGTCGGCGACGAGCGCCGCGACCGCGGCCGGCCACGTGACCGCCGTCGGGACCAGGGGCCAGGTGAAGGCGTCGGGCGCGTCGGCCATCGAGATGGCGTGCGCCACGAGGACAGGGGTCTGCGGGTCCTCCCGCAACCGCTCCAGCAGACGGTCACCGGTGATCTTCCGCGTCCAGCCGACGACGTACCCGTCGGTGGCGGGCGCCGGACGGCCCGAGCGCACGACGAGCCCGTGGACGAGGTCGTGACAGCTCTCGGCCACCGTCCTGCGGGCGGCCAGCCGGCCCGCCACATCGGCCAGCCAGGCCGGGTCACGGTCCCGGAGCACCGAGAGCACCAGGCCGGCGTCGTCCGCGCGCCAGCCGAGCAGGTCCCGGCCGCCCAGCCAGGAGGCGGCCGCCGCCGCGCCCGTGTGGCAGCCCGCCCCCGCCACGTGCAGCGCCCGCCGTATCCGGGACGCCTCGTTCCACCGCTTCCAGTCCCAGGCGCGCACCTCGGACCGCAGCGCCCTCAGCCGCGCGAGCGCCGCCTTGCGCGCGGCCGCGTCCATCGGCTCCAGCAGCGCGGGCACCTCGTCGGCCCGCCCCGCGCGCACCGCCTCGACCAGCTTCTCGACCGCCATGTCCCCGTCCGTCCCCCGTCGTTCCCTTGTCGTCCCCACCCCGGCGCCCGTCATCGGCCCGCCTCCACGAGCACCGCGCCCCGCCGGGCCATCCGTACCGCGAGCGCGTGCTTGCACGGCCCGCGCCGGCCGCGGTGGTCCGCCCACCACCGGCAGGTGCAGCTCAGCACCCCGTCCGCCTGCCGCACCCGGTAGCGCCGTTCCCCCGAGAGCACCGTCGCGAGAGCGCCGTCGAGCGTCACCGCGCCCTCGGCGACCAACCCGCGGGCGGCCACCAGGCGCGGATTGTGCCGCTCGGCCCGGTCCGCGTCGTACGGCAGCTCACGGTGGAAGTAGGCCGCGTCCGCCACGTCGTAACCGACCCGGCCGGCGGTGCCGAGCCGCGTCAGCGCCGCCCGCACCCGCTCGACGGTGAGCCCGGCCTGCGCGGCCAGATCGGCCGGATCGATCCTCGGCTCCCAGGCCAGCAGCACCGCGACGAGCTCCGCGTCCTGTGCCGCCTCCTCGGTCGCGAGCGCCTCCAGGACCCCACCCTCACCGGAGAAGCCCCGGGCCGGATCCGGCGACAGCGTCAGCGTCAACCGCATCCCCCGAAGCGTGACCTCCCAGGCGCTCGACGCCGCGAGGCCGTCCGGCACCGGCCCGTACACCCGCAGCCCCGTCGCGTGCCGCAGCACCCGCTCCAGGGCCGCGAGCCGGTCGGGACCCGGCAGACAGACCGCGCCCGGCCCCGGCCGGGTCGTCGGCCGCAGCGTCCGGCCCGACTGGATCACCCACAGCGGGGCACGGCCCCGGCTCCGCGCACGCGGCAGCGACCGCAGGAAGCGGACCGCCTCGGCCCCCGTCAGCTCCGCCCGCAGATCGAACCGCGCCGACGCCACCTGCGCCTCGGCGAAGCCCCGCAGCCAGCGGTCCGGCAGCGGCACCTTCTTCTCCACGACCGCCCCGCCGAGCGTCGTCACCGCCATCTCCTCGGGCCCGACCCGCAGATGCAGCGGGTCGTCCCCCGCCATCCGCGACAGCGCCTCCCGCAGCGGATCGTTGACGTCCACATTGGTGGTGCCGTGTCCGGTCTCCGCACCGCCGAGGCCCTCGTCGAGCACGTCCAGGCGCGCGTACACCCCGCCGCAGCCGGAAAAGGACTCGAACCGCAGGCGGTCCCCGTTCCCCGTCACCACCGGATCCAGCGAACCGGGCCGTGTCCGTTGGTGGTAGCGGGCCGCCGCCACGTCGGCGACGGCGAGCAGGCCGCGCGCGGCGACCTGCGGGGAGGCCAGGAAGCCGGAGAAGAACCGGGGATGGGCCTCGGCCCCGCGAGGGGTGAGGCCCCCGGCCGTCTCCAGACCGAGCAGCCGCCCGGAGCCCGTGGACTCCAGCGCGGAAGGGCGTGCGTAGGCGAGCGCCTGTACGGATCGCGTCATGGGAAGAACGTAGGCCCCACCACTGACAACGCCCCCGTGCGCGGGGCGGGGGACCCCTGCCCCCGCGCAGGGAGGCGTCCGGAGCCGCCGCCCGGCGTCCCCGGACCGCTCGGGGGTACGGCCTACTGCCCGACGCGCCCCGGCTGCAGCACCGTGGTGAACAGCACCGTCCCGCCCTCCGCCCGCAGACGCACCGTCAGCTCCCCGCTGTCACCGTCGATGTCGACCTCACCGAAGTACTGCGGGCTCTCCATGGGCGAGACGTTCGCCCGCTCCGGCGCCCGCACGAACACCCGCTCCGGACCGAAGGTGCCGTCCAGCCGGCTCGCGGGGAAGCCGCCCGCCGCCAGCGGCCCCGACACGAACTCCCAGAAGGGCGCGAAGTCCTGGAACGCCGCCCGCTCCGGCGCGTAGTGCTGGGCCGAGGTGTGGTGCACGTCCGCCGTCAGCCACAGCGTGCCGGTGATCCGCCGGTGCTTGACGAACCGCAGCAGCTCCGCGATCTGCAACTCCCGGCCCAGCGGCGCCCCCGGATCGCCCTGGGCCACCGCCTCGAAGTTCGCCGCGCCGTCCGGCACGACCAGCCCCAGCGGCAGGTCCGCCGCGAGCACCTTCCACACCGCGCGGGACCGGGACAGCTCCCGCTTCAGCCACGCCAGCTGCTCCGCGCCGAGGATGCCGGTGGTGTCGTCCGCCTGCCGGCCGGGGGAGTTGGCGTTCCGGTACGAGCGCATGTCCAGCACGAACACGTCGAGCAGCGGCCCGTACCGCACCACCCGGTACATCCGGCGCTCACCGCCGCGCGCCCGCAGCGTGCCGGGGAAGTACTCCCCGAAGGCGCGCGCTGCGCGGGCGGCGAGCACGTCCACGTCCTTCTCCCCGTACCGCGCGTCGTCCAGGATCTGCCCCGGGTACCAGTTGTTGCGCACCTCGTGGTCGTCCCACTGCACCACCGACGGCACCTGCGCGTTGAAGGCCCGGACGTGGTGGTCGAGGAGGTTGTAGCGGAAGTTGCCCCGGTACTCGTCGAGGGTCTCGGCGACCTTCGCCTTCTCCGCCGTCATGACGTTGCGCCAGATCCGCCCGTCCGGCAGCGTCACCCGCTCCTGGAGCGGCCCGTCGGCGTAGATCGAGTCCCCGCTGCACAGGAAGAAGTCGGGGTCGAGCCGGCGCATCTCCTCGTACGCGCGATAGCCGCCCGTCTCCGGGTTGATGCCCCAGCCCTGCCCCGCGATGTCCCCCGACCACAGGAACCGGACCCCGTCCCGGCGCCGCTCCGGAGCCGTACGGAAGGTTCCGGTCACCGGTTCGCCGGTGCGCCGCGGGTCGTCCGGGTCCGCCAGGACGACCCGGTAGTGGATCTGCTCCCCGGCGGGCAGCCCGTGCAGGGCCGTCGTCCCGGTGAAGTCGGTGCCGGCGCCCAGCAGCGGCCCGTGGTGCCGTCGTACGCGGCGGAACGAGTCGGTCGCGGAGGTCTCCACGACCATCCGGGCGGGCCGGTCCGCGCGCACCCACACCAGTCCGGAGTGGGCGGTGACGTCACCCGTCTGCACGCCCCAGCCGGCCCGGGGCCGCCCCGACAGCGCGAAGGCCGGGGCCGCCGCGAGGCCCGTCCCGCCCAGGGCGAGACCGGCGGAGGCGGCCAGCGAGCCGCGCAGCACCTGGCGCCGCGCGGGGGAGGGGACGGGAACGGACTCGGACATGGGACCTCCAAGGGGTGACGGCGGTGGCGCGGATGATCGCGCCGCCCCATGCCTAACGGCCGGGAGCGGCGCCCGCGCGAACCGCGCGTGAACAGATCACCCGCCCGGGCGGCGCACCGCCGGGCACCCGGACAACCGCAACGGCCTGCCCGGACCTCCTCGACGGGCGCCCCCCCCGCGTCCGGGCGCCCCTTCACCGGAGTGCGCCGCACCGCCCCGCCCACGCGCGTGTGCCCGGGTCCCGGCCCTCACCGCCCTTCACGCGCGCGTGCCGCCGCCGCGCACCGCCTCCGCCACCCGCCGGATTCCCTCCGCGAGGACCGGCGGAGCCAGGTGCGCGTAGCCGATCACCAGCCGTACGTCCCCGTCCGCGGGACGCTCCGTGCCGTACTCCTCCAGGGCGCGCAGCGCCACCCCCGCCTCCGCCGCCCGCTCCAGGAACACGTCCGGCGGGCCGAAACGCGCCGGTACGCGCGCGATGACGTGCAGTCCGGCGGCGATCCCGGACACCGCGGTCCCCGGCAGGAACTCCGCGAGCGCGGCGAGCAGCGCGTCGCGCCGTTCCCGGTAGGCGCGCTGGCAGCGGCGCAGGTGCCGGTCGTAGGCGCCGCTCCGTACGAACTCCGCCAGCACCGCCTGGTCGAGCACCGGATTGCCGAGGTCCATCGTCCGCTTGCGCTCCGCGACCTCGTCCACGAGGGCCTCCGGCACCAGCATCCAGCCGAGCCGCAGCCCCGGAGCGAGGGACTTGCTGACCGAGCCCGTGTACGCCACCCGCTCGGGATCGAGCCCCTGGAGGGCCCCCACCGGAGCCCGGTCGTAGCGGAAGTCACCGTCGTAGTCGTCCTCCAGCACGTAGCCGTCGGCCTTCCGCGCCCAGTCGAGAAGCGCGGCCCGGCGGCCCGCGGACCAGGCGATGCCGGACGGGAACTGGTGCGAGGGCGTCACGACCACCGCCCCCACCCCGGAGGCGGCGAGCGGGCCGGGCCGCAGTCCCTCCCCGTCCAGCGGCAGCCACACCGTCCCGAGGCCGGTCGACGCGAACAGCCGCCCGTGCTCCGGGCTGCCCGGGTCCTCGATCCCCACCGTCCGCACCCCCCGCCCCCGCAGCACGAACCCCATGAGCGTCGAGGCCTGGGCGACCCCCGAACAGACCATCAGCCGCTCGGGATCGGCCACCACCCCCCGCCGCCGTGTCAGCAACGCCGCCAGCGCCTCCCGCAGTTCGGGCAGCCCGCGCGGGTCCGGGTAGCCGAGCGTGCTGTGCGGGGTCCGCGCGAGAACGGTCCGCTGCGCCGCCGCCCACGCGGACCTCGGGAAGAGCGAGAGATCCGGAGTCCCGGGCCGGAAGTCCACCCGTACGCCGGGGGCGCGCGGAGCCAGGTCACGGGCGCCCCTGACGGCCGCCCGGGCGGCGCCGCCCACCCACGTCCCCGACCCGCGGTCACTGCGGAGATAACCCTCGGCGGTCAGCTGCTCGTACGCCTCGGTGACCAGGCCCCGCGACACCCCGAGGTCGGCCGCGAGCTCACGGGACGACGGCAGCCGGGTCCCGGCGGCGAGCCGGCCCGAGCGCACCGCCTCGCGCAGCGCCTCCTGGAGCGCCCGCCCCCGCCGCCGCGCCGGCGCCCCCGCGGCGGGCAGCAGCAGCTCCCAGGCCGGCTGCCCACCCGCCCCCGACCCCGGCCCCGCCAACGGCCCGGCGCCCGTCACCCCTCCGGTCTCCGGCCCCTCAACAGGGCCCCCCTCACCTCCCCCCGGCCCCGCCTCCGCCTCGTCCCGCCCCGCCCGTCCACTCCATGTGGTCCCCGATGACGTCATGGAAGTGGACCTTAAACCGGGCCACGCGCGTCCCTACGGTCGGGACCATGAACGCCAACTCCCTGCGCGGGGTACTGCTCGTCACCCTCGCCTACGCCCTCGTCGGCGCCTCCTTCACCGCCAACAGCCTGCTCGGCGACTACCCGTACGCGGGCGGACAGGCGCTGCGCTACGCGGCCGCCTGCCTCCTCCTGCTGCCCCTGCTCGGCGGCCGCCCGGGCCTCGCCCCGCTACGGCTCCTGACCGCACGTCACTGGGTGCGGCTCGCCGCGCTCGCGGCCGTGGGCATGGTCGGCTTCAACCTCGCGGTCCTGGCCGCCGAGCGGACCGCCGAACCGGCCGTCCCCGGCGTCCTCGTCGGCTGCGCCCCCGTCGTCGTCGCGGTCCTCGTGCCCCTCGCCGAGGGCCGCAGGCCCGCGCGCGCCGTCCTGTACGGGGCCCTGCTCGTCGCCGCCGGGGCGCTCGCCGTGCAGGGCTGGGGGCGTACGGACCTGGCGGGCATCGGTTACTCGGTGGCGGCCCTCGCCGGCGAGGTCGGCTTCACCGTGCTCGCCGTACCCGTGCTCCGGGTCCTCGGGCCCAAGCTCCTGACGGCCGTGGTCTGCGGGATCGGGGCGGCCGAGTCGGCGCTCCTGGGGCTCGCCGTGGACGGGACGGACGTCCTGCGGATGCCGACGGCCGTGGAGGCGGGCGCGCTGGTCTGGCAGGCGGCCCTGGCCACGGTCGTCGGGTTCGTCCTCTTCTACATGGGCGTGCAGCGGATCGGGGTGGAGCGGGCCACGCTCTACACCGGGGCGATCCCGGTGGCCGCCGCGCTGAGCGCCGCCCTCGTCGGTACGGCCGCCTTCGGCCTGCCGCAGGCGGCCGGCGCCCTCCTCGTGGGGGCCGGGGCGGCCCTCGGCACGGGTCTGTTCACCCGCCGGCGCGCCTCCGGCCCCACGCCCGCCGCCCAGGACGTCGCGGGCGACGGGAGCGGGGCCCTCGTTCCCCCGCACGACCCCGCGGCCGAGCAGCCGGCCGAGCCGGGGGCGGGGGAGCGCCGGCGGGGCGCCCACACCCTGACGGCACCGCAGGCGCCGGTCCCGGGTGCGCCGGACGCGCACGGTCCGGCCCGCGACCAGCGTCTGGTGAAGGCCGGTGGCGCCACACGGGGCGGGCGTCCCGGCCACGACCACCTCGGCTGAACGGCGGCCGCGGCCGGGCGCACCGCGCTCCGCCGGCACGGGCAGGGGGGAGGGCGGTGGAGGCGTACCACCGCCCTCCCCTGTCGAGGACCGGCGGGGGAGAGGCGCCCGACACGCCCGTCTCCTCCCCGCCCCAGCACCGGGCCCCGGTGGCGGGGCCGTTCGAGCCCCGCCCGAACTGGACAGCGGGACTCCCGTCGGCTGGGATGGCCGGGTGCCCACCGACATCCCCACCGATACCGAGACCGCCACCGAGACGGCGCCCGCCGCGGCCACGGAGGCGGAGCCCGGGACCGCCCCGGAGACCGCCACCGGTGCCACGCCCCGCACCGCTCCCCGGATCCGGCCGGGCGCGGACGGTGACGGCACCGACGCGCTGACCGCCCTGTTCGAGGAGCACCGCGCCATGCTGCTCGGCGTCGCCTACCGGATGCTCGGCCGCGCCGCCGACGCCGAGGACGTCGTGCAGGAGGCGTGGCTGCGCTGGACCTCCGGCGACCGCTCCGACGTCCGCGAGCCCCGCGCCTTCCTCGTACGCGTCACCACCCGGCTCGCCCTCGACCGCCTCCGCCAGGCGCAGGCCCGCCGCGAGTCCTACGTCGGCCCCTGGCTCCCGGAGCCGGTCCTCACCGACTTCGGCCCGGCCGCGCCCGACACCGCCGAGCGCGCCCTCCTCGTGGACTCCGTCTCGCTCGCCGTCCTCGTCGTCCTGGAGTCCCTCTCGCCGCTGGAGCGCGCCGTCTTCGTGCTGCGCGAGGCCTTCGGCTTCCCGTACGCGGAGATCGCCGCCGTCCTGGACCGCGGCGAGCCGGCCGTCCGGCAGCTCGCCGGCCGCGCCCGGCGCCACGTCGACGAGGGCAGACCGCGGTACGACGTCGACCCGGCCGAGCGCAGGGAACTCACCGAACGGTTCCTCGCGGCCGCGTCCGGTGGCGACCTGGGCGAGCTGCTCGCACTGCTCGCCCCGGACGCCCGGCTGGTCGGCGACAGCGGCGGCAAGGCCAAGGCGCCGCTGCGGATCATCGAGAGCGCCGACAAGGTCGGCCGCTTCCTCGCCGCCGTGGCCCCGCCGGTGCGGACCACGCACGTCCACCGCTTCGCCGAGATCAACGGCGCCCCGGCCGTCGTCACCCTGGTGGACGGACGGCCCGACTCCGTGATGCAGCTGGAGGTGCTCGACGGACGCGTCCACCGCGTCTACCTGCTCCGCAACCCCGACAAGCTGGGCGGCCTCGCCGGCCTCTGACCCCTCCGGCCGGCCGCTCCGCCCCGCCCCGTCTCCGCGCACGGAGACGGGGCGGAGCGCTGCGCGCGGCCTGCCGGGGCGCGAACGTCCTGTGAACGATCCAGGTCAGAGGGTCACATTTGGGCCCCCTGGGCCGAGGATTGGTCTTGACCAAGGGTGTGACGCGTCCTATGGTCGCAGAGTTAGTGCAGGAACCTTTAATAAACAAGGGCGCGGAAAAGACGCCGCGGGACACGGCGATTGCGGAGGATCAGGGTGGGGACCACTCAGCTGGAACCGGTGCCGGAGCCCAAGTACCAGCACCTGAAGACGGTGATCGGGGAAGCGCTCGACTCCGAGTTCGCGGTCGGGGAGATCCTGCCCAACGAACGGGAGCTGGCGGCGCGCTTCGGCGTCGCGCGGGCCACGCTCCGCCAGGCCCTCGAACAGCTGGAGCTGGAGGGCCGGCTCCAGCGCCGCCGGGGCGTCGGCACCACGGTCGCCCCGCCGCGCGTCGGCGTGGACGTCTCCACCACGCAGCACTCGTGGCCCGGCGCCGGTGACGACGGCTGGCAGGCGCTCGACTCCTCCGTCGACGTGCCGCCGCCCGCCGTCGCGCGGACGCTGGAGACCGAGGCGGAGGAGCGGGTGCACGTCGTCCGCCGCCTGCGCGTCTCCCACGGCCAGCCGGTCGCGGCCGAGCTGCTGTACGTCCCCGAGGGCTCCGTCCCCCGGCTCACCGCCATCGACGCCACGGGCCCGGCCCGCGCCCGTTCGGTGCTGCGGGAGCTCCACCATCTGTCCCTGGACGGGCAGGACCGCTCCGTGGAGCTCGGCTCGGCCCGCGCGGACGACGCGAAGGAACTCGACCGGCTGCCGGGTGCGCCCGTGCTCGTCGTGACGACCCGCTACCTCTCCGGGGGACGTACGGCCGCGATCTCCGTGGCCACCTACCGCGCCGACACCTGCCGCCTCACCTTCGGCGACTCCGTCGACCTGGTCATGGCCTCCTGAGACCGGGACGCCCGAGCCACCGGCCCTTAGGGACCCGGTCCGGCCCGCCACCGGCCGCCCCTTCCGGGCGGTCAGCGGCGGGCCGTCACCGTTCCCTCGACGGCGAACAGCTGCTCCTCGACATGATCCAGGGCCAGCCGCAGGGCGCCCGTGGCCACCGCCGCCTCCCCGAGCAGGGACAGCGCCACCCGGGGCGGACGCAGACAGAACCGCTCCAGCTGCTCCCGCAGCGGCTGGAGCACCCCGTCCAGACCGGCGGCCCAGCCGCCCACCACCACCAGCTCGGGATCGAGCGCCAGGACGAGCGCCGCCACGTCGTGCACGAGCCGCTGGATGAACCGTTCCACCGCCGCCCGCGCCCGTACGTCACCCTGCCGGGCCAGCGCGAACACCTCGGCGACCGCCTGCTCGTCCAGCGGGTGCAGCGGCTCGTCCGTGGTCGACAGCAGGTGTTCCGGCGTGACCTCGCGTCCCAGCAGGTGCAGCGCGCCGATCTCGCCCGCCGCGCCGCCGTACCCCCGGTGCAGCCGGCCGCCGATCAGCGAGCCCGCCCCCGGGCTGAGCCCGGCCAGGACGAAGACGATGTCGTCGGAGTCGGTCGCGGCGCCCTTCCAGTGCTCGGCGACCGCCGCGGCGTTGGCGTCGTTCTCCACGATGACCGGGCAGCGGAAGGAGCGCCGCAGCCGCTCGCCGAGCGCGAGACCCGTCCAGCCGGGCAGCGCCGTGCCCAGCCGTACCGTGCCGTCCGCCTCCACGATCCCCGGGGTGCCGACGCCCACGGCCCGCAGGTTCGACCGGGCGACGCCGGCCCGGCGCAGCACATCGGCCACGACCGTCCGGACCCTCTCCAGCCGCTCGTCCTCGGGCGCCGACTCCGACACCTCGCGCGATCCGGCGCCGATGATGCGGCCGTCCAGGCCCGAGAGGAGGGCGGCGACGCGGTGGGGGCCGATCTCGACACCGAGGAGGTGACCCGCCTCCGCCCGGAAGCGGAACCTCCGGGCCGGGCGCCCCTGGCGCCGGGCCTCGCCCTCCTCGGGCGCCGCCTCGACGACGAGCCCGCTCCCGATCAGGCCCTCGACGACCCCTTCGACCGTCGGCCGGGACAGACCCGTGATCCGGGTCAGATCCGTCAGGGTCGGAGCGTCGGCACCCCGCAGGGCATGGAGCACCACCGCGGAGTTGATCCGCCGCAGAAGAGACGGATCCCCGCCGGTCAGCCGCCCCACCGTGTGTCCTCCCAGCTCGTGCGCGTCTGAGCCGGATGGTACTCAATGGGTGGGGACGCGGCGACCGGCGGCCCCGGGCCCCGCGTGCCGGGCACCCTCCCCGGCTCCTGACGGGACGCCAACTGTCGGTGGCGGGCGGTTTACTGGCCCCATGACCACGGCACGGCACCTGGCGACCCTCGACCTGCTCCGCGCCCGCGCCTTCCCGGCCCGCCCGGAGCGATCCGGCCCCCTCGACAGCGGGCCCGGCTTCCACCTCGGTGAGCTCGCCACGAGCGAGGAGTTCTGGGACGACGACGGCACGCGCCGCGCGCTCGCCGAGGACCAGTACGAAGCGGAACGGGACGGGCTCTCCGTCCTGCTCACCGCGCGCTGGGGCCCGCCGTCCGAGCTGAGCCTCCACTCCGTCCTGGAGCGGAGCATGGACGGCGAGGAGATACCGGAGCCGTGGGCGACCCTGAGCTGTCACGTCCCGGACCTGCGGCTGTGGCGGGCGGACGGGCGCTGGGTCGGCCTCGGCGTCTCCCAGTGGGACAAGGAGCTGCCCTTCCAGCTCCTCGCCCTCGTGACCACGGTCGACCCGCCCTGACGGAGGCCGGCCCGCCCCGGGACCGCCGCGGGGTGTGGTCAGACCTCCGGCGTGCGTGCCGCCTCGCGGAGCCGGGCGAACTCCTCGGCCATCGTCGCCGTCGTCCAGTGGGCGTTCAGCCCGCTCGGGTTCGGCAGCACCCAGATCCGGGTGGCACCGAACGTCCGCTCCTGTGGCCCGATCACCGCCTTCGGCTCGTCGAACGCCGTCCGGTACGCCGTGACCCCGACCACCGCCAGCCGGCGCGGCGCCAGCCGCTCCACCTTCTCCGCCAGGATCCGGCCGCCCTCGCGGTACTCCTCGCGGCTCAGCTCGTCGGCGCGCGCGGTCGGCCGCGCGACCACGTTGGTGATCCCCAGGCCGTACGACAGGAGTTCCTCCTGCTCGTCGGGCCGCAGCAGGCGCGGGGTGAACCCGGACAGGTGGAGCACCGGCCAGAAGCGGTTGCCCGGGCGGGCGAAGTGATGGCCCGTCGCCGCCGACATCAGACCCGGATTGATCCCGCAGAACAGCACGGAGAGGCCGCTCGCGACCACGTCGGGGACGACGCGGTCGCGAGCGGCCTCCAGCTGCTGCTGGGTGAACCGGGGGGCCCGGGTCAGAGGATCGCTCCGGGCGTGTAGGCGGCGGCCTCGGGGTGCTGCTTGAGGATCTCCTCGACGCGGGCGACGACGGAGGCGACCTGGTCGGCCGCGGCGCCCGTGAAGGAGAGCTTGTCCGCCATCAGCTCGTCGAGCTGCGCCCGGTCCAGCGGGATGCGCTCGTCGGCCGCCAGCTTGTCGAGCAGCTCGTTGCGCTCGGCACCCTGCTCGCGCATCGCGAGCGCGGAGGCCACGGCGTGCTCCTTGATCGCCTCGTGGGCGACCTCGCGGCCGACACCGGCGCGGACCGCGCCCATGAGGACCTTGGTGGTGGCCAGGAAGGGCAGGTAGCGGTCGAGCTCACGGGCGATCACGGCGGGGAAGGCGCCGAACTCGTCGAGCACGGTGAGGAAGGTCTCCAGGAGGCCGTCCAGGGCGAAGAACGCGTCCGGCAGCGCCACGCGGCGGACCACCGAGCAGGACACGTCGCCCTCGTTCCACTGGTCACCGGCCAGCTCGCCGGTCATCGACGCGTACCCGCGCAGGATGACCATCAGCCCGTTCACGCGCTCGCAGGAGCGGGTGTTCATCTTGTGCGGCATCGCCGAGGAGCCGACCTGGCCGGGCTTGAAGCCCTCCGTGACCAGCTCGTGGCCCGCCATCAGGCGGATCGTCTTGGCGAGCGAGGAGGGTGCGGCGGCCAGCTGCACCAGCGCCGTGACCACGTCGTAGTCGAGCGAGCGCGGGTAGACCTGGCCGACCGAGGTGAAGGCGTGGGCGAAACCGAGGTGACCGGCGATCCGGCTCTCCAGCTCGGCCAGCTTCGAGGCGTCCCCGCCGAGCAGGTCGAGCATGTCCTGCGCGGTGCCGACCGGGCCCTTGATGCCGCGCAGCGGGTACCGGCCGAGGAGCTCCTCGAGGCGGCCGTGGGCGACGAGCAGCTCGTCCGTGGCGGTCGCGAACCGCTTGCCCAGGGTGGTGGCCTGCGCGGCGACGTTGTGCGAGCGGCCGGCCATGACGAGCTCCGCGTACTCGGCGGAGAGCTTGCCCAGGCGGGCGAGGACGGCGACCGTACGGTCCCGCACCAGCTCCAGGGAGAGCCGGATCTGCAGCTGCTCGACGTTCTCGGTGAGGTCGCGCGAGGTCATGCCCTTGTGGACGTGCTCGTGACCGGCGAGGGCGTTGAACTCCTCGATGCGCGCCTTCACGTCGTGCCGGGTGACCTTCTCGCGCTCCGCGATGGAGGCCAGGTCGACCTGGTCCAGCACGCGCTCGTAGTCGGCGAGAGCCGCGTCCGGAACCTCGATCCCGAGGTCCTTCTGCGCACGCAGCACGGCGAGCCACAGCCGGCGCTCCAGCTTCACCTTCTGCTCGGGGGACCAGAGGACGGCGAGCTCCGCGGATGCGTAGCGGCCGGCCAGGACGTTAGGGATACGGGGCTTCACCGTGGCAGCAGTCACGTGTCCTGATTCTACTGGCGGTTTGTGCAGGCCAGCGCCACGGTCCGGGCTGGAGCTTGCTACGAGACGCAGCTCACGGGGCGGCCCGCCGCCCCGCCTCGGAGGTCACGCCCCCGGGCTCGTACGGCAGCAGCTCGGGGCGCTTGGGGGCGCGTCCGTCACCCGACGAGCGGCCGGTCAGCCGCCGGCCGATCCAGGGCCCCAGGTGCTCCCGGGCGAAGCGGGCGTCCGCGATCCGGCGGGTCGCCCACCGCGGCCGGCCGATGGGCGGCAGCGGCTCCCGCCAGTCCTCCTCGGGCGGCATGCCGAGAGCCTGCCACACGGCCTCGGCCACGCGCCGGTGGCCCTCCGCCGTCAGGTGCAGCCGGTCCACGTCCCACAGCCGGGGGTCGCCGAGCACCGGCTCCCCGTAGAGGTCGACCACCAGGGCGCCGTGCCGGGCGGCGAGGGTGTCGATGTGGGTGAAGAGCTCCTCCATCCGGGGCCGGAAGCGCTCCATCACCGGGCCGTTGCGGCCGGGGCTGCGCATGAGGACGAGCCGGCCGCAGGTGGGCGCCAGGCGTTCCACCGCCTCGGTGAGCAGGTCCCGCACCCGTGCCATGTCGACCTTGGGCCGCAGGGTGTCGTTGAGCCCCCCGACGAGGGTCACCACGTCGGCCTCCATCGCGGCGGCCGTGTCCACCTGCTCCGCCACGATCTGTCCGATGAGCTTGCCGCGCACCGCGAGGTTGGCGTACCGGAAGTCAGGGTTCCGGGCGGCCAGGCGGCTCGCGAGGACATCGGCCCAGCCCCGGTAGGAGCCGTCGGGCAGCAGGTCGGACATGCCCTCGGTGAAGCTGTCGCCCAGGGCGACAAAACTGTTGTATGCGGCATTCATCTCCATGGCGGAGCGATCATACCGCGCGGTATGCGCGGGATGTCGCGGGGAACCGCCCGGCGGCACGCGGGAGGGTCCCGGGCGATGCGCCCGGGACCCTCCCGCCTCACCTTCGCCGGCTCACCCGCCGGCCGGCGTACCCGTCAGGGAGCCGCGGGCCGCCCCACCAGTTCGCGCAGCACGTCCTCCATGGTCACGAGGCCGGCCAGCTTGCCGTCCTCGTCCAGCACCGCCGCCAGATGGGTCCGGCTGCGCCGCATCGCCGTCAGGACGTCGTCCAGCGGTGTCGCCGCCCGCACCCGGGCGATCGGGCGCAGCGCCGAGACCGGGAACGGCAGGTCGCGCGGCGTGATGTCCAGGGCGTCCTTGACGTGCAGGTAGCCGAGGATCCGGCGGCCCGAGTCCACGACCGGGAAGCGGGAGAAACCCGACTGCGCGGAGAGTGCCTCCAGCTGCTCCGGAGTCGTTCCGACCTGCGCGTACATGACCCGCGTCACCGGCATGACCACGTCCCGCACGGGGCGGCGCCCCAGTTCGAGGGCGTCGCGCAGGCGCTCGGCGGCCCGGTCGTCGAGCAGTCCCGCGTCCCCGGCGTCGGTGACCATCCGGGCCAGCTCGTCGTCCGAGAAGGTGGCCGTCACCTCGTTCTTCGCCTCCACCCGCAGCAGCTTCAGGAGCGCGTTCGCGAAGGCGTTGATCGTGAAGATCACCGGCCGCAGCGCCCGGGCCAGGGCGACGAGCGGCGGGCCGAGTGCCAGCGCCGTCCGCGTCGGCTCGGCCAGGGCGATGTTCTTCGGCACCATCTCGCCCAGCAGCATGTGCAGGTAGGTGGCCACCGCGAGGGCGATCACGAACGAGATCGGGTGCACCAGGCCGTGCGGCACCCCCACCGCGTCGAAGAGGGGTTCGAGCAGGTGGGCGATGGCCGGCTCGGCCACGATGCCCAGGACCAGGGTGCACAGGGTGATGCCGAGCTGGGCCGCGGCGAGCAGCGCCGAGACGTGCTCCAGACCCCACATGACGCTGCGCGCCCGCCGGTCGCCGGACTCGGCCAGCGGCTCGATCTGGCTGCGGCGCACCGAGATCAGGGCGAACTCGGCGCCGACGAAGAAGGCGTTGACGACCAGCGTCAGCAGGCCGATCAGCAACTGGATCGCGGTCATCGGCCCGCCTCCGCGGTCTCGTCCCCGTCGGTCGCGACCGGCGCGTGCAGCAGCACGCGGGCGGCCCGCCGGCCCGAGGCGTCCACCACGTCGAGCTGCCAGCCGGCCAGCTCCACGCTGTCGCCGACGGCCGGGATCCGGCCCAGCTCGGTGGCGAGCACGCCCGCGAGCGTCTCGTACGGCCCGTCCGGCACCCGCAGTCCGATCGTGCGGAGCTGGTCCGTACGGGCGGCCCCGTCGGCGGACCACAGCTCGCGGCCGTCCGCGTCCTCGCCCGCCCGCGCCAGGTCGGGCGTCTCGTGCGGGTCGTGCTCGTCGCGCACCTCGCCGACGACCTCCTCGACGATGTCCTCCAGGGTCACGACCCCGGCCGTACCGCCGTACTCGTCGATGACGACGGCCATGGTCTGCTTGCCCGACAGCCGGTCGAGGAGCCGGTCCACGGTCAGCGTCTCCGGGACGAGCAGCGGCTCGCGCAGGATCTCGCCGATCCGGCGGCGCGGACGCTCCGCGGCCGGTATGGCCAGGACGTCCTTGACGTGGGCGATGCCGACCACCGTGTCGAGGTTGCCCCGGTAGACGGGGAAGCGGGACAGGCCGGTCGCCCGGGTCGCGTTGGCGACGTCCTCGACGGTGGCCTGCACCTCCAGCGCGGTGACCTGCACGCGGGGCGTCATCACGTTCTCGGTGGTCAGCTCGGAGAGGTTGAGGGTACGGACGAACAGCTCGGCCGTGTCCTGCTCCAGGGCCCCTTCCCTGGCGGAGTGCCGGGCGAGGGCCACCAGCTCCTGAGGGGAACGGGCCGAGGCCAGCTCCTCCGCCGGCTCCATGCCCAGACGGCGCAGAATCCGGTTGGCGGTGTTGTTCAGATGGCTGATCAGCGGCTTGAAGGCGGCCGTGAAGACCCGCTGCGGGGTGGCGACCACCTTGGCCACGGCCAGGGGCGAGGAGATCGCCCAGTTCTTGGGAACCAGCTCACCGACCACCATCAGGACCACGGTGGACAGGGCCGTACCGAGCACGAGCGCGACGGAGGAGGCCAGCGAGGGCGACAGGCCCACCGCCTCGGCGGGTCCCCGGATCAGCGCGGCGACCGACGGCTCGGCCAGCATGCCGACGATCAGGTTGGTCACGGTGATGCCGAGCTGAGCCCCGGAGAGCTGGAAGGTGAGCGACCGGACGGCCTTGAGGGCACCGGCCGCGCCGCGCTCGCCGCGGCCCGCGGCGGCCTCCAGCTCGCCGCGCTCGACCGTGGTCAGCGAGAACTCGGCGGCGACGAAGGCACCACAGGCGACGGAGAGCAGCAGCGCCACGAGCAGCAGCAGGACCTCGATCATCGTTTCACCTCCGTCCCTCGACGAGTCCCATGATCAGTCAGGGAGGGGTGGACCGCGCGATCTCGGCCGCGGATGGGGCTACTGGGAGGCTCGCCCATGGGCGGACGCTCACACCTTTCGGTCGTACCGGAAATCGACCGGGATGGTCGGGGCGATCGGGATGATCGGTTGATCGATTCTGCCCGTCCAGGGTAAAGGACGGGCAAAGCGAAGAACCGGTCAGGGCGCGTCCGGCTTCCGCGCCGCGCCGGCCGCCGGGGCCAGCGGCTTCACCCAGCGGGTCCACTCCTCGTCGGCGCCGTACTCCGCAGCCCGCCACGCCGCCCGGCCGAGCCGGTTCCGGTCGAGCACCATCGCGTCGACGCGCCGCCCGCCGAGGCGTACGAAACGCTCCTCGGCCGCCGCGATCAGGGCGCCGCCGATGCCCCGGCGGCGGTGGCCCGGGTGGACGGCGAGCCGGTAGAGGTGGCACCGCCAGCCGTCGAAGCCGGCGATCACCGTCCCGACGAGTGCCCCACTCCCGTCACCGGCCCCGCCGGCCGGTTCGCCCACCCGCTCCGCGAGCAGCAGAGCCTCGGGGTCCCGCTCGACGAGCCGCGCCACCCCGGCGTGGTCGTCGCTGATGCTCGTCCCCTCCGCGGCCACCTTCCAGAAGGCGAGCACGGCGTCGATGTCGGCCGCCACCGCGGCCCGTATCCGAAGATCGTCCATGGGGAGATCCCACCACCGCCGGGCGGCCGGCGTCGACCGCGTTCCACGGAGCAGGACGGGCCGCCGGCCGCGGCGGCGTCACCGCCCGCGCAGCCGCCCGATCACCGGGGCGAACGTCTCCATCGCGTCGTCGAGCACGGTGAAGTACGAGAAGCCGAACCGCTCCCGGAGCGTCAGGAGCCGCTCCGCGATCCCGTCCACCGTACCCACGGCGAGGATCGGCAGGCGGAGGATCTGCTCCACCGTGAGGTAGGGGGCGTCGGCGTGGAAGTCCGCCGCCCAGGCGGCCGGGTCCTCCGTCACGGCCACGCGCTGGATCAGCAGGTTCAGCTCCGCCGGGGCGGTGCGTCCGGCCGCCTCCTCGAAGCCGCGGTACGCCGCGACCCGGTCACCGAGCTCCTCCGCCGTCAGCACCGTCACCGACTCACCGGTGAACCGGCCCCCGGAGAAGGCCGTCACGTCGGCGTGCCGCGCGGCGAGCCGCAGCACCCGGTCCCCGTTGCCGCCGATCAGCAGCGGAACGGGCGGCGCTCCCGCGCCGCCCTTCAGCGCCCCGGACAGCTCCCCGGCGACCCGCGCCAGATGGTCCACCCGGCCGCCCGGGGGCAGGAAGGGGATGCCGGCCCGCTCGTGCTCCGCCCGTACGTAGCCGGTGCCCAGGCCCAGTTCGAGGCGGCCCCCGGTCAGGGCGGCGGTCGTCGTCACCTCGCGGGCGAGCAACGCCGGGTTCCAGAAACCCGCGTTGAGGACGAAGGTGCCCACCCGGGGCCGCGTGGTGGCCTCGGCCGCCGCCACCAGGGCGGGGAACGGCGCCGGCATCCCCAGGTGGTCGGGCACCAGGATCACGTCGTAGCCCAGCTCCTCGGCCCGGCGGCAGCGGCTCCGCCACTCGCCACCGGAGTCCGGTTCCCTGAGCATGTTGACGGCGAATCGGAACGGCAACACCACGACGGGTTCCCCTCGTTGACGGTCTCCTGCCTTCCGAACCTACCTCCTGGCCCGGATCAAGATCATCCCGTCACGAAGCAGAACTCGTTGCCCTCGGGGTCGGACATCACCTGGAACGAGCCCTGTTCGTCCGTCACCAGGCCGCCGGACCGCCGCGCGCCGAGCGCCAGCACCTCCTCGGCCGCCGCCACCGGATCGGCCACCTCCACGTCCAGGTGGACGCGGTTCTTGACCGACTTGCCCTCCGGCACCCGCTGGAACGCCAGACGCGTGAACCCGGGCGGATCCACGTACGACCAGTCGGCACTCCGGTCGACCGGCTCCCCGCCCAGCAGCCCCGCCCAGAAACGCACGAGGCGGGCCGGGTCACCGCAGTCGACGACGATCTCCTGTACGTGTGCGCGCATGCGGTCAGCGTACGGAGCCCACAGCCGCCGGAGCATGAGCCGCGGCGAACGCGTCCGCGTCCCACGTCCCGCCCAGCGCCGGGGCCAGCCAGCCGCCCGCCGCCGCGCGGAACGCCGCCGGGTCGAGCGTCCCCGCGCCCTCCGGCACGGCCCCGAGCAGCGGGGCGGCGGCCGACCGCGGGAGATCCACCAGATTGCAGCGGGCCGCCAGGTCGGGCTCGGCCGGCCAGCTGCCGACCACCACGCCGAGCTGGTCGATCCCGCGCGCCCGCAGCGCCTCGGCCGTCAGGGCCGTGGAGTTGAGCGTCCCGAGACCCGCCGGTGTCACCACGAGGACCGGCGCGCCGAGCAGACCTGCCGCGTCGGCGAGCGTGCCGCCCTCCTCGTCGAAACGGACCAGGAGCCCGCCCGCGCCCTCCACCAGCACCAGATCGTGCTCGGCCGCCAGGGCGCGCGCCGCCTCGGCGACCTGACGCGGCCCGACCGGGGCGAGCCCGGCCCGCAGCGCCGCCGTGCCCGGCGCCAGCGGCTCCGGGAACCGGCCCAGCTCGGCCGAGGCGGCCGCCCCCGAGAGCCGTACGACCTCGTCGGCGTCGCCCCGCTCGTCCGGGCCGACCCCGGTCTGCGCGGGCTTCAGGACCGCGACCGACCGTCCGGCGGCGGTCGCGACGGCGGCGACGGCCGCCGTGACGACCGTCTTGCCGATCTCGGTGCCGGTGCCGCTGACGACGATGATGCTCATGCTGTTCCTTCCTGCGGAGGGGCCCGGCGGGGCCGGGCCGTGTGAGACCCGTGCGCGGGGCCGTCGTACGGCTGCGGGCACGGGCCGGAGAGCGGTGCGGCCCGCCGGGGCCGTACGGGCGGACGCCGCCGGCGGACAGCGAGCCGCCGGGCGGGCGGACGTCCCGCGCGGCGGGGGCGCGCCCCCCCCGGGCCCGCCCCCCCCCGCCGGGGGGCCGGCCGCCCGGGGCCCCGGCCGCCCCGGCCCCCCCGCCCGACCCGGCCCCGGGCACGGCGGCCCGCC